>WRMU01000018.1 GCA_009776965.1 Microgenomates group bacterium | reverse complement strand
GTCTCGAGCACAGCTCGAGAGGTAAAAAGCGATTCTCAACGTACGTAAAGTACGTATCGAATCTCTTTTTCCTTTCAACTTCGAAAATAATCCATTTATGCTTCGCTGAGCAGCTGATATATAGTATAATTGGGGGGTTAGTTATGCTAAAATTATTTAAGAAGTGGATTATTCGCTATCCTAATAAGACCACTCGGTTGTTAGAAATTATCCCAGGGCTTTTTTCTTGGAATATGATTTTGTTTCCTATCTGGGGATCGTTTTTGGTGCCGGAGGCGGTGGCGGTTTATGTGATCACCTTCACGGTCTATTGGCTCTGGAGATCTTTGGTGATGGCTTTGGGAGCAGTGTTGGCGCATTTTAAGATAAAGAAAGCGAGTCAGTTTGATTGGATGGAGGACTTAAAAACCAATTTTGGGGCGAAATATAAAAAAGTTCACCATGCGATTATCATTCCCACCTACCAAGAACCACTTTCCACGCTAGAGAGGACACTAAACTCTCTGACCAAACAAACTTTCCCTCTGGAGAACTTGCATTTAATATTGGCTTTTGAAGAAAGAGAGGGCAAGGAGGCATGGGAAAAGGCCAAAGAATTGACTAGGCAGTTCAAAGGAAAGTTTGGTAGTTTGTCGGCGAGCTTTCATCCGGATATTGCAGGAGAAGTGAAGGGCAAGAGTTCGAACACTAGCTGGGGGGGGAAGCAGCTCAAGCGCGAACTAGTGGACGAGCAGGGGTTGGACATTAACAATATTACTGTGACCTGCGAAGACGCGGATGTGCTGCTGCATAAATCGTATTTTGCTTATTTGACTTATTCATTTTTAACTATTGATAATCCCTATAATCATTCATGGCAGGGAGGAATTGTGTTTTATAATAACGTCTGGCAGGTGCCGGCACCTATTCGAGTGGTGGGGGTGATAGCCTCGATTAATCAGATGTATATTCTGACACGGCGCGACAGGCTGATCAATTTTTCCACCTATTCCACCACCCTTAAGCATGTGGATGAGATTGGCTACTGGGATACGGATGTTATTCCGGAAGATTATCATATGTTTTTCAAATCTTATTTTGCGAAGGAGGGAAAGTTTGCGGTGGAGCCAATATTTCTGCCGATTTATGCGGACATGCCGGAATCGAAGAAAAAATTGGCGACTTTCAAAAATCAATATGAGCAATTAAAAAGATGGGCTTGGGGGGTGAGCGATGATGTTTATTTGGTGCGTAAGTTTTTTATTCATGACGAAATCCCTTTTTGGCAAAAGTTCATTCGGGTGATTAAAGTGTTGGAAGATCATTTGTTGTGGCCGGTGAATTGGTTTGCGGTGACGGTGTCGGCTTTATTGCCGCCCTTATTAAACAGCGAGTTTAATAAAACCACTCTGGGTAAAACGCTGCCACAGGTCTCCTCCACTCTGCTGACAATTGCTTTAATGAGCATGATAATTATTTTTATTATTGATGCGCTTAATCGACCAAAACGCCCAGAAAACAGTTCGTTCTTGAGTTATTTATTGCAGCCATTTGAGTTTTTGCTGGCGCCAATTGTGGGGTTTTTCTATTCGGCATTGCCGGGGATTGATGCGCACACCAGATTGATGATGGGCAAGAAATTGGAGTATAAAGTAACGGAGAAAGTGTGAGTTGCAAAAAAAGTTTAATGGCTCACTACTAATATTACTGGTATTGCTAATTTTGTTGAGACTGCCTAGTTTGTTTGAGCCGTATTGGTATGGCGACGAAGGTATTTATTTGAGTATTGGACAGGCTTTGAGCAGGGGCTGGGTTTTGTATAGAGATATTTTTGATCATAAGCCGCCAATGATTTATTGGCTGGCAAGTTTTTTGCCAAATATTTTGGCTTGGAAAATGTTGGGGGCAGTGATGGCCATTGTGGGGCTGTCGTTTTTTTATAAAATTGCTCAGATATTATTAAAAAATAAGTGGTTGGCGTGGACGGCGAGTTTGATTTGGGTATTGTTATTTAATTTGCCAGTTTTGGAAGGGAATGTGGTGAATGCAGAAGTTTTGTTTATACCCTTAGTGTTGGTGGGCGCTTATTGTTGGCTCAGGAGCGGGGTATTAAAAGAAGTTGAGGATGAGATGGAGCAGAAATGGAAAGGAATGGTGGCAGCGGGAGTGGCGGGAGTGGTCTGGGCGTTGAGTTTGTTGATTAAATCGCAGGCGTTGCTGGAGGTGGGGATATGGATACTGCCGGTGGTGTTTTTGAACTTGAAGGAGCTAAAAAAGAGACTGCCATATTTGTTGAGCATGTTGGGAGGGGGAGTAATAGTGGCGGCGGGGGGATTGATTTGGTCTTTGGTAAATAATAATTTAGCGGCGATGATTGACAGCGCGGTGTTTTATAGTCTGACTTATACTTCTTGGGCGAGTATGTTTTCTGGGAAAACGGTGGTGATAGTATTGGCGGGATTGCTGGGCTTTTTGTGGTGGCAGAATAAGCATATTAGCTGGGAGGTGAAAATTATGGTGTTATGGTTGTTTTGCAGCACAGTGGGGACTACTTTATCGGGAAGGAATTATGCGCATTATTGGTTGCAGCTGACGGGGAGTGTGGCTTTGGGGGGAGTGATGCTGATTAAACAATTGACTAGAAAAACAGAGGGCTTAAAGATGGCGGGAATATTGGCGGTGTTTATGGGGGTGGCGATGGGGAGTGCGAAGGTTTTGGAGGTGCGGGAGCTGGAGGCGAAAACAGCGGGGAAGATAATAGTGGAGTATTATGGCAACTTTATTAAATATATGAATAAGCAGCAAAATATTTTTGCTTGGTATGCTTCTTTTGATAATTTGGTGAAGGATAATTATGCGGTTGCTCCGCTGATTAGCAGCGATGAGGGCGAGTATTTGCTGATTTGGGGGAATAATCCGAGTCTTTATGCCCAGACTAAAAAGCTGCCGGTGAGTGCGTATGTGACTGATTATCATCTTTATGATAGGGTGGCTCAAGAAGAAGCACTAAATGTATGGTTGGCTGGTTTGGTGAGAAAACAACCAACTTTTGTGGTGGTGATGAATAATGATGATGAAAGCGCTAAGGGCAGGGATTGGGCAGGATTTTATGATTATTTGCGCGGTCGCTATGAAAGAATATATAAAGGAGAACAACTAGAATTATGGCAACTTTTTTAATTAGTCTGGCAATATGTATCGTACACACAGTGGTGGTATGGTGGCGGTTGTTTTATTTGCAGCCACAAATCCCTCTATGGTATTCGCTGGCGGAAGATAATAATCAGTTGGCGGACAAAAAACACTTATGGATTCTGCCGATAATTGGGGGAGCGATATTGCTGGTGAGTTTGCTATTGAAGTTGATGGTGAGGGGAGACAGCGACGCTGGGGCGAGCAAAAAAATTATTGGTTGGGTGACGGTGGTATGGGAGGTGTTGTTGTTGGTGGTTACTTTGCGAATTATAATTTTAGTGACTTAAAAAATATGTGGATATTAGGAATTGCTTTAATTACCAGTTGCTTGGCGGCGATAGCGGCGGGGGCAATAGTGATTAAATGGTATAGGAAAAATGAGTGGCTGGAGCAGCCAGACAAAAATA
The DNA here is from genome assembly GCA_009776965.1 of Microgenomates group bacterium. Taxonomy (GTDB): domain Bacteria; phylum Patescibacteriota; class Microgenomatia; order UBA1400; family PJMF01; genus WRMU01. The sequence goes on along the minus strand of WRMU01000018.1, from coordinate 9,999 downwards.
CGGTATTGGCTAAATATAAAAAAACCCATGCGGGGAGTGTGCCTCGCGGAGGAGGGATAGTGGTGGGAGCGGCGATTTTGGTGGCGAGTGCGGTGTTTTTGGGGTTGGATAAACAGATGTTGATGATTTTGGCGGGGATGTTGTTATTGATGATAGTGGGATGGGCGGACGATGTGTATAATGTGCATCCTTTGGTGCGGTTGGGGGCAAATATTTTGGTGGCAGTGGGGGTGGTATGGTCGGGAGTGGCGGTGAAGTTTGTGACCAATCCTTTGGGGGAGGGAGTGATGGAGATTTGGCAATGGGGAAGTTGGTGGCAGATATTGAGCCAAGTGGGGGTGGTGGTGTTTATGGTATGGAATATGAATATTGTTAATTGGGCCAAGGGAGTGGATGGGCAGATGCCTGGGTTTGTGATGATTGCTTGTTTTTTTATCGGGCTACTATCCTTGCGGTTCTTGGGGGATGAAAGCCAGACGGTATGGAATACAACGATGCTTAGCGCAATTGTGGCGGGAGCGTTTGGGGGGTTTTTGTATTGGAACTTTTATCCCCAAAAGATGATGCCTGGGTATGGCGGAGGGTCTTTGGGGGGATATTTTTTGAGTGTGTTGGCGGTTTTGAGCGGGGCGAAAGTGGCAACAATGCTGATGGTTTTGGCTATCCCCACAGCAGATGCGGCGTTTACTATTATTCGGCGCATCAGGGCGGGCAAGTCGCCGTTTTGGGGGGATCGAGGACATTTACATCATAAGTTGCTGGACCATTTGAAATGGAGTAAGCGAACGATTGCGTTTTTTTATTGGGGAGTGGCTTTGTTGATGGGGTTATTATCGCTGGTTTTGGATACCACGGGGAAAATTGTGACTTTGATTATTGCGGTGAGTTTGACTTTTATATTTTTGATTGGAGTGAAGATAAAATCAGTAGGCAAAAATAGCTCAAAGATGATACAATAGGCTCTATGAGTTATGGGATGGCTGTGGTTAAAACCCTACGACCGCTGCAGTGGCTAAAGAACGTGATTTTGTTGGCTCCATTATTGTTTTCGGGATTACTTTTTTATCAACCGGTGGGGAGATTTCCTTATTTAATCACAGTGATATGGGCGATTTTTTTATTTTGTTTGGCTAGTTCGAGCGTGTATTTGGTGAATGATGTGGTGGATAAGAAAAAAGACTCTCAACACCCCTTCAAAAAAAATCGACCTATTGCTTCGGGAATGATTTCGGAGCGAGCGGCGATTATTTTGGCGATGGTGCTGGCAACTTTGAGCATGGTGGGGTCGCTGCGCTTACCTACTTTATTCACGGGAGCTTTGCTTTGTTATCTGGGGTTGCAAACGATGTATTCGTTGTGGCTAAAAACGCTGCCGATACTGGATGTTTTAAGTATTGCTTTTGGTTTTGTGATTAGAGTTTATGCGGGCGCGGCGGTGGTGAACTTACATATGAGTGTGTGGTTTTTGCTAACTGTGATTTCGGCATCGCTGTTTCTGGCGGTGGGAAAAAGGCAGAGCGAGTTGACGCTACTGGGCGGAGAAAACTCTGGGCTGACCCGCAAAACGCTGCAGCATTATTCGCAGCCGCTGCTGGAGCAATATACCGGCATGTTTGCTAATTCGACTTGGCTGACTTATGCGATTTTTGCTTTTCAATATCAGTTTATTCAAATTGATCATCCCAAGGAATTGTTTTCCTTGTTTGGGACGGTGTTGCCGCAGTTATTGCAGCCGGCTAAAGTGTTAATGATAACTATTCCTTTGGTAATTTTGGGGGTGATGCGTTATTTACAGGTGATTTATGAGAAAAAAGAGGGCGAGTCGCCGGCCTTAGTGTTGGTGAAGGATAAATTGTTGCTGGGGACGGTGGTAATATTTGGGGTGAGTGTGTTTTTGATTTTATATCTGGCGGATATATTGAGTTGGCTGGCGGCATGAAAAAACATTTAGAAAAAATAGCGGTGGTGGGAATAGTGGTTTTGGCTGCGTTTTTGCGGGTAAATCATTTGAGCGAACCTAGTCGTTATTATTTTGATGAGGTCTATCATATCCCCACCGCGCGGTTGATCATGCAGGGAGACAAGCGAGCTTTTGAATGGACCCACGGAGATTTGAGTGAGATAGGTATTGAGCAACAGTCGGGGACTTGGATTGATTGGTTGCATCCGCCGCTAAATAAGTATGGGCAGGCTTTGAGCATGAAAATATGGGGAGCAGATAATAGTTTTTCTTGGCGGATCAGCAGCGCGGCGGCGGGAGTGGGGGTGGTGGTGATGGTTTATTCTTTATTAAAAAAACTCTTTCCTAGATTGTGGGCGGCGCGGTTGGTGGGGGCGGGGCTAGTGGCCATAGAGCCGATGTTGATTACGCAGTCGCGCATTGGGATGAACGACATGATGATGATTTGGTGGATGTTGCTGGGAGTGAGGGCGTGGTTATGGAGTTTGGAAAGGCCAGAATCTTGGATGAGATGGGGGGTGATGTCGGCGGTTTTTGGGCTGGCGATAGGTACTAAATGGTCGGTGGCATTGATTGCGCCGGTGATTTTGGTGGTGAGCATGAGCAAGCTGGCACAGCAGAAGATCTGGCGGGTGTTGGGGAAGTTGGAGCTGACAGTGCTGATTATATTGCTGACTTATTTATTGATTTATAGCCCGATGTTATGGATGGGAAAGAGTCCGGATCATTTGGTGGGTTTACATCAGCAGATTTGGGCTTATCAAAATAGGACAGACTTGGAGCATTACGCAGCGAGCGGGCCGAGGGAATGGGTATGGGGGCAAAAAGAAGTTTATTATAATGCGAATGATCCAGATATTTATCTGCGGAGCAATTTATTAATCATGACAGCGGTGGTGGTGAGCGGAGGGCTGACGGCGGCGGCTGGTGGATATTTGTTGATTAAACAGCGAGGGAGGTTAGCGAGCGAGACACAACGCAATATGGCCTTGTTGTTGGCTCTTTATGGGTTTTCATTTTTGCCTTGGACGCTGAGCCCGCGAATTATGTTTTTATATCATTATTTGCCGGCTTTAACTTTCGGGCTGATGCTGACGGGAGTTTGGGCGGGACTGGGAGTGGATTATTTGCGCAATAAACTTAAGAAAACGTCCTGACTTAGCTCGACCTTACCAAATTGTTTCATGCGTTTTTTACCCTTGGCTTGTTTTTTGAGGAGTTTCTGGCGGCGAGTGACATCACCGCCATAGAGCTTAGCGGTGACATCTTTGCGAAAGGCCTTGATGGTTTCGCGGGCGATAATTTTGCCACCAATGGCGGCTTGGATGGGGATTTCGAACATTTGGCGGGGAACCACCTCTTTTAATTTGCTAACCATATTTCGGCCTTGTTGGTCGGCCTCGGAGGCGACGGCAATAAAACTGAGAGCTTCGATAACTTCGCCGTTGAGGAGAATATTGACTTTGAGGGCGTCCACTTCTTTGAAGCCAGCTAGCTCATACTCGAGACTAGCGAAGCCGCTGCTGAGGGATTTGAGCTCGTCATGAAAGTTGGTGATGAGCTCGGAGAGAGGAAGCTCGATTTTGAGGACGGTATTGCCGAGGAGATATTCGCTCTCGAGGAGAATGCCGCGGCGGTTCTGGACAAATTGAATTAGGGAGCTAACATAGGCTTCGGGGGAGAAGATCTGGGCATGGATGATGGGTTCTTGGATGCTGGAGATTTGGCTGGGATCGGGCATGCTCACGGGGCTATGGACGAGGCGGGTTTGATTGGTATTTTTCATGATAACTTGATATTCAACGGTGGGGCTGGTGGCGATGAGGGCAATATCAAACTCTTTTTGTAATCTCTCGAGGACAATTTCGGCGTGAAGGATGCCTAAAAAACCGGCGCGTAGGCCGCTGCCGAGAGCATTGCTATGGGTGCTGGAAAACTGGAGGGCGGCGTCATGGAAACTTAGTTTGGTGACGGCATCGAGGAGGAGAGGAAACTCGTCGGCGTCGATGGGGAAAAGCTCCATAAAAACCACGGGCTTGGGTTCGCGATAGCCGGATAAGGCTATCGCGACGTCTTTATGGGCGAGAGAAGTGATGGTGTCGCCGATTTGGAGGTCGCGGATGTCCTTGAGGCCGGTGGCGATAAAACCTACTTCGCCAGCGGTGAGGCGGGGTTGGGAGGCGGGGGCGGGAGTGAAAAATCCTAAGTCGAGAGGAGAAAAACTTTTTTGTTTATTAATAAAAAAGAGCTCGTCCTTGGCGGAAATAGCGCCGTCGATCATCCGGACATAAGCGATAGCACCCTTATGGCGATCGAAAGTGGCGGTGATGATGAGGGCGCGGGGAGGGGCAGCGGGGGTGGTTATGGGAGGAGGGAGACGGCGGACAATTTGCTCGAGAACAGCGGCAACGTTGAGGCCGCTTTTGGCGCTGACGGCGATAATTTCTTCTTCGCGGAAGCCAAAAGCGTCGATGAGTTCGAGCGTGGTTTGGTCGGTGTCAGCGACGGGCAGATCAACTTTGTTGATAACGGGAATGATGGTTAAACCTAGCTCACGAGCTTTATGAAAATTGCTGAGAGTTTGGGCTTGGACTCCTTGGGTGGCATCAACTATGAGGAGGGCTCCCTCGCAGGCGGCCAGAGAACGAGAAACTTCATAGCCAAAATCAACATGCCCAGGGGTGTCGATGAGATTAAGAATATAATTCTGGCCGTCTTGAGCCGTATAGTTCATGCGCACGGGGGCGAGTTTGATGGTGATGCCTCGTTCTCTTTCGATGGGGTTGCTGTCCATCATCTGAGACTTTAGCTTATCGCGGCGCACAGCTTTGGTGAGCTCGAGAAAACGGTCGGTCAAGGTGGTTTTACCATGATCAATATGAGCGATGATGGAGAAGTTGCGGATATTATTTAGCACTTACTAATTTAGTAAGGCGGCTTTTGAGGCGAGCGGCTTTGTTTTTGGATAATAAGTTTTTTTTCACCGCCTTATCAATGGCGCTCTGGGCTGAGGGTAGTTGACTAACATCTTTGGTTTTTTTGACTTTGTCGGAAGTGGTCTTGACCTGCGAGCGAACACGAGTATTAATAATGGCTTTGCGTTGACTGGCGCGCAGCGCCTTTTGAGCATTTTTTAGAATTGGCATAAGATTGACTATTATAGCAAATAAATATCACTTGGCAAATAGGCCCTTTTGTTTTGGGGGGCGGGAGCGGGTTTTGGGGGGAGAATGGGGCTCGCGGCGGAAGTTCTTCCCAGCCTTTTGGTATTCGCTGCGGAGCTGTTTGATTTTCCACATAAACAGAGCGCCTTTGGTGTCGGTGGGGGCATCGGTGGCGAATTGCTCGGCTTGGTCGATGAGGACATCGGAGAGGGTTTTGCAGACGTTGAGATACATGACCTTGTTTTTACGGTCGGAGAACTTGTCGGCAAGTTGGAGGGCGCGCAGTTGAATGGGGTTTTGGATATGTTTGTTGATTTTGACGGGAGGAGTATCGGCGAATAATTCATGGGGGGAAGTAGGGTTGGTGGTGAGGTTGGTTAAGACTGAGGAGATTTTTTTGATAGCCATAAAACCTATTATAGCAAAGTAATGATATAATCAGGATACTCCCCCCCAATTTTGTTAAGTTTAATGCGGTCGCAAATGTCCGTTCTGTATTTAGGGGGGAATAAACATAATCAAACTATAAAAAAATGATAAAAAGTGTTATAATACTAATCCGTTTTGCATGAGCAGGAGTTGACTTTTTGTAATATACTTAGGGTATGAAAAAAACTGCCCAGTCTAGCAACCTTTCTTGTGACAAAACGCTCAAAGTAGTTCCAGAAAGGAAAGCATATATGAAAATAGAAGCGGCCGAGGCATTTAAGAGGGCGGCGGAATATTTTGTAGACATAATGCCGGAGAAGGCTAATTATAGCAATCCAAAATTAGAGGAAATTGAGCTGGATAAAGACAAGGGGGTGTGGTCGGTGACGATTAGTTATACTAACATAAATCAAAACAATGAAGACCCGTTGGCTGTGTTTTATGGAGCGCCGACAAAAAGGGAGTTTAAGGTCATTAATGTTGATTTTAATACGGGCGAAGTACTTTCGATGAAGTTAAGGTCTTAGCTTGAGAGTACTCCTCCGTGTCATATATTGACTTAATCAGGATATGCCGTAAAAAAGGGGTGTTGTTGGATGCTAATACGCTTTTGGCGTATTTAGTGGGCTGTGAAAATCCACTCAATATTACTAACCATAAAAGAATTGATGGATATTTTGGGAAAGACTATGACATGATAGCCAAGATTCTGTCAGAAAGTAGCAGTTTAATAATTACTCCATACATTTTGGCTGAAGTGTCTAATTTGATTCCGTTGGATAAAAGAGCAAAAAGGGGCAGAGATCACACTAATAATCAATACTTTGATAAGTCAGTCGATTTTTTAGGGAGTGGTATGAAGGAGAGCTGGAAAAGAGTGGCTGACTTGATTCGTGATAGGAACGTTTTGTCGAGGTTGGGGATTGCGGACACATCTATCGTGGAGGTGGCATTGAGCAAGGGCTGTGCTGTTATCACTGAGGACGGGGATTTGTGTAGGGAGCTGCTGGCCAGAGAGTGTCATGTTTGTAAGTTTAGCATATTGAGAGCAGAACGCGTCAATTTTGCCTATTGACTCTTTGGCTAATTTCGGGTTTATTAAGAGTAAAGAAAGGTTTTTTTATGGCAATTACTCTTTATAAGAAACAGAAGCAGGTCTATGATTTTATCTGTCAGTATATCCAGCGCAATGATTTTGCGCCGACGCTCAAGGAGATTGCCGAGGCAGTGGGGGTTTCGAGCGTGGCGACGGTGCATGAACATATCATCGCGCTGGAGCAGAAAAACTTAATTAGGCGCAGCCGAGGCAAAAGCCGCGCGCTGGAGCTGGTGAATAGGACTTATATTCGCCTGACCGATAGCATCGACTTGCCGATCACGGGCTATCTGACTTCTGGGGCGCCGATTGCTCCATATATCGACCAAAACGCCACTTTCAAAGTTTCGCCGGAGATTGTCAGCGGCAAAAAACGAGCGTTTGTCCTCGAGGTGCGGGGAGAAAGTTTACTAAATGACCAAATTAAAGACGGAGATATGGTGATTGTGGAGGAAATTGAGGAAGTGGGCGAGGGAGAAGTGGTGGTGGCGATTTTGGACGGAGGGCTATCCACGCTCAAGCGCTATTTTAAGGAGGAAAGTCGAGTGCGGCTGGAGGCGATTAATGGCGAAGGGTTGCCAATTTATGCCTTGAATATTACTATCCAAGGGAAAGTTGTGGGGTTAGTGCGCAAGTTTGGTTAGGATGGAAGGGAAAGTTTTGGGGTGAGCGGGTAAGCTTAATTAGTGTATAATGGGGGTAGTGAAAAACTCTCCGTCGCTAAAGTTAGCGGACAAACTGATGGAATTGAGTGATATGACCCTGACGGTTACTACTAACTTTCCGAGGCAGTATGCTCATGTTTTTCGGGATAGGATTGTGAAACTATCGGTGGATGCGGTGTGGTTGGTGACTGAGGCTAATACGATGCGGGTGGTGGACGAGAAGTCTTTTCGAGAATGCAGGCGATATCAGGAGAGAACTCTGGCGAGCATACGGATGTTGGAGATGCTAATGCAACAAGCAATACGCTTAGAAGTGGTGAGTACAAGCAAGATGGGAAAATGGTGTGGGTTGCTAACAGAGGCCAAAAGGATGTATTATGGATGGGTGGAGGTTTATCCGAAGCTAGTGGGGACTAAAAAAAATTAGTCCAACGCCAATTCGACGTCGGGCACGAACGCGTGGAATGTGAACGCGAACCATGCGACGAATTCGGTGAACACGAACAACGCCAATAACAATAATGGGGTTGAGCCGGATTTGGTTTTGCGCTGGCAAGTACTGACTAAGGTCAGCTTGAGCAAGAGATCAAAGATCAAAGGCGGGTAAATCTTTCGCCCTCGGGCGAGAAAATAGGGCTGCGCAAACTGTGTTTCTGTTTTTGGGCAGACACATATGTTTTTCGTTAATTATTAACGGCGCAGCCGATTAGTTTTTATGAAAAATATTAATTTTGCGGCAGTAGTGGCATGGGATAATCTCTATCGGGCCTATGGACAGGCAAAAAAGGGACAAAGTAACAAAGAGCCGATCAAGGAGTTTGAGCTGGGACTGCTGACTAGGCTGACAACTTTGTCGCAGCGCTTAAAAAATCATACCTATCGAGTGAGCCCCTATCATATTTTTACGATTACGGAGCCCAAGGAGAGATTGATCATGGCGCTGCCGTTTGCGGATAGAGTGGTGCAACATGCTTTATGCCAAGTGATTCTGCCGCGAATGGAGAAACATTTTATCGACGCTAATGCGGCAAATAGAGTTAAGAAAGGAACCCATTATGCGATTAGAATGTTTACGCAGCAGCTGACGGCCTGCCATCGCCAATCGAGCGAGTTTTGGTGTTTGAAATGCGATATTAAGGGGTTTTTCTATAATATTGATCATGAGAGAATTAAGGAGAAGCTCAGGAAGCTATTTGGCTATGACGAGGAGCTGATGTGGTTGATGGAGACGATTATTGATAGCAGTCCGGAGTTTATAGATAAGGAGACGGGCGAAGTTAAGCCCAAGGGCAAGGGACTGCCGATTGGGAATCTGACCAGTCAGTTTTTTGCGATTTTGTATTTGTCGGATATGGATCATTTTATTAAAGAGCAGCTGCGAGTTAAGTATTATGTGCGCTATATGGATGATTTTTCGTTATTACATCATGATAAGGAGTTTTTGCAAGACTGTCGGCAGCGGATTGGGGAGTTTTTGAGCGAAAAAGAAAAACTGGAATTGAATAATAAGACGCAGATTTTTTCGATTAGGCAAGGAGTGAACTTTTTGGGATGGCATTTTCATGTTAAGGAAGACACGGGGAAAATAGTGCGTCTGATCAGGAAAGATAGCAAAAAAAGGAGGAGGAGGAAAAATAAGCGGTTGGTTAAGAGGTATCATGAAGCCAAGGATCCGGAGAAAAAGGAGAAGCTCTTGAAGACTCTGGACCAGTCGATGGCGAGTTGGCTGGGACATGCGAGACATGGGCATACTTGGCGGCTGCAAAAGAGGGTGAGGGAGGAAATTAAGGCGGGAGTGGCAAATACCAAAATTGGGGGTTGTAAGCCAAACAAAAAAGTGGTTTAATTAGTTTATATGAACATACTCTCCACCAAGAAGCTACTAATCACAGCACTCACAATTTGGGGAGTGCTTTTGAATACCTCGAGCGTTCGGGCGCAGACAGCGGTCACTTTGGGCGATTTGCCGATTGGGTCGGTGATCCAAATTATGGGGACGGATACGGGGATGTGTGATACTAGCGCGGGAAATGCTGGCAATTGCGCCACCCAAAATGCGCCGGTTTTGCCCTATAAGCTAGTGAAAATGTTGGCGCGTAACTCCGACGGGACGGCGAAAGTGGGGAATAGCGGATTTGGGGCGGCGGGGAACTACACTTATTGGATGTTGATGGATAATTATTGTTGGTGGGGCAGCGCGAATTGTTACTATCTGGGTAATCGCTCGGGGGCTTATCAGTCGTTTAATCATGATAACTCGGGGAGCGCGGGGACTTCGCCGACAAATTATCATAATAATTTGTCGATCCATTTAGCTAATAATATCTTGATTCGGCTAGATAATTTCTATAATTCGCTGCCAGCACAAATCGGCGGATTTACTAAAGCGGCGGCGATCCCGACTTATGATTGGGATATGATGCCCATGAGTAATGGCAATCCGTCGGTGGCGGGCTGGGGCAGCACGCATGGGACATGGACGGCGGGCACTTATAATCCCAGCGGAGATACGACTAATCAATTTGTGTTTTCGGGCGGAAACGGCGCGCCAGTGATGAACTCGCGCATCGGGCTGCTTAGCTATACGGAATGGCAGGGAGGGACTTTTGCTTATGGCCAATACCCCGGCAGGTCGGGGGGAATATCCTTGGCGGCGGTGGCGGCGAATACTGTGGGGAACGGAAC
>WRMU01000017.1 GCA_009776965.1 Microgenomates group bacterium | reverse complement strand
TAGCAGATATGGCGACTATGTGGATATGGTGCTCGTTGGAGATAAGTTGGTGCTCATGGGGAATGAAGGAATATACGTGTTTGGTCAAGACGGTAGCGTGTTGGAGCGCAACCTTACCAAAAATCGCTTCGGGCAATTCGCGGTTTCTGGAGACGATTTGACAATATACATCACCAACGAAAATGGATTTGAGATTCAAAAAAGCACTGATTTTGGCGCGACATGGACCAAGGTTGTTGGCGGTAATACGCTCGCTGGTGAGAGCGATTTTTACAGTAAGATGAAATTACAAAATGGCAATTTCGTCAATAATGTTCGTCATCAGCATTATTTTCGGGCTCTGCAGGTTGTGGGCAATACCATATATGTATCATTCAATAGCGATCGCGGGAATACCGCATCTTGGGATAGAAATTATCTGGATTGGACATCAAATGTGAATACTGCGGGTATTGCTGTTTCGCATGATTTGGGAGAGACTTGGCTATGGTCTTTCGAGGCCACGTATTTCCAACAGAAAAGCTATCTTACCTCGGGCTCTATCGCCGAAATGAATAATGGTATTCGCACCAATAGGGGGATCGCTGTCAATAAAAGTAATCCCAACCAAGCAGTAATTTCCGGCAGTTATACCGCATGGCAAACGTTAGACGGCGGTTTGACTTGGAAAAGCATGGAAAGTAAAATCGTCAAACAAGAGGGGGGTCGAACTTTTTATACTACCACTGGAGTTGAGCCTGCGGGCCAGCGCTCCTTTGCGGTTAATCCAATTAACCCTAATCATCAATACTCGGGTTGGACCGATATTGGCCTCTGGGAAAGTTTTGACGGCGGCAAATCTTGGGCTAAAGTAAATCCAGAAATTGCTGGGTTGGCTAGAATTACGAATGCTTGGGGGGTGGCTTTTGATCCCAATAATCCCAACATAATTCTAACCAGTAATGTGAACTCTAATCGCTACAAAGGCGATGGAGGGGAGTATTTGCCGGAGGCGGTTTTGGATGTGATTAATGGGGAGGCGACAGTCGCGAATATTCGCGGGCGTATTATTCGAAGCACGGACGGCGGCAAAACATGGAATGAAGCGGTAATCAACGAGGTTGCTGGCTTTCCGGACACCTATCTCAAAATCTTGCCCACGGCGATTGTTTTTGATCCAGTAAATAAAAACACCGCTTATTTTTCTAGCAATGGTTTGGGGGTTTTTCGCTCCACCGACTCGGGAGCCACTTGGTCGCTGATGAGCGATGGTATCAGCAAGCAGGCGAGCGCTGGTTCGGGACGGCTGGGGATTGGGGCCCATGAATTGACTCTGGGCACTGACAATAAAACCTTATTTCTTCATACTGGACGCACGCCAAGCGCAGACATTAGAAGATTTGCGGATACCTACTATTTGGATTTGACAAGTGGTTCTACCACTTGGACGAAACTTAATCGCCCCAATGATACCAAAAGTGATTATTATGATGAGGGTACATGGATTTTTTCCATTGATCGGGCAAGTGATGGCACTTTGTATGCGGGGACTTCGGTGCGAAAACAAGTTTATGAATGGGGGCATGCGCGAGAGGGGCAAGACAAATATCTCGTTGATGGTGAGGGCGGAGGGGTTTATGTTTCCACTGATCTGGGTGGGACTTGGAGGCAAATGTTTGATGAAACTCAAAGTGTGAATGTGGTGAAAATAGATTCTAGAAACCCCAACAATTTATATATTACTGCCATGATGGGGAAAGTTTTTGTGTCCACTAAGGGCAAAGATACAACTATGGATGATTGGGCTGAGGTGGCTACCATCCCACATATAGTGCCTTGGGAGATTTATGAGGATCCAAATGATAGGGGTCGGATTATTGCTACCACGAGGTGTGGTGGAGCGTGGAGTGTGGCGGTGCCATGGATACCGTCTATTTCGGGTCCAGCGCGGGATCGGTCGTCGAGCGGCGGGTCTTTTGCGTCAGAGCCGTTTTACTGTGGTGATGTTAGCCCAGTTGGTCTAGCTGATTTGTTCCAAATTGATCGCCAAGGGAAAGATGCAATTTTGTATTTCACTCCCGTTAATGGAGCGCGTCAATACCATGTTGTTTATGGCCATAAAGCTGGTGAGGAGCTTTTTGGTTGGGTTGGCGCTGAGGTGTCTGAGGACAAAAATACGGGAGTGCAAATGATTAAGGTGGGTGAGCTGGATCCTAAGAAACCTTATTCTTTCCAAGTAATTCCGGTTAATGGTTGTGCTGTGGGCGAGCGTTCTAACTGGCTGACTGCTAGCAAAATTGGCGCTACCTATCGGTGGTTGTAGGGTTTTTTGATTTGGGCGGAGGTATGATATAATGTGAGCGTTCTTCCTCGCGCCCGTGTGGCGGAATTGGCAGACGCGCTACGTTCAGGGCGTAGTAAGAGTAATCTTGTGCTGGTTCAACTCCAGTCGCGGGCACTAGAGGGTTTTGGTGATTTCGGCGGATGTTATTAAGTTGTGATATAATCCTGCCATGGCAAACTCGAGTTTTCTGCGTCGCAATACCAACCAACATACCGTCAAAAATGCAAAATCTAAAAAGATGGACCGAGAGATTGATGTGGCTGTGCATATGGTTATAGACGTTTTGAGCGAGAAATACCCAGAGTTAATCTTTGAGCATAAAAAAACAATAAAATTGGTTGAGATTATCGCGATGTTGTCTCGTCAATATCCAGAATATGCGGAGCTTTTGGGGAAGCCTTTGGCTACGAGTTTTATTTCGCCAGACGGTGGGTTCTTGTTTGCCACCAATAAGCAAGGTGAGCGTCGGCCCATACTTGTGGCCGAAGTAAAAAGGCAAGGCACGAATGATGCGCGAGAGAGCGAGGGATTGCCTAAACAAGCTAAGGGTAATGCAATTGAGCGACTCGGGAAAAACCTAATTGGTATTCGCGCAATCTTCAAGAACGAAGGTGTTCTACCGTTCATTTGTTTTGGTAGCGGATACGATTTTCAAGAAGGTTCGTCTATTTTAGACCGAGTGCTGACCATGAATGATTTTTTCCCGCTTAATGAGATGTTTGTGGAGAAGAATTGTCTGCCATTTGAGCCGACCTCAATGTTTTTTCGCTACGAGGGGTGGAGTGCTGACGATATGGCCAACAAGATGCTAGATGTGGCCATCCGAGCTATTGAGTATAAGTTCGTTTAACCCTTTTTTATGAGCCAGAGCAACTCTTTCACTTTGCTGCTTCGATCTCGCAGGTTTCTGGAGCCAAGGTAAGTATTGTATTCCTGCTCGAGTAGCTCCCATGCGCCATGTTTACTCGCAATCTTTTCAAATTTCTGGACGGGAATAATGCCTTCGTCGTTATAAGAAATTAGAATATATTTTGCGGGCGTATTTTTGATGAGATCGTCCATGGCTCTCTCGGCTAGCCCAGCTTTGTTATAATCTGATCTCTGCCAATCCTCTGCAATGCCACTCACACCGTTTTGGATAGGGACGGGCTTGCCGCCATTGATAATGTTGAGCATAAAATAATTTGAGCCGTAGGGGTGTTGGTTGTAGGGCGGATCAAAATACGCTAGATCCACAGGATCTATTTTCTTGACCAGCTCGTTGGTATTTTCGCAATATACGACTGTATTATTTTCGGTCTCAGCGAATATGGGCACTTCGAGCTTAATCTCTCCCTTAATACGCACTAATGCGTTTTCACCAACTCCTCCAAAGTGACCAATCCCATCTTTTTTATGAAAGCCCTTGAACACACCAGAAGTATTGTTGTGGATTGACGCTTTAATTATCAGGGCCGCGAGACAACACTGCTGCAGGTCCTTATCAATTTCGTGATCTATCAAGTGCCTGATGTTGTCGATGATGATGGCGTTTTGATGTGTATAAAATGCTCGCTCGCCGGCCTTGATGTCGGTATCGTTTGCTGGAGCATAGTTTTTGGTAATGAAGTAGTCCGACTTTGTTTTCTTGAGTTTGTTGGCGTTGAGATAGTCAATTGCTGACTCTAATCGTTTCATGTCTATTTCGGATTTGTTTTTTAGATATACGCTATTCACGGTTTCGGAGTATCTCTCGAAATCGTTTGAGATAAGATCGGTGCAATGGTATTTAAGCAACCTAGCAACAACACCGCTACCAGAAAATCCATCTAGGGCAGTAATTTTTTCTTTACGAAGCTGCCTTTTTACTTTGATGATAGCGTCATTGATGAAGGGCAGGAGTTTTCGTTTATTGCCTAAGTAGGTGATCAAGTGTGATACAAAATAACTGCTATTAAAATCCAATAGTTCGTCGTAAACGATGTCGTCGAATAGCTCACTTTTCATACCTTTCATTCTATCATAGAGAGGGACGGGAAGTTGTATCAAACTTGTCTAGAAATTGCTACTTGTAATAAGTTTTCGAAAGGGGTATAATACCCATCTATCAAAATGACTCAAGGGGCGCTTAAATAACTAATTTTTGAGGAATGGGGAGACCGGAGATCGGTCTGCCCTCTTTTTGTTGGTTTTTTATTGAGTGTCTTTTATAAAAAGTAAGAATAGTATAAAGGAAAATTCGCTCATGTCAATTCACATTCGCCGCAATCTTGGCAAGGATCGAGCCAAGTTACCCGAGCTGGACCTAATTAAACTGCAAGTTGACAGTTATAATTGGTTTTTGACTGAGGGGATCGGACAATCTCTCGACGAAGTTAATGATGACAAGGGCATTGAGGATTATACGGGCAAGAACTGGTCGCTGAAGTTTGGAGCGCATCGTTTTGGTCAGCCAGAGATGGATTTGAATACGGCCAGAGCCAAAGAAATTACCTATTCCGCTCCTTTATATGCTCAGGCATCGCTGCTGAATAAAAAAACCGGACAAGAGCAAACTCAAGAGGTGTTTTTGGGCGATGTGCCGATGATGACGCCAGTGGGAACTTTTATTATTAATGGAATTGAGAGAGCGGTGGTAACACAATTGGTGCGTTCTCCGGGGGTGTTTTTCTCTGGGGAGAATGATGCGATTGTCAATAGGATGCTTTATAAGGCAGAATTGAGACCGTTGAGGGGGAGTTGGATCGAGATTAATGTGGGGCGTAGGGAAGTGATTACGGTGAAGATTGATAAGCGGCGCAAGATGTCGGTGACGGTATTGCTTAGAGCGCTGGGATATGGTAGTGATGAGCAGCTCAGGGAGTTATTTGCCGAGGAAATTGAGCTGGATAAGCATGGTTTATTGCTCAATAGCATCGAAAAAGATCCAACTAAGAGCCAGAATGAGGCTTTGTTGGAGGTTTATGCGAAGATGCGCCCTGGGGAGCCGGCAGTGATTGATAATGCCAGAGAGTATTTCAAGCAGATGTTTTATGAGCCCAGAAGGTATAGTTTGGGGGAAGTGGGTCGATATAAGATTAATCGGAGGTTGAAGATTGAGAACGTGCCGTTGGATAGGACAACTTTGGCGCCAGAAGATATTTTACGGACAGTAAAATATTTGATTAGGTTACAAAATGAAGAAGGCAAGGTTGATGATATTGATCATCTTTCTAATCGAAGGGTGCGGCGAGTGGGTGAGTTGGTGCAGGCGAATGCTTTTCGGCTGGGATTGACGCGACTGGAGCGCTCTATTCGCGAAAAAATGTCGCTGACAAAAACTGATGAGCTCCTCTCCCCTAGCAGCTTAGTGAATGCTAGGCCTTTGATCTCGGCAGTGGCGGACTTTTTCCGTCGCAATAGACTGTCGGCGATTTTGGACCAGACCAATCCGTTGGCAGAAGTGGATAATTTGCGGCGGTTGTCGGTGATGGGCTCGGGAGGAGTGACCAAAGAGAGAGCTTCTTTCTCGATGCGGGATATTAATGCTTCGCAGTATGGCCGGATTTGTCCGGTACGTTCTCCTGAGGGGCAAAATATTGGCTTGGTGACTTATTTGTCGCTATATACTAGGGTAAATAATTTTGGATTTTTGGAGGCGCCTTATTTTAAGGTGGTGGAAGATAAGAGTGGGAAAATGAAGGTTGACGAGAGCGAGATTATCTATCTCTCGGCTGACGAGGAGGAGGAGCATTGTATCACCCACGCAGGTATTGAAATTGACGCTAAGGGATACATTAAGGATGATTGGGTGAGTATGCGCTATATGAATAATTTTATTGAAGGAGATGTGACGGAAGTGGAGTATATTGACGTGGTGCCGCGCCAAGTGATCGGGACGAGCGCTTCGCTAATTCCGTTTATTGCTCATGATGAGGCAAATAGGGCGCTGATGGGAACACATATGCAATGTCAGGCGGTGCCTTTGGTGAAGGCGCAAGCGCCAATCATTGGTACGGGAATGGAGAGGGCTATCGCGACAGCCATGGAAAGGTCGATTGTGGCTAATTTTTCGGGCGAGGTGGTTTATGTGGATAGTAATCGAATTGAGATTAAGCTAGATAACAAGGAATTAAAAAAGGCGGCTAAGTTTTATGCCGGACATCAGAGTGAGTTGGTGAGTTTTGACGGAGAAAAGGAAGTTTATACCCTCAAAAAGTTTATGCGCACCACTCAAAGTATGTGTTATAACCAACATCCAGAGGTGCGGATGGGCCAGAAGGTGAAGGCGGGAGATTTAATCATTGACGGTCCTTCCAGCGATAAAGGAGAGTTGGCTTTGGGAACAAACTTGATGATTGCTTATATGGCCTTTGATGGACTGGGATATGAGGATGCGATTGTGATTTCTGATAGGTTGGTAAAACAAGATACGCTGACTTCGGTGACCATTAATTCGTATAAAGCGCGAGTGATGGATACTAAATTGGGAGCGGAAGAATTGACTAATGATATTCCGAACGTGGCAGAGAGCTTTTTGAAAAACTTAGATGTGGACGGAATTGTGCGCATTGGGAGTGTGGTTAAAGGCGGGGATATTTTGGTGGGGAAGGTGGCTCCTAGGGGGGAGACTGAGTTGTCTCCCGAGGAGCGATTATTGCGAGCGATTTTTGGAGAAAAGTCTAAGGAAATCCGCGATACTTCTCTACGGATGCCCCACGGTGAGAAAGGGACCATTATTAGTGTTGAGGTATTGGACAGGGAGTTGGGAGATGAACTGGACCCAGGGGTGAATAAAGAAGTGATTATTGGAGTGGCGGAGACCAGAAAGATTACAGTAGGTGATAAGCTGGCAGGAAGGCACGGTAATAAAGGAGTGATTTCGAAGATTATGCCAGAGGCTGATATGCCGCACTTGGAGGACGGAACGGCTATTGATATTATTATTTCTCCTCTTTCGGTGTTGGCGCGGATGAACTTGGGTCAATTGTTGGAGGCGCATCTGGGTATTGCAGCCAAGAAGTTAGGCTATAAAGTGGCCATCCCAGCTTTTGAGGAGTTTGATGAGGAAAAGATCTGGGGAGAGCTGGAAAAGGCGGGTTTGCCGTCTGACGGAAAGATGCGGTTGATTGATGGGAGAACTGGCGAGAGATTTGAGCAGGATACGGTGGTGGGAATTGAGTATATTCTGAAACTTTCTCATATGGTGGAGGACAAAGTGCATGCTCGTTCGACGGGACCATATTCTTTGGTGACGCAGCAGCCCTTGGGCGGTAAAGCGCAGATGGGAGGTCAGAGATTGGGAGAAATGGAGGTTTGGGCGCTGGAGGCGCATCGAGCAGCTTATACGCTCCAAGAGATGCTTACTATTAAGTCGGACGATATTGCTGGGCGTTCGAAAGCCTTTGAGGCGGTGGTGAAGGGGGTGGAGATTCCCGCACCGACCGTGCCGGAGGGCTTTAAGGTGTTGATGCGAGAGTTGAACTCTTTGGGGATTGATGTGGTGGCGCTAGAAAGTCAGGAAGTTGAGGAGACGCCGGCCAAATTGCCGGATGAGGAGATAAAGCTGGAAGTGAGTGTTGAGGAACAGTTGCTGGCGGAAAATGCTGAGGAGGAGGGAGAGACGGAAGAAGTTAGCGGCGAGGAGGACTTTGATGCGGAGACGGGAGCTGATGATTTAAGTGAAGTTGAAGGAGAAACTGAAGAAGAAACTGAAGAACTGCTTGAGGAGGAAGCAGCATAATTAGCAAAAAAAGGCATATATGAAACATTTAATTGATTTTACCGCTTTACAAATTAAACTAGCTTCGCCAGAAAAGATTTTGGAATGGTCTTATGGCGAGGTGCGTAAGCCAGAAACCATTAATTATCGTTCCCAAAAAACGGAGAAAGATGGTCTTTTTGATGAGAAGATTTTTGGGCCAACCAAAGATTATGAGTGTTACTGTGGGAAGTATAAGCGGATTCGGTATAAAGGGATTATTTGTGATAAGTGTGGGGTGGAAGTGACTCAGTCGAGAGTGCGGCGCGAAAGGATGGGACATATTGGTCTGGCAAGTCCGATTGCTCACATCTGGTTTTTTAAGGGTGCACCAAGTAAGCTATCGCTTTTATTAGATATTGGTCCGAAGAATATTAATTCTATTGTTTATTTCTCGCAGTATTTAGTATTGGCAGTGGATGAGGAGAAAAAGACGGCGGTACTGGCAGATTTGGATGATAAGGTGAAGGAGGAATTAGAGAGTATGAAGGCGGCGGCGGAAGAAGGAATTGTGGAAATTAAAAAACAGCTTAAGGAGGAGCAGGCGGGTTTGCGGGAGAAAGTGCAGTCGAGCGAGACGCTAGAATTGAAACTTAATGAGCTGGAAACGAAATCTAAATCGCAAATTGCCGCCATCAAGCAAGATTTGGTGATTGGAATGGAGCAAAAACAGGAGATTTTTGCGGCGATTGGCAGGATTATTAAGAGATTACAAAAAGGTGGGACTTTGTCGGAGGAAGAATATCTGAAGTTAGACGAGTATGACGCGACTGATTTTATGGAAGTGGGGATGGGAGCGGAGAGTTTGATGAGGTTGGCGAAAGAGGTTGATTTGGCTAAATTGGCGGACAGGCTGCGCACGGAGATGGCGGAGAGCACAGGAGCGAAGAAGGTGAAGGCGATTAAGAGACTAAAAGTGGTGGAAGGTTTTAAGAAGCAAAATATTGACCCCTCTTGGATGTTCTTGACCATACTGCCCATTATCCCTCCAGATTTGCGACCGATGGTGCAGCTATCTGGCGGAAAGTTCGCCACCTCTGATCTCAATGATTTATATCGGAGAGTGATTGGACGCAATAATCGGCTAAAGTATTTAATTGAATTGGGAGCGCCAGAAATTATTTTGCGTAATGAAAAGCGGATGCTGCAGGAAGCGGTGGATAGTTTGATTGATGCTAATCAGGTGAAGAAGGCGACGCCGCGCCAAGCTAGGAGACCGCTGAAGTCCTTATCGGAAATGCTCAAGGGTAAGCAGGGGCGTTTCCGACAAAACTTACTGGGTAAACGGGTGGATTACTCGGGGCGAAGCGTGATTGTGGTGGGTCCGGAGCTCAAGCTAAATGAATGTGGTTTACCCAAGGATATGGCTTTGGAGATGTTTAAGCCTTATGTATTGCATGATTTGATTGAGCAAGGGATTGTGCCTAATGTGAAATCGGCTAGGAAGATGGTGGATACGGCAGATCCGATTGTGTATGATATTTTGGAAAAAGTGACTAAGGATCATCCGGTAATTCTCAATCGAGCTCCGACGCTGCATAAATTATCTATTCAAGCTTTTTATCCGATTTTAATTGAGGGAAGTGCGATTAGGTTGCACCCTTGTGTGTGTTCGGGTTTTAATGCGGACTTTGATGGAGACCAGATGGCGGTGCATGTGCCGCTGACAGTGCAGGCGAGAGAGGAATGTCGGGACAAAATGATGTCGCAGGTTAATTTACTTAAGCCAGCTAATGGAGAGCCTTTTACTATTCCCAATAAGGAAATGGCCATGGGTCTATTCTATTATACTAGTATTGATGAAAAATTACCTATTTATCCGTCAATTTTTGCTAATGAGGGGGAGGCTTATTACGCGGCAGGAGTGAAAAATATTGCTCTGCGCCAAAGAATTAGAGTGCGTTTAGATGGCGAGGTAATAGAGACGACTTTGGGTAGGATTGACTTTAATAAAGTTTTGCCAGAAGGAATTAGTTTTATTAATGAGTCGGTGAACGCTAAGAAAATTAAGGAAGTGGTAACTGAGGCAATTGGGAGATGTTCGGCAGAAGTGGTGGCCAAACTGATTGATGGTATTAAGGATTTGGGTTTTAGCGCGGCTACTATTTCGGGATTGAGCGTGTCGGTGGCGGATTGTAAGACTATTAAAGAAAAAGAAGAAATTATCCGGAGTGCTAATAAACAAGTGTCGCAAATCCAAGACCGTTATCTTGATGGTTTTATTACTGAGGATGAGCGGAGAAAACTTACTTTTGACGTATGGATCAAAACCACCGAGGAAGTGGCGAATAGAACTTGGGACTCTTATGCTGAAGACAATGCAGTGAAGGTGATGATTAATTCGGGGGGAACGCGGGCTTCGAGGGACCAAGTGAAGCAGCTGGCGGCGATGCGGGGATTGGTGGTGGATCCGCTGGGTAATATTGTGGAAATGCCGACCAAGTCTAACTTCCGTGGCGGACTGACTATTTTTGAATATGTGACGAGTGCGCGGGGTTCGCGCAAGGGGTTAACGGACTCGGCGTTGAAGACTGCTGATGCGGGGTATTTGACGAGGAGACTAGTGGACGTGGCCCATGATTGTATTGTGCGCGAGAGTGATTGTGGGACGAGTGAACATATTGTCTTGAATAGAGAGAGCCGTCCGGACGTATTTGCAAATAGGATTTTGGGAAGAACTGTGGCTGAGGATATTGCTTTGGAGAAGGAAGTGATTAAGGTCGGAGAGGTGATTGATTATGAAATGGCTGATAAAATTGCTGCTTCCAAAATTAATGAAGTTAGTGTTTATTCGCCTTTGACCTGTCGGGCAAGTCATGGACTGTGTGCGAAATGTTATGGTTGGGATTTTGCCACTAGAGAGAAAGTGCAATTGGGTACGCCGGTAGGGATTATTGCGGCGCAGAGTATTGGCGAGCCGGGGACACAGTTGACGATGCGGGTGAAACACTCGGGAGGTATTTTGGGGGTGGATGTGACGCAAGGGCTGCCGCGGGTGGAGGAGTTGCTGGAAGTACGCAAGCCAAAAGTGACGGCGGTGTTGGCGGAAGTCTCGGGGAAAGTGAGGGTGACGACGGAAGGAGATGGAGCGATGATTACTATCACTGATAAAAATGTGGTAGATGGCACTCAAGAAGTGAGCGTGAATAATACGGCGGTGATATTGGTGAAGGACGGTGATGAAGTGGTGGTGGGCGAGGAGCTGACAGCGGGGAGTGTGAATCTGCAAGACCTGCTGCGTCTTAAGGGATTGTCGGTGACACAAAAATACATTATTGATCAAGTGCAGGCGGTTTATGAGTCGCAGGGGATTCCTATTCATGATAAACATTTTGAGGTAATTGCCAGAAAGATGGGGGACAAAGTGCAGATTGAGAACGCGGGAGATACGGAGATGATGACGGGCGAGGTGGTGGAATTGAGCCGCTTCTTAACGCAGAATGATGCCACTATTGCGGCGGGAGGGGATCCGGCGACGGCAAAAGTGTTGCTACTGGGGATTACACGATCTTCGCTGTTTACTAGCTCATGGCTGTCGGCAGCTTCCTTCCAACACACCAAAAATGTGTTGACGGATTCGGCAGCAGCAGGACAAGTTGATTACTTGGAAGGTTTGAAGGAGAATGTTATTATTGGTCGCTTAATCCCGACGAATATGCCGGCGGTGGATGTGCTATAATATTTGTATATGTGGAAAAAGGCTTCTGCTGTTGGTGTTTTGGTGTTGGGTTTGTTGATGGGTGTTGGTCGGGTGCAGGCAGCTCATGATTTGTGTCAGGGTTTGGGGGCGATTGATACGACGATGCAGAGCAAATGTAGTTCTTGCCAAGCTAGAGGAGGGTATTGGAGTGCTGTGGGTTGTGTGCCGACCGAGACGGTGGAGTTGGCGGCTTATATGGTGCGGATTGCGATGGGGCTGGCGGGAGTGATTCTGACAGCGCAGATTATCATTGGAGCGGTGCAGATTATTTTTGCTAGCGGAGATGCTGGAGCGATGACTGCGGCGAAAAAGAGGATTACTAATTCGCTGATTGCGATTGGGTTTATGATTTTTGGGATTGCGATATTGCAAATCGTCGGCGTACAAATCCTTCGCATCCCCGGATTTTTCGGAAACTAAGCTCGCCTAAATCGGTATTTTGACGGTTTTAATCGCCGCGCACAGCTTGGCGCGAGTAAAAAATAATGCTCAATGGGCATTCAGCCCATCTGCGCTTATTTTTTAATTAAAACCGCGCAAAATACTCGATTTATGCTTCGCTGTACTTTTTAGTTAATCAAAGCGGAGAGCGTCGATGGGTTGGAGCTTGGCGGCCTTTTGGGCGGGGTAGATGCCGAAGATGAGGCCGATGGCGGTGGAAACGCCTACTCCTAGGGCGACTCCCTGCCAACTAATAATAAAATCCATGTCGGCTATTTGGCAGAATACGGCGGCAAGGCCAAGGCCGAGGAGAAAACCAAAAATGCCGCCAATGAGGGTGAGAACCATAGCCTCCACCAAAAATTGAGTGACAATAGTACTTTTTCTGGCTCCGAGAGCTTTGCGCAGACCAATTTCTCTGGTGCGCTCAACGACGGTGACGAGCATAATATTCATGATGCCAATCCCGCCAACGAGTAGAGAAATAGCAGCGATGCCCACTAAAAATAGCATAAACATGCCCATCAGCTCATTCATGGTCTCTACCATTTGTTGGAAGGAGATGAAAGTGAAAGGAAGATCGTCCACGTTGTCGATGTTCTTGCGCCCCATCATTAGAAACTTAGCTAGGCTGGTAGCGTCATTAGCGACTTCACTATTGGCGGCGGTGATTTCGATGGAAGTGAGGGCGTTGGTGGAGGCTGAAGCAAAGTATTGGGCGACGGAACTCAAGGGAGTGTAAATGGACGAATCATTAGTGCCTTCTTTGAAAACCCCAATTATCTGCCAGTATTGATAAGCAAAATAGACCTTTTGGCCTAAGGGATTGGTTTGGCCAAATAAATCGTCAGCTATGCTAGAGCCGACGACTAATACTCGATTACTCTCCTCGTCGTCAGCGACAGCGGGATGGCGACCACTCTGGAGATTGTCTTGATGTGATTCCCAAAAGTGGTGGTCAACGCCGACGATGGTGGCGCGGGTGGTTTTGTCGTCGAAAGTGACGGTGTCGGTGGCATTTAATTTGGGGGAAATGGCAGAAAAATAGTAGCTAAAGGCATCGCTGCGCAGATATTGCGCGTCCGCTAAGGTCAGATTTTCTGTCCCTCGAGGCATGATATTAATGGCATTAACCCCAAAACTTTCAATTTGGGTTTGGATGGTACTTTGAGCGGCATTGCCCAGAGAAATTAGAGCGATAACGCTACCAATACCGATAATAATGCCCAGAGCTGAGAGAAAGGTGCGCATTTTATTGCGCCTGAGGCTCTTAAAGCTTTCTTTGATAGTTTCTAAGATGAGCATTTATTTTCTTTTCTTTTTGACTGGCGGGTTTTCTTCAATCTTAATGACGCAGCCGTCGCGAAGATGGAGTATTTTGCGGGCGAACTTGGCTACTTCTGGCTCATGGGTGATAACCACAATGGTATGTCCTTTTTGGTGAAGATTGACGAATAGCTGCATAATCTCGGCGGTTTGCTCGGTGGGGAGATTGCCGGTGGGTTCATCGGCGAGAATGATGGCAGGGTTCATGATGAGACTACGAGCAATAGCCACGCGTTGTTGCTGTCCGCCGGAAAGTTGATTGGAATGGTGATGGGTGCGATCGGTGAGACCGACAGCAGCGATGGCTTCGAGAGCCCTAGTTTTTCTTTCTGGGCGAGATAATTCTCCGTAAACCCCAGGGAGCATGACATTGTCGAGAACACTAGTGCGGGGGAGTAAATTGAAGGCTTGGAAAACAAAACCGATCTTTTGGTTGCGGATGAGACTCAGCTCATCATCGTCGAGAGCTCCTACTTCTTGGCCGTCGAGTAGATATTGGCCGCTAGTGGGGGTGTCGAGAGCACCAATGATGTGCATGAGGGTGGATTTTCCGGAACCGCTGGGACCCATGATGGCGCAAAAGTCACCTTTGGCGATG
>WRMU01000016.1 GCA_009776965.1 Microgenomates group bacterium | reverse complement strand
GAACGGAACCTTTCAAAATCAGGTTTTTTCGACCCATCAGGCGGGTAGCGGGGCGAGTTTTTGTTTGGCGAGATGGGGAACTTCGAATTGTGCGGTGAGCGATGAGAATACGCCTTATAGTAATACGGATGTGGGGTATTATATTAATGTATTTAATCCCGATCCGAGTTATTCGGGGATTGCTAATTTACAGTATATGAGGGATAACGGGACGCTGGGCTATTTACAGTTGCAGGGACCAGCTAATCCTCGAGTTCGACATCCTTGGTTTAGAAACGCCTATTCGACGTCGGGATCGTACGCGTGGCGTGTGTACGCGTACCGTGCGACGTATTCGGTGTACGCGGGCAACGCCGTTACCGTCTTGGGGTTGAGCCGGCTTTGTGGATAAAGTCTGAAGTCTTAACACTTGAGGGAGAAGGTACCTATAGTAGGCCGTACTGCTTAAATGAAGGATATTGTCCGGGGAGCCAGTCTGTAGTCTCAATCAATGCACCTACCAATGGGAGTGCTCTGGCGGCGGGAACAGTGATTACCATGACGGGGACGGCCAATGGAGCAGATAATTATGACGGAGATAACTACGGAGGAACAGGACTGACGCGGTCGGGGACGACAGTGGTGACGGCGGATGTCTGCACAACCAATGGACAATGCATTAATAAAAATAGCGTCGTTGCGCTTGGAAAGCGCAACGACGCCGAAAATTGGAGTTTGAGTTGGAATGCGGATGAGCTGCCGGCGGGGACGTATGCGGGGACGGTGGTGGTGCGTAATACACAAGGAGGTGCGGCGGAGAGCACCTATGTGAGTTTTACTATCGCGCAAAAGGCATTGGCGATAAAAACGATCAAAGACACTGCTTTTAATATTAAATTGGGAGATGCTAATGTGGTAAACTTGGCGGGCTGTGCTCTGCCCTACAGCGATCAGGGGATAACGATCGCTAATACGGGAGGGGTGCTTTATGCGAGCGGGACGGGGCTGAACGCAAACACAGAGATTAGCTGCGGGGGGACGAAGATATCAGCTAGTGTGGTGACTCCGGTGCTGCCGAGTGTGAGCGCGGTCAGTTTGTTTTAAGGGAGGAAAGGGGAAAAAATGGAGAAGATGCAAGACCGTCAATTGCAAAAAGGGAGAGGAGGGGTTTTGGAGGTGGATGGGGTTGACGGAGGGGAGGGGGTGTGGTATAATGGAGTTGTTAACAAAGTGATGAGCGCGCTTAGGCGCTCATCCAAGCTAAGATTAGCCCCCGTGTTTAATGATGAGGGCTATTCTTATGCCTGTTTTGCTGATATAGACGCGCAGAGCGCATCTATTACGCAAAAAGGAGAAGACCTTTTTCATAAAATGGTCCTTTCTAAGATGGTCGGTTTTACGCTCATCACTTTGTTAACAAACAGCTTGTCAAAGAGCAATCCCCTCCTATTATGCACAAAAAAGTGTCAAAATAGTTACAAAAAGCGAGCATTTTTAGGGCAGCTGGGAGTGGTGGCAATGGCAGTGGGGCTGGGATGGGGCCGAATCGGCCAAGTTCGGGCGGCAGATCCAGTGACGACTTTAACTTTTGAGGTGGAGAGTGATAGCAATTTAACTCCGACGGGCTGGGAGGTGGGGCTTTATAATCAGACAACGGGAGCGATGGTGAAGACGCTAGCAATTCCGATAGCGGGAGTGGTGAATAAGGTGGTGACGGTGGATTTGGGGGCGGTGAGTAATTATTCGGTCAATACGGTTTATCAATTATGGCTGCGGGAGGAGTTTGTGTTGGCGGGGAGTGATGCTCAGGCGGGTGATGAGCAGATGAAAACATGGACGAGCTGGCAGGCGATTATGAGCGATGGAGTGAGACCAGTGACTTGGTGTGTGAATGTGGCGGGAGGGTTTTTGTATGCTCCGGAGGATGGGGATTTGTGTCGGACATCGACACTGCCGGATACGCCCGATATAGCCAATTTTGCTGATCCTACTATCGGGGCTTTTGCTTCTTATGTGGCGGGTTTTAATAGCTTGGTGTTGGCGGGGACGGCTAAAGATGAGGATATTGGACAAACTTTAACTATTCAATACCAGATAGATGGGACAGCGGGGAGCTGGTCTAATTTGACCACTATAGTTGCTGATGGCAGCGAGCAGAGCTGGAGCGGGACGGTTACTCTGCCAGCGGGGCTGGCCGACGGCAGCCATACTGTTTATGTGCGGGTATATGACGGCCATGATTATTCGAGCGGTAAATCGGTCACTTTTTATCTTGATGATACGGTTCCCACTAATACTGCTAGTTTGGTGGGCGGAGTTTTATGTACGGGGATACCTACTATCTATTGCAGCGCCCCGACGGGGATTAGTTTAGCTGCTTCTAGCGACGCGGCAGCAGGAATAGGAGCTTATCGAACTGCTTGGGATACAGCTTTTAGTTCTGGGGATGTTAGTCCAGTATGGACAACGATTAATCCTCCCACCACCACTTTGCCTGATAATTTAACTACTGCGGGCCACACCACCGAGAGCCAGACTCATACCCTCTATTATCAAACTAGAGATAAAGTGGGTAATGTGTCGGCGGTGGGCAATATTAACTACTATATCAACTCCACTCCCGAAATTACCCTTAATGACGCGGATCATGATCATATTCTCTCTGTTTATACTCCATTGGTTTTTAGCGGCACTTTCACGGACGCAGATGCGGGGCAGACGGCCACAGTGAGGGCGACTATTGATGGGGTGGATTATTTGAGCCAGACTTATGTGACCACTGGCGGAGAGATAAAATGGGAGATTATTATTTCTCCTACTTCGCTACAGGGACTATCCCCCTCGGAGCTGACTAATATTCCCATTATGGTGACTGACAGCGCGGCTACTTCGGATACTATTAGCTATACCGGACAGATCAGTTTGGTTTCCGTTACTACCTCCCAAATCTATATTTCGGTGATGAGAGATGCTCCTTTCTCGATTACGATCGGCAAGGTGGGGGCTTTTAATATCACTTATGGTACTAATTCGGGGATTACGGTGGCTACTAATGCACAGAGCGAGATTATTGTCTCGGGATCTTTGGACGCTCCCGCTTCCATTCCCTTTGGAGTGACCACATTGGTTTTTACGGTCTTGGACGAGCCGAGCACCCAAGTACAAAATGTGGAGTTTATTTAGCTAAACTTATGCTATAATATAAAGCTGGCTATGTTGGCACGTTTATTAGACCAAGCAGACAGAACAGTTTACGATAAGGTGGTGGATAATCCTATTCAAAGTTGGGCGTGGGGGGAGTTTAAGCAAAAAACTGGCAGTGAGGTGGTGCGGATTGGGTTTTTTGGTGAGGATGGCAAGATGGTGGATGGAGTGCAGGTGATTTTTAAGCCGATGCCGATGACTGGCTGGATAGTGGGCCATTGTTCGCGCTCGAGCGAGCCAACGCCAGAGCAGCTACAGGCGATAACGGACGTGGCGAAAGAGAGGAAGGCGGTGTTTGTTAAGCTGGAGCCGAATATTTCGGTGCGCTCGAGTGAGGAGACGGAGAAGGCAAAAGTGTTTGGGAAGATTGAAGATCTAGTTTTTAGCAAAGACGGAAGAAGGGGGAAGCCTTTGTTTACTAATTTTACTTTTGTGTTAAATCTGGGGGTGAGCGAGGAGGAGTTGATGACGAGGCTCTCGAGCAAGACGCGCTATAATGTGCGGCTGGCAAGCAAAAAGGGAGTGGAGATTGTTGAAGATAGCTCGAAAAATGGGATGGAAACTTATATCAAGTTGATGGAGGAAACGACCAAGAGACAGCAATTCTTAAATCATAATGGTGATTATTTTAGGGAGATGCATGAGGTGATGGAGGGGACGGGGATGATGCGGATTTTTCATGCTTTATATCAAGAAAAAGTGTTGACTTCTTGGATTGTCTGGGAGTTTAATAATAATCTTTATTATCCTTACGGGGCGAGCAGCAATGAGCACAGAGAAGTGATGCCGAATAATTTGATGATGTGGGAGATGATTAAGCTGGGGAAGGCGAAAAAGAATAAGAGTTTTGATATGTGGGGGTGCTTGGGACCGGACGCTAACGAAAAAAATCCGTGGTATGGTTTTCATAAGTTTAAGGAGGGATATGGGGGGGAGATGCGCGAATATGTGGGGACTTTTGATATAGTTCTGGACAAAAATCGGTATGACATTTTTAATTTTGTGGATCGGACGAGATGGAAGGCGCTGAGGTTAAAAAGTAAATTACAAAAAAGTTAAGTAGAAAGTGACTATGAACAAGTTTAAGAGGATTTTGTTGAAGGTGGGCGGAGAGAGTATGTTGGGGGATCGGGAATATGGAATTGATCCGCAGGCGGCGCTGGAGGTGGCAGGGAAAATTAAGGCCATTCATGATTTGGGGGCGCAAGTGGCGGTGATTATTGGAGGAGGGAATATTTTTCGGGGATTGGCGGGGAGTAAGAACGGTATTGATCGGGCGACGGCGGATTATATGGGGATGTTGGCGACGGTGATGAACGGGATGGCGCTGGCTGATGCTTTGGAGAAATCGGACGTGGAATGTCGGTTGTTTTCGGCGCTGAGAATGGAACAAGTGGCGGAGTTTTTTGTGCGGGGGAGGGCGATTAAGCATCTGGAGCGAGGGAGAGTGGTGATTATTTCGGCGGGGACGGGAGTGCCTTACGTGACCACGGATACGGGAGCGAGCTTGCATGGGCTGGAGCTGCACTGCGATGTGTTGATGAAGGCGACAAAGGTGAACGGAGTTTATGAAGCGGATCCGATGAAGGATCCGAAAGCGAGGCGATATAAAACGCTGACTTATCAAGATGCGATTTTGATGGAGGGAGTGGAAATTATGGATACGGCGGCGCTGGCGATGTGTCAGGAGAATAATCTGCCGGTGATGGTGTTTAAGTTGTTTGATGAAAATAACTTGACGAAAGCAGTGAAAGGCGAGGATATAGGGACGTATGTAGCCAATGGCGTTAAGACAGAGCTCGCCTAAATATGTATTATGATGTCACCAGACTTTTGGAATGGAGAAAGAGGCCGGTGGGGATTGTGCGGGTGCAGAGCGAGTTTGCGCGGCTGGTATTGACAGACAAAAAATACGCTGATATCAAGTTTATTGCTCACCATAATGCTTTCGATTTTTTTTACTATGTGGACAGAGAAAAAATTGCTGGGCTGCTGGAGAGGCAAAATGAAGTGGTGATCGCCGGAGAGGGGGGAGACGGAAGGGGGAAGCAGAAGGGCGAGGGAGAGAGGAGAGCGCTGCAGGGAAAGGAGAAGCTAAAAAACATGCTCTTGGCGCGAAAACAAACAGCACTGGTTTTTCATCTGCAACAACTCAAACACAAGCTGTTTATGTTAAAAACGCAGCTGACCGCGCCCAGAGAGGAGAGGGCGGCTTTCGAGCAGGTTGTTTGGCAAAAGGGAGACAAAGTTTTGTCGTTGGATATTGACTGGATGAGCCGCTCGCTTTTTTGTTTGAAGAAAAATAAAAGGAAATATCAGCTAAAAGTGGTTTGTACTTGTTATGATTTGGTGCCGATTAAGTATCCGCAGTTTGCTGATGAGCAAAATTATATGACTTGTTTTCCGCATTACATCCAGAATATGCTGAGGATTGCGGATAGAGTGATGTGTATTTCTCGGGCGGTGGAGAAAGACCTGCTTAGCTATGCGAAAGAAAAGGGGATCTCTCCCCCACCAACGCAAGTGATCCGACTGGGCGATAATGTTTGGCATCAACCCAAAAGTAAGGAGCCGAGTGACGCTAAATTGCGCTCTATAATTAAAAAGCCGTATATTTTGTATGTATCGACGCTGGAGGTGCGCAAGAATCATTTGTTGCTGTTTGAGGTTTATGAGAGGTTGGTGAGGAAATATGCGGGGAGGTTGGATGAGCTGGGGGAATTGGTGTTGGTGGGGAGTTTGGGGTGGAAGATAGAGGAGTTTTTGAGTAGGTTGGAGCAAAATCCTCGGGTGAAACAAAAAATCCATATAGTGGCTAATCTTAATGACGATGATTTGAGCCATGCTTATCGTAATTGTTTATTCACGGTGTATCCGTCTTTTGCCGAGGGGTGGGGGTTGCCGGTGGCGGAGAGTTTTTCTTATGGCAAGGCATGTTTATGCGCGGACAATACGTCGCTGCCGGAAGTGGGAGGGGAATTGGCGGAGTATTTGGGGGCGGATGATATAGAGGGGTGGGCGGAGAAAATAGAGGAGTATTTGACGGATAAAAAAGTACTCAGAGGGAGAGAGACGTTGATTAAAAAGGAGTATAGAGTGTGGAGATGGGAGGATTTTGGGAAACAAGTGCTTGCGCAATGAAGCTCGCCTAAATCGGTATTTTCATCGTTGAAAGTCTCGAGCACGGCTCGAGAGGTAAAAAGCGATTCTCAACGTACGTAAAGTACGTATCGAATCTCTTTTTCCTTTCAACTTCGAAAATCCTCGATTTATGCTTCGCTTTAACATTTGGGTCTCTAGTCACAAAATTAAATCAAGCTCTCTGCAAACAAAAGCTAGCACTTATCTATTATAAACTGCTTTTCCCGATCACAATTCCTTGACTATCGTTTTTGATGCCGAGGGCGTTGGCTTCGTCGGTATCGACATGGAGGTCCTCGTCGTAGTCGGAGCGCACACGGACAATAACATGATGAAGAACGCCGCCGCGCTGGCCATTGATTTGGACGCTGAGCTGGTCGCCGTCGGTGAGAGAATGCTCGCGGGCTTGTTCGGGGGAGAAATGGATATGGCGGGCGGCGATCATGACTCCTTCCCTGAGCTCAACTTTTTTTCCGGCAGGACTAAGGAGGGTGAGGCCGACGGTGCCGCTTAAGTCGCCGCTTTCGCGAACTGGAGGGTTGACGCCGAGTTTGGTGGCGTCGGTGCGGGAGACTTCCACTTGGGTTTGGGGGCGGACGGGGCCGAGAATGCGGACATTATCGAGCTGTCCTTTAGGGCCCAAAAGAGTGACTTTTTCATGAGCGGTCCACTGGCCGTGTTGGCTGATGTCTTGGAACTTGGTGAGCTGGTAGTTGGGACCAAAAAGAGCATCTAGGTCCTCTCGGGAGATATGCAAATGGCGACCAGAGATGCTGAGCTTAACAAGAAATGGCTTCATGTGATTTTTATCTAGTGGCTTCGGGGCTGATGCCTTTGACAGCGGAGACCTTGATGCGGCCGACGTCCATGAGCCAGCCAGCTTTTTGGCCGCCGAGGGTTTCTCCCCAAATCTCCACTTCCATACCCACAAATCTGTCGAGATCGGTGACGGAGGAGATTAAATAGACGGTTTGGGTTTGGCCGCCTGGGCGTAGGAGGCGATGGGTGCCTTCGCCGTCGATACCGCCTTCTTCGAGATAGCCGGTGGTATGATCTTTGAAGTCTTCGGCGTTGGTGCTGCCGAAAGTGTCGCCAGCTTGGATAGGCTTGTCTTCGTCGGCGACTTGGGGGATGGCGACTTGTTCGCCGCCGAGGCTAATGGGGGCGTCGGAGCTGGCGCGGCGGAGGCCATAACCAATACCCACACCAGCGCCAATGGCGAGGATGGTGACGATTACTACGGGAGCAACATTTTTTTTCGACATATTGCTTTTTATTATAAAAGAAATTATACTAGATGTCTATGTCCAAAAAAAAGTTTGACAATAATAAGGTGGCGATTATCGGAACCGGTAAGGTGGGGATGACTGGCGCTTATGCGCTGTTGCTGCAGGGAGTGGCGAATGAGATTTTGCTGATTGGACGGGATAAACAGAAGATTTTGGGGGAGAAGCTGGATTTGGAGCATGGAATGACTTTTTTGTCTCCGACGACAATTATGGTGAGCGATGATTATGCGCAGTTGGCGGGGAGTGATGTGGTTGTGGTGACGGCGGGAGCGCCTCAGGAAGATGCGGAAACAAGGCTGGATTTGGCGGCAAAAAACATTGCGATTATTGAGGATATTACCAAACAAATTGTTAAATATGCTCCGGACGCGATTGTGATTGTGGTTTCTAATCCAGTGGATGTGCTGACATATAAGGCTTATTTGAAAGCTGGTTTTCCCAAGGGGCAGATTTTTGGCTCGGGGACGGTTTTGGATACTTCGCGGTTTCGTTTCCATCTGGGGCAATATTTGCGAGTTAATCCGCGGAGTGTGCATACTTATGTTTTGGGCGAGCATGGCGATAGTTCGCTGCCGTTTTTGTCGGGGGCTAATGTGGGCGGACAAAAGCTGACTGAGTTTCCTAATCTGACGGAAGAAAAAATCCAAGCTGCTTATGAGGCGGCGCGAGACGCGGCCTATCATATTATTAGAGCTAAGGGGGCGACTTATTATGCGATTGGGGTGATGATTGCGCAGTTGGTGGATAGTGTGTTGCGCGACGCCAAGAGTGTGTTGCCAGTTTCTATTCCGTTGCATAATTATCATGGGCACTCGGGGATTTCTTTGAGTGTGCCTTGTTTAATCGGGCGCAGCGGGGTGGAGAAGATTTTTAATTTGGAGTTTTCGAGGAGAGAGGAGAGTATGTTTGCGGAGAGTGTGGAGACGGTGAAGAAGTATTTGTAGAAAAACTCACCTAAATTGTTTCTGTCGCTGGAGCGTCTTTAATGGTCTGCGGCTAGAGATCTTTGGTGCATCTTCCATCTCAAATATCGCCACCAACTCACGGGGTTAAGTCCACATTGTCGCCAATTATTTCGACAATCACTGATAAAATAAATATGCTGCTTATTCGCCAATTCCTCCCCAAAATAGATGTCAACTTTTACTTTTTGTGTTGATGATGTGTCAAAATCAATAAATAGATATTCCCCCATTTGTTCGCTAATTGTCGTTTTTACTTCGGGATTAGTAATAACTTTTAGGTCTGTTGGCAAAACAGGAAAACTATCGCTGTCTAAGGGATAAAAAACTAACCTTGAAGGTAAAATACCCGCTAAGGTGTAGGGATTGCGCCAATCAAAAAAGCTTTGTTTAGCATCTGGTTTCCCAGAAGTAA
Organism: Microgenomates group bacterium; assembly: GCA_009776965.1. GTDB lineage: Bacteria > Patescibacteriota > Microgenomatia > UBA1400 > PJMF01 > WRMU01. The sequence goes on along the minus strand of WRMU01000016.1, from coordinate 6,537 downwards.
CTTCGGGAAAAAGTAACTGTTTATAATTTTGTCTAGCTAGGCTTAATTCGTCTGGTTTGGTGGAATAAGAATAAACATATTCTCCAGCATTATGGCTGACAATTTGCTGGCTGGTATAATCATCATTCTGCCAAGGCCAATGGTCATCACTGGTCATTTTACCTTTAATATTGCTTATCCATTTATCCTGCTCAAAAATAAACCTCACTTCTTGGTTGTTGTGGGTGAGATAAGTGAGGACTGAGGAATCTAATTGATCGACAATTTTAAGTGTTTCTATTTTCATACTGGGGAAAACCATCCCGATTTGTGGATTATCGTCTGGGCTGATGGTGTAGATGGCTAAAGTTTTGTCTCCACCTCGAAGAATCGGTTTATGACTGAATTGAGTGGAAAATATGGGCGGGATAATGCCGTAAAAACCATTTTGTGCTGGGTAATCGTTGTAGGGGTCGGGAAAGCCATCATCATAAACTCGTACATCGTCTAGAACTAAACTGTCACTTGTTAATCTGAATCGTAGTCGATAGTTAGTGGTCTCGACCCAAAAAGCAGTTAGTGGTTTATCTGGTTTGAGCAAATCTTGGGCTAAGGAAACTGTTGTTTTTGTCGCTTCTTTATGGGTAATGAAGCGATTAATTGACTCGTTAACTCCGACCACTCTTGCTTCGCCACTATTCATTTTATTTGCTAATACTGACAGCTGTTCGCCGAATTGCAGTTGGAATTGGGCGTCCATAGAACTTTCTAGGCCGATTGTTGCCCAGCCTCGTTGGCTATCTACCGACATTAAAGCTTGATCTAAAAGGGGAACAAAATAATCGGCAACAGTTAGGTTGGAGTTAACAAAATCATTAGGTTGACTGGTAAAACTGCTGGTAGTATCGCCATAATTCCATAGGGGGTCACTTATCGTGTGTTTGATCACTATCAGATTTCTTGGCTGATTGCTGGGACTTAAATACCAATTAGAACTGGGGAAATATGGCTTATTGATTTTGGAACCATTTACGGTGTAGCTGTCCACACCCCATTGTTCGCGCACTGTTTGCCAAATCCGTAACCCCTGTTGTTCCAAGTAATTTAGACTATCGCTATCAATCCCCCAAGCGCCAGCTACCAAAAGTGGTTCGTCAGGAAAAGATTGATGAAATTGTTTGATGAGAACATCGAGCAATAATTTTCTATCGGGGGAGGCATAACCAACTAATAAGCTATGTTCTGCCTTGGACCAATTTTTTTCATTACCTCGATAAGTTACTCCACTAGCGGCGGCTAAACTGGGCGTTACTTCTATCCATAATCCTGCTGTTAAATTAGGATTTAGTTTTTTAGCGTTATGAAAAATAGTTACCATTTCGTCATTGAGTAAAGCATCATAACGAAAAATGAAGCTGCCGGAAAAATTATGATTTTGTAACTGTTCTAGTTGATAGGAAAGGTGTGAGGCGCTCCCCGGCTGACAACACTGTTCATCACCACGAACCTGAGAAATAATGAAGACATCCCCCTGTGCTCTAACTGATGGGGCAAAAAAACAAAGGATGGAGAATAAGCCGAGAAGCAATGACCACTTTTTCATAAACACTCTAAAGTGGTTGTATAAAAGAAACCACTTGGGCGTCCAAATACTGACTCAATAAGTTGAACAGAGATATTATACCTTAAAAAACATATAAGTTCCCTGAGAGTTTTGGTACAATAGGTGGTATGCCAGAGTTACCAGAAGTGGAGGTGGTGGTGAGGAGTTTGCGGGGGTTTTTGGCGGGGCGAGTGATTAGGGAGCTAGAGGTGAGGAAAGAGAAAAGTTGGGAGGGCGAAGCGGGCGAGGTGGTGGGCAGGAAAATTGTGGATATTGGGCGCAGAGCGAGGTTCGTTTTGTTAAAATTAGATAATGGGAAGACTATCTTAACCCATTTGAAGATGACGGGTCAGTTGATTTTTAAGGGGGAGAAAATTGCCGGAGGAGGGCATCCGACCGAGGATTGGCTGGAGCAGCTGCCGGGGAAGCATACGAGAATTGTTTTCACGCTTGATGATGGAAGTCATTTGTTTTTTAATGACCAACGGATTTTTGGCTATATGAGAGTGGTTGACGAGGAGGAACTGAGGGAGGTGATGGGTAAAATTGGCCCTGATGCGAATACGAGCGAGTTTGGCGAAGCTTATTTGGCGGGGAAAATAGTTAAGAGAAAAACAGCGATAAAACAATTAATTATGGATAATAAAATCGTGGCGGGAGTGGGGAATATTTATGCGCAGGAGAGTTTGTTTAGGGCGAGGATTGATCCGCGCAGGGCGGGAGAAAGTTTGAGCGGGGCGGAGGTGGGGCGGATAGTGAGGGAAATTAAAGGGATTTTGGCCGAGGCGATAGCTGCGGGAGGGACGACTTTTGATGGGAAATATGTGGACGGCGAGGGGAAAAGCGGAGAGTTCTCGGCGAAACTGCAGGTTTATGGGAGGAGCGGGGAGAAATGTTTGGTTTGTGGGGCGGATTTGGAGACGATTAGACAAGGCGGGAGGAGGACGGTTTATTGTTTGGGGTGTCAGGGTGGTTTTTTGTCTCCGAAGACGCTGCTTATTTTGTGATTTTATCCAAAAAATCTTTATTAAAATCAGAACCTTTAATAACAAAATCATTATTTTGAAAATACTTGTGCTTGTTATAAACTTCATCGGCGACTACCGAATAAACGCCATAGCGGGAGATGTTTTCTAATTTTTGCTCATTAAAATCAACACCGAGCGTTACGTTTATTAAAATATCAACATCTAAATCTTTCGGCGACCTTGCGAATTGTTTATAGCGTTCTCGCAAGGTTCTTTTTGCTCCAATACCGATAGTTTTGTTATTCCAAACAAACTTGTGGTCATATTCCATGTCTGCATATTTGCTGTCGTGTCCTTGGGAAATTGTATTTTCTTTTACACCACAATTCACTAAAGTCTCGGTTATACGCTTTTCGAAATCAGAGCCAGACGCTGCAGTTATCGACTGATTCATTGACTCCGTAAATAACAGCAAGAAAATCTGGTTTGACTCTAAGCCGTTTTTATTTAGTTTTTTGTGAATTGTGACAATTCGTTTTAGCAAATCGTCTTTTTCCCGACAAAGAGCCGTTAAGTCCTCGAACCATTTCAAAGTCAATAATGCGCCTGTAACTCTAGTATAATACGGCTTACCAATTGACAAAGTATCATAAGCCATGGTTAATTTACATAATTTTGAACCGTCATTCACAAACTTTTCAATGGCTATTGTTTTTGCACGCTTTAATAGCCAATCCTTTTGTAATAGCAGATATAAACTAAACTCAATTAAATCAATAAAATCTTTATTGTTTGCAAATGCCTCAAAAATATCAGTATCGTTTTCTCTTAATTTTTCTCTTAATTTTTCACCCAAAGAGTCATCAAGCAATGCTAATTGTTTGTCATAAGATTCGTTTTTGTTTCGCTCAATAGATTCTAAGTAATCCTCTAATTGATTTTGCGAAAGTTTTATAAACTTTTTTAACAAGTTGTAAAACACAAAGTTTATGGCAAGTTGTGAATCGGTTATTTCTATCGTATTATTATTTTTCATTAAAAACTCCTGTCTTGTCAATTTGTCTGACGATATTTTCCAACACGGGAATGGCGACTGAATTGCCGAATTGTTTATATGCTTGGTTGTCTGAAACGACAACTTCAAACCAGTCTGGAAAGCCTTGTAGCCGTGAGGCTTCTTTAGGGGTTATTTTCCGTGGGTTTTTATTTTTTTGTTTAATTAAAATCTCTGAACCATCTTTGTAATATCGTGCGGAAATTGTGCTTGTATATGGCGATCTTTCGTTAAATAGGGAATAACCAAAGCCATTGCCTTTTCCGGCGTGTTCTTTTTTTCGCCTTTGATGTCCCTCCCAAAGCCTGTCTGAAATGGTGTATTTCTCATTAACATTTTTCTCTAAAATGTCGCCGACTTTTGTCGGTGTGTTTAACTCATTGGGAAACTCAAAATCTTTGATGTCTAAATCGTTCCTAAACCCTAAAATATAAATACGCTCACGATTTTGGGGTAAGCCAAAGTTTTTTGCGTTTAAGATTTTGTCATAAACTGTATAGCCTAATTTTTCAAGCGTTCCTCTTATCACCTTAAAAGTATTGCCTTTGTCGTGGTTTCGTAAGTTCTTGACATTTTCTAGCCAAACAACTTTTGGTTGTTTTTCTTTAATAATTTCGGCGATTTGGAAAAATAAAGTGCCACGAGTATCGGCAAAACCTTTTTTAAGTCCCGCCATTGAAAATGGCTGGCAAGGAAAGCCAGCACAAAGGATATCAAAATCAGGTATATCTTTTGGCTCAACTTTGGTGATGTCGCCCGCAAAGTTTGGTGTCGAAAACAGAGTATTGCTGTCTAAACTATTGCCGAGTGGTGTTTTTGTGGCAAAAATCTTTGGCGATAGTTTTTTGAAATTGGCTTCGTAAGTTTTGCGGGCAGGCTCGTCCCACTCTGACACAAAAACACACTCCGCTCCGATCGTGTTGTGCAAGGCAATGTGGAATCCACCTATTCCAGCGAACAAATCTATAAACTTTACTTTGCTCTTTGCCATATCTAAATTGTAGCATACTTTTCCAAAGACCTGATCAAAAAATGACCCTTGCGGGACAATTTTCGGGAGAAGTCTCTGATTTGGTGGGTCAGCCGGGACTCGAACCCGGGACACTCTGCTTAAGAGGCAGATGCTCTAACCGACTGAGCTACTGACCCACTTTTTTGGTCACTCGCCAAGCTTAAGAGTCCGTCAGTTAACGGATCTAACGTACTTCGCTAATTGACCCTAAGGGGTATATTTTATCACAAACTAAAGACCGAGGGGGAAAACAGATTATTGAGTTTATTGTCGAGGGAATAGGCTAGTTTCTCTGCTTCCTCGACGGTCATGAGCTCGGTTTTGGTGTTAGCATGGATGAGCTCATGGATGAGAGTTTGATGGAGGATAATTTTGCCAGTGGCGGTGGTGGAGGAGAAAAATGGGTTATTGTAGGTCATGCGACTGTCCCAGCGGCCAATTTCTTCTTGGGTGGCGAGATAGATGGTGGTGGTATTGCCTTGTTTGAGGGTGGCGCCGTGCATCTGGAGGCTTTGGCTGTTCTCGAGGAGTTGGGAGGAATATTGTTTTTGGAGATTGATTAGAGAGGCACCACTGTCTAGGACGAGAGCGATGTTGCCGGTATTGGTGATGAGTAGCTCAGGGTTCTCTTGAAGGAGAAAGGAGCGAACTTGGGTGTTTAAGTCGCGCAGGGCGGCTTCGTCGATCTGGAGTGAGGTGTGGTTTTCTATCTGGAAAATGTTGGTGGCGATGATTTGTTCGTCACTAGGGTAAGAGACTTCTCTGGCGAAGAAGTTACTGCTTAAGCGAGCGACTACTTGATCGACCAGCTGGCGAGTGGGGCCATAAAGCAGGATAACCGTCGAAAGGAATACTCCCAACGTCATGGAGATGGCAGCTTGGGCCCATGGCCCAAGAATGGAGGGTAATTTGTTATACTTGCGCATATTTATTATATTTAATAAATATTTATATTGTGGAATTATACCATATTATAGGTCGAATGTCAAGGGTGACATTCGCTCTGGGGTTATGTTATAATAGTATCTCCAACGCGCCACTCTAGTCAAGTTGGTCACGACGCGTGTCTGAAAAACACGTTATCTCAGTTCGATTCTGAGGGGTGGCACCAGCTTTTATAGTAAACCCATGAAAACTAAAAGTAATTGCCTACTTAGATTGCTTTGCTGTAGACTCCCCGTGATGATGTGGTTATGTTGGTGTTTTTTGACGATCTTTTTATTGAGGAGTAGTATTTCGAGCAATGTTTTGGCGGCTGAGATTTATAGTATTGGGCCGGGCGGTGGAGGCGCCATCATTTACCCTACGATTAATCCGCAAGACGGGAATAATATCACCCTTTCGTGTGATATGGAATCCACCTTCATCAGCAGAGATGGTGGTGGGAGTTTTCGGGCGCATCAATTTTGGGATGATACCAAATACGACTACAATCCGCACGACGCCAATATTATCTATGCGTATAACCGCCAGCAGGTTTATATCTCCTATGACAAGGGCGAAACCTTTGATTATTTTGCGCCCAAGGCCGACGCTATAGAAAAAATTGGGCATCATATGCGGTTGAGTAATGCCCAAAATGCCACTCCAAAAGTGATCTACAAATCAGACGTACACTTTATTACGACTTCTCCTACAAGTATTGATGCCTATCGCATAGCAAAAGTATATGTCCATCCCACAAACCCAGAGATTATTTACATATTTTTTAACGGGACGCCTAGTTATAGTATACCGATGGGAATTGTACGGAGCATAGACGGCGGCGAAACTTGGCATGATTTTGCCCGTGAGTTTGGGACGCCAGACAATCTCTATTCCTTGGGAAATACTCAATATGGAGACACCGTGCTCAACACACTACAACAGGACGGAAGCTATGCTCCTAATGGTGATGTTGACGATAGCAGATATGGCGACT
>WRMU01000015.1 GCA_009776965.1 Microgenomates group bacterium | reverse complement strand
AAGAAAAACTCCACCGCTTCTTTTTGTTTCAACCCCATCGCCCTGCCCCCAAAAATTGTCGCCGCCGACCGCGACACCCCTGGGATGAAGGCAAGGCATTGGATGAGTCCTATGGCGGCGTATTTTTTGTATTTATGAAAAAAATCCAGAGGATGTCCTTCCACGAAACGAGCTCCGCCTGATTTCAGGCGGGAGTCAGACAAGGAGCCAAGCGGGGTTGGGGTCTCCCGCGTGGCGGAAGCGTCTGACCGAAGTTGAGTGGAAGTGATATCTTCTGGGTTTTTTTTAAGTCGAACCGAAGCAAGAAAAGAACGACAACTATTATTCGTCCAAACAATAAATCCAATTCCACCAACAATAAGCGCCCACCCCGTCACCGCCTGCCCCTTAAACAACACCTCCTTCACAAAACCATGCGCCACCACCCCTAAAATCATCGTCGGCACAAAAGCTGCTAAAAGCTGCCATTTCTTTTCCTTCTGTTCCCATACTTTTTTCCCAAACAAAACCAAGACTGCTAGTATGGACCCCAATTGAATAAAAATATTAAAGCTGCCCCAAAAATCACTCTGGGGCACTCCAAGTAATCTGCTGGTCAAAATCAAATGCGCTGTAGAACTAACCGGCAGAAACTCAGTAATTGCCTGCACCACGCTTAAAACTAAAATCTGCAACCCCTCCATACTCACTCTTTAGTCTCTACTTCATATTCGCCGCCAATAATATCCATCACCCCCACATTTTTATCAGCACAAGTATGCGGTCTACTCGCAAACTCCTCCTTGCCATTAGCAGTATAAAGACTACCCTTCACGCATACTGCCCGCAAAGCACTCGGCAGATGATTAACCGCCGCCACCTTAACTTCCTTCCCGCAACGCCGACAACGATAAACAAGCCAACCTTTCTTTGGAGTCATCCTTCTATTATACACCACTCCAAAAACATAGCGAAGCATAAATGGATTATTTTCGGTCTTTTCTCGAGAAGAACAAAACCTAACTTGCTAAGCGAAGCATAAATCGAGTATTTTGCGCGGTTTTAATTAAAAAATAAGCGCAGATTGAGTAAATGTTAAAGCAAAGCACAAATCGAGCAAAATCTGATTTTGAGCGAAACATAAATCGAGTATTTTGCGCGGTTTTAATTAAAAAATAAGCGCAGATGGGCTGAAAGCCCATTGAGCATTATTTTTTACTCGCGCTTAAGCTGTGCGCGGCGATTAAAACCGTCAAAATACCGATTTAGGCGAGCTCAGTTACTTTACTACGTGGAAGCCCATGGTATTAGTAAACCCCGGCACCAACGGCGTATCTCCCGCCACTGTTACCACTTTCTGCCCACTACGCAATACCCCTCGCTCCTTCAGGTGAGCCAATATCTCTTTAATATTGTTCTCTCCAATCACCTCGCTGTCCACCAGCTGCGGGCTTACCGCATAACTTAGCGCCAAACGATAGTAAGTGTCCTGATTATGAGTCACCGCCACAATGGGCACTCGCGGACGCAGCGAAGCGATAATATTGGCACTCCTGCCAGTGGCAGTCAAACACACAATTACTTTCGCCGCGCTAGGAACATTTTCCAGCAACTTCACCACACTCCTAGCAATAAAACTCGTCCTCCCATCCAAATCCATATCATCAAAATCAAAAGTGTCAATTACTTTTTTTTCATTAAACAAAGCAATTTTCGCCTGAGTTTTCACTGCCTTAACTGGAAAAGCTCCAATCGTGGTTTCCTCCGAAAGCATCACCGCGCTAGTACAGCCATAAACCGCATGCGCCACGTCGCTCACTTCCGCCCTAGTCGGTCTGGGAAAATCCACCATGCTCTTGAGCATCTGGGTGGCGGTAATCACTGGTTTTCCCTTAGCTCGACACATATTAACAATAATCTTCTGCCAATATACCATCTCCTCCATCGGCATTTCCACTCCCAAATCTCCTCTAGCCACCATCACCGCATCCGAAACGTCCACAATCTCCTCCAAATTATCTAAAGCCGCCTGCGTCTCAATCTTCGCCACAATTCCTGCCGTCACATTCCTCTTTTTTAATTCATCACGCAAAAAGTCAATATCCTCCCTGCTGCGCACAAAAGAAAGCGCCACAAAATCCACCAAGTCTTCCTTAATCCCATCCAATTGCGCGTAATCAGCCTCAATTAAGCTAGGCATGTCAATAGTAATGCCGGGGATATTCATAGTTTTGCGATGTTTCACCGTCGCATCATTCAAAGTCTTCGCCTCCAAATATTCCTTACCTTTATTAGTTACCACAAACTAACCAAAGCCATCGTCGATTAAAATAAGATTGTCCACACTCACTGTCTGCACCACGTTCTTCGGAATTAAAATTAAGTTTTTTCTATCCAACTTAGGATTAAAAGTAAAATGAACTATGTCATCAATCTTCACCTCAAATGACTTCTCTTGAGGTAAATCAATACGGATTTCCGGTCCTTGCAGATCCAACAAAGTAGCAATCGGTTTATTCAATTTTCGCGCCACTCGTTTCACTCTGGCAATTCTTTCTTGGTGCCACTCAGGCGTGGAGTGTTTAGTATTAAAACGAGCCACATTCATGCCCGCTTCCACCATCTTCTCCAAATCCTCCTCTGTGTCTGCTGCTGGTCCGATGGTCGCCACATTTTTGGTAAACTTGTCCTGCAAATCTTGCATAAACTTTCACTTTCTTTCTATTTTCTGCATCAAAATAGCTACTTTTTGTTAATTCGGAGCAGGTGACCAGAATCGAACTGGCTTCTTCTCCTTGGAAGGGAGACATACTACCGGTGTACTACACCTGCAGATCCAACATAGTTAGCTAACTAGTTGACCACGAGACCATCGAGCATTATATCACAAAAAAACTACTTTTTTACTTTGACTTTCGCCCAAATATCAAAGTCCCATTGATCACCATCCGAGGTGTCAAAGCTGGTGGCTCCGGTCAGCTGATGATAATTAACTAAGTGGCTACTCAGCGCCTCTTGGATTTCTCTTTTTTGCTGATTAATTTCCGCAATTTGCAATTTTAGGCTTACTGCCTGACCATCATTTTGCAATTGCACTTTTCTCTCCCTTTGTTTTTGAGTGGCTTGCTTGGCCTCCTCCTGAGCCACCGTTAGCGCCGTGTCATTATCAAAAATATTTTTTAGCATCTGTCGCTTCTCCTTTAGTTCCCCATCCACCTGCTGTAATTGCAGCGCATTACGCTCAATAATTCCCTGCAAACTAGATAATGTCTGCGCCAGCTGATCGCTCTTGGCCACTTCATCCATCTCACCCCCACCACTATTCCCCAAAGCCTCATTCACAATATCGTCGGCAGTTTTAATCGTAGTTTCTTCTTGCATAGAAGACTGTTGTAACATATCAAGACTAGAAATGTCAAGCGAAGTCCAAATCGAGCAAAATCAGATTTTCTTTGTGAAAAAATTGAAGGAGTTTAGTTGAGCTAAATGACTGAAGTTTTTGAGCAAAAAAATCTGATTTTACCGATTTGGGCGAGCTTAACCTAGGTAGTCGCCATTGTATTCGACAGTACTAACACTAGAAATCCCTTTAAGATTAGCCAGCACCGCCTGCAGCTCATCAATTTTCACCTTCTTAGTTTCAATCACCAGCTCAGTCTGATCTTTTAGCAAAGCCCTGCTTTTTAAGCTATGTTTATATTCTCCCAACGCCTCCCGAATCTTACCCTCCGCCTCGCTATCATACCTAATAATAGTCAGATAACTAGTCGGACCATAATTACCCAACAAGTAAAAAGCAATATACACCAAAGCCACCACTATCGTCCCACAAAGAGCCGCCAAATAAAGGCCTGCCCCCGCGGTCAATCCCGCCGCAATCGCCAAAAAGATAAATCCCGCATCCAGCGGATCCTTAATCGCCGCCCGAAATCTAATAATACTCAAAGCCCCCACCATCCCCAAACTCAAAACTAAGTTCGAGCTAATAGTCATAATAATAAAACAAGTCGTCACCGTCGCCATCACCAGTAGCGCGTTAAAATTGTCATTATAAACAGTCCCTCGATAAAACCAGCGATAAACCAAATAAATTATCACCCCGCAAAGAATTGCCGTCCCCAAAGCCCAAACAATATTCCCCCAACTCAGCCTCGCGCTCAAATCAGCCACCGTCAAAGTTTCTTTAAGTAAACTAGCCGCATCATTAGACATACAATTTTCCTTCCATGATCTACGATTGTAAACTAAAACCTAAGTTTTTCCTACGGGCAACTTGCTGGCAGAGCACATACTTGGAAACCGCAATTTTATGCAGCGGAAAACCTACTAATAATTGACTCAAATGCGCTGGAAGAAAATTATCATATTTAACCTCCAAAATAAGTTCGTCAGCCTCCAAAATTGTCTGCCACGCATGGCCATCGGCTTGGAGAATATCGCTAGTGGCGTGAGAAATCTGCAGCCCATCATCAAAAGTAAGCCGTACATCGCTCTCGCGCCCAATAAAAGCTCTCCGCCAATAATCCACAATAATTTGTGGCCGCATCAACCTCACTTTTCGCAGCAAATCAAAGTAGTTCGTAAACTCACCGCCAGCAGATGTCTTTCCCCCGTCCATCCCCACCGCCATCGCAATTTCCCCAGCATTACCAACCAACTCTCGATATTCGGCCATATTCAACCGCACCGACTCCTTCCTGCTTAAATCCCCTTTTTTAATTTTCGCCTCCAGAGTAATTGGACTAGCACCAAAATTATAAACCCGCAACCGATACTTAGTCCGATCTTCCGCGCCATTAAGTTTATCAAAGTAGGCCGTGCGTTTGTAATCATCAAAATAAAGACTTGAAACTCGATAGCCCATCGCCTCATCAACACTAAAAGGATCGAGCTCTAAAAAAGGCTCTAATTTCTTTTGCAAAAGCAGCGCATCCTTGCGTCCAATAATAAACTTCAACTCATGCCGGAACTTGTGTTTAATGCGCCTTTGTTTCATGTATAATCTATTATACCGTGAGAAAAGCAATTATTATCTTTTTGAGCCTCACCCTAGCGATTATTCTCAGCGTGGAGTTTTTTCATCTCCCCAGAAAAGAACCGCTGCGAGTCGTTGGCCTAGAAACCAAAGTTTTCCACGACCGACCGTTCACTTTAACCCTAAAAACCAATAAAGCGCTCGCTCGCATTTACTATACCCTCGACGGCAGCGAACCCACTCCCGAAAATGCCACTCTCTATCAAAAACCCATCACTATCAACCTGCCCGAGGAGGAGGAGTTTGCCGAAGGTCGAGTTATTCGCGCCAGAGCCTATAGCTGGAATAACCAAGAGCTCAGCGACATCTGGACTAAAACTTTTTTTATTGGCGAGCTGATTAATCATCGTTTTAATGTCCCCATCGTCGCCCTCACCACCGATCCGGCTAATTTATATGATTATGACCTCGGTATTTTTATTAAAGAAGGTAGGCTGCGTGATGAATATCTTAAAGCCAACTCCGGTATATTCGCTTTAGAAGAATTGAGTGAAGACACATATAACAAATTGCCGGCCAACTACAATCTCCGCGGCCGCGAGTCCGAACGTCCAGTATATGTGGAAGTTATTTCCGATCATCAGAGGCTATTCGAGCAGGCCGCCGGTATGAGAGTACATGGCTTTGGCAGCCGATCTTACGACCAAAAATCCCTCCGCCTCTACGCCCGCCGAGAATATGACCCCCTCCACGGCAAGTTTAAGTATCCCTTTTTTCCCGATCTAATCACCAAAGACAGTCATATGACTCCCATCACCGAGTTTGATAAACTCATTCTCAGATCGGGAAAAAACGAGCTTGACCTAAGTTTTATCCGCGATGCTGTTGGTGCCTCAGTTTATGACATCTTAAACTTCGATGTTCATGCTCACACCCGACCAGTTGCCACTTATCTTAATGGCGATTACTACGGCCTATCTTGGCTCCAAACCAGAATTGATGCTGACTACCTCCAAACCCTTTATCAAACCACCACCGATCACTTCGAATTATTAGAAATAGCCGAAAACAGTAATGTTCTAGGCATCACCACCGGACCAAAAGTCCGAGACGTACTAGAAACAATAGCGACTGAGTTTGAAAATGTTCAAATCGCCAAACTCAACGAGCTATTGGAGCTAGATTGGCGAGAACCGACCAACCTAAAACAGGTACTATCCATAATTGACCTCGACAATGTAATTGACTATTACAGTATAGAAATGGCCCTAGCTAATATGGATTGGCCTCACAACAACTTGCGCCTCTGGCGCTACGCTGGCCCAGAGGAAGATGGAAAACCCATCACTGATGGACGCTGGCGCTTTATCGCCTTTGATTTTGATCTCAGCCTCATGCCAAATATTGACTATACAGAATACCTCGAGAAACTTATTGGCAAAAAGGTTGGTGCCAAAAATACCAAAAGCGATCTCCTAACTAAACTCCTCACCCTTCCCGAATACCAAGAAAAATGGCTCTTGCGCCTCAGTGATTTGTTCGCCACCACCCTCAATGAAGATACTTTCCGCCAGATTATTGAAGCCAGAAGCGCCCAAATAGGCTCCGAAGCTCGCCATGGCCAAAGGCTACAAGAACAAAGTCACATCTTCAACGAACCCCTCATCCACCAAAACCAACTCGAAATGGTGGATACTATGCTTGAGCGAAAAGAGTATTTCAACCAATTCACTATCGGCTACTTTAACTTAAGCGCAGAAACCACCACCATAAATATTGCCGGCGCAACGGGCGCCGTCCTCCAGCTCAATACCATCTCCCTCACTCCCGAAGATGAACAGCTAACCGTCCAGTATTACGCCGAAAGTGCTATCCCCCTCAAAGTGGAAAGACTGGCTTTTGGATATTACTTCGTGGGTTGGCAAATCAACGACCAACTAATCACCGAAACAGAAATAACCTTAGACCAAAACATGGCCGACTCAAACGGTAAAATTGATATCACTGCCCTAGTCATTAGAGAAGACGACTCTCACTGGGATTTACGTTTGAGTAAACTCAAAAATCAAGATCAAGACGACTACCTAGAAATCTTCAATCCCCGAATGTCCGAGTCCATCTCCCTAGAAAACTACTGTCTCACCAACACCCCCAACACTAAATGTCGCTCGCACTTTCCCAAATACTTGGAATTGGCCCCCCAAGAACGTCTCACTCTCTATAGCCGTGGCAACAAAACCGATGAGTCTTGGCAAAATTACTTTTTTAATTTTAACCTGAGTAATGGTGAAACAGTCAGGCTACTAAAACTAGACGAAAACGGTAAATACCGAGTGATAGACGAAGTTATAGTCCCCCGAATGTTAGCTGGGACCAGCTTCGTCTGGAATGAATCACTCGGACTTTGGCACATAGCCAAAGACTAGTATGTTGGCAAAGTGCCCAGAACAGGACTCGAACCTGCACACCTTTCGGCATACGCACCTCAAGCGTACGTGTATACCAATTTCACCATCTGGGCCCAACGCCAACAACGCCAATAACAACACCTTGCATTGTACACCTTTTTTTGTTATAATTATACCCTCAAAATTATGAAAAAAGTCCCCAAGGCCCTGCTTGCCGATATCGAAACTCTCAAAGCCAAAGCCTTGGAGCGTAACTACATCACCCAAGAGGAAATCCTCAACGCCTTCATCGAGCCCGAGCTCTATGTCGCCCATCTCGACTCCTTTTACGACGAGCTCATCGAAAGTGGAGTTGATATTTTTGAATCTGTCACCAAAGAAGTCGGCCACGAAGAAAGTGTGGATCTGCTCAAAAACGAACTCGAGCAAATTGCTCAGTTTAATAATGTTGGTGCTTCCGACCCCGTGCGCATGTACCTCAAAGAAATTGGCCGTGTCCCCCTGCTCACCCGCGAAGAAGAAATCACTCTCGCTCAAAGATCGGAGGAGGGTGATCCGGAGGCTAAGCGCAAACTGATCAACTCCAACCTCCGCCTCGTTGTTTCCATCGCCAAAAAATACATCGGCCGCGGTATGAGCTTTTTGGATTTAATTCAAGAAGGCAATAAAGGCCTCATTCGCGCCATCGACAAATACGATTGGACCAAAGGGTTTAAGTTTAGCACTTATGCCACTTGGTGGATCCGCCAAGCCATCACTCGCGCCATCGCCGACCAAGCCCGCACCATCCGCATCCCCGTCCATATGGTCGAAACCATCAATAACCTCATGCGCACTAGCCGCCGCATGATGCAAGAACTCGGCCGCGAGCCCACCCAAGAAGAACTAGCCGAAGAAATGGGCTTGCCCGTCACCAAAATCCGCGAGATCCAAAAAATCTCCCAAAACACCGTTTCTCTTGAATCCCCAGTCGGCGACGATGGGGAGGAAGACAGCACTCTAGGAGACTTCATTGCCGACAACCGCCTCACCACCCCCTTCGAAGAAGCTAGCAAAAAAATGCTCAGCGAAAATATGGAAGAAGTGCTTTCTGCCTTGAGCGACCGCGAAGCTCGGGTTTTGAAGATGCGCTTCGGCCTCGCCAGCAATCGTCCTATGACTCTCGAAGAAGTAGGCAAAGAGTTTGGCGTCACTCGCGAACGCATCCGCCAAATCGAAGCCAAAGCCCTGCGCAAACTAAAACACCCCTCCCGCCGCAAAAAACTTCAAGATTTCCTAGAGTAATCATAGAGCAAAGATCTCTCTAAGCCGAGGATTTCGCGCGGTTTTAATTAAAAAATAAGCACAGGCGGGCTCCTGCCCGTTGAGCATTATTTTTTACTCGCGCCAAGCCGTGCGTGGCGATTAAAACCGTCGAAATACCGGTTTAGAGAGGTCTTGTTTAATACCCTGAATTGTGGTTAAATTAGTAGGTAACATATGTCACACCCGCGAGTTTTAATGATCGGTTGGGAATTACCGCCGCATAATAGTGGCGGTCTTGGCGTAGCTTGTGAGGGATTAACCCAAGCCCTAGCCTCAGGCAAAATCTCCATCGACTTCACCCTCCCTTATCAATCTCCTCTCCGTCTCGGCGACTTTCGCATCGTTTCCCTTTCTCCTCTCTCCGATATGTCCCCGTCCGAAACCACCTCTCCTCCCATCTCTCCTCCTTTTAACGCCTACCAATCCCCAGTCAATATGGCCAGTGAGTTCGCTCATTTCTCCACCCTTTCCTTTCCCACCAAACACCATCTCACCAACCTCCGTCTCAGCACCGACCTTTTAACCCCTCTCTCCAAGATGGAGCGCGATGTGGAAAACTATGCCCAAAAAGTCCTTCTCTATGCTCAAAAAAGGAATAAACAAATCGACCTAGTCCACGCCCACGACTGGATGAGCTTACCCGCCGCCATGAAAATCAAACAAAAACTCGGCAAGCCTATGATCGCCCATATCCACTCCACTGAGTTCGATCGCTCGCTGAGCAATGATTACAATTCTTATATCACTCGCGTGGAATACGAAGGCATGCGGCTAGCCGATCGCGTCATTGCCGTTTCCTACTACACCAAACGCCTCCTCGTCGAAAAATACCTCATTGATCCCTATAAAATCGACGTTGTTCATAACGGCATCAGTCCCTCCACCCCTAGCTCCTCCCCCAAAAGTGATTTTGCTCCCCATCGCCCCGTCATTGTTTTCATGGGCCGCCTCACCATGCAAAAAGGCCCCGATTATTTCCTCGCTCTGGCCGCCAAAATCATCGCCCATCTCCCCGATGCTTTGTTTGTCGTGGCCGGCAGCGGCGACATGTACCAGCAACTCCTCTTTACCAACGCCCACCACGGCCTCTCAGCCAATGTCCTCTTTAGCTGTTTCCTGCGCGGTCCAGAAAAAGAAAAACTATTCAAGCGCGCCGACGTTTTTGTCATGCCTTCCGTCTCCGAACCCTTTGGCCTCGTCGCCCTCGAAGCTATCCAAGCCGGCACTCCCGTAGTTATCTCCCGCAACTCCGGCGTGGCCGAAGTTCTCTATGACACTCCCGCCGTTGACTTCTGGGACATCGACGCCCTCGCCGAGCAGACCCTCTCGCTACTGCTTAATAAAAAATACTACCAAGAAGTCCTATCGCGCCAAACCAAAAAATTAGGCAGTACCACTTGGAAAAAATCTGCCAAACAAGTTGAAAAAATCTATTCCAGCCTCTTGGAGAGTTTCTATGAGTAATCCGCGTGTTTGTTTTTATTTTCTGCTTCATCAGCCCATGCGTCTCGACAATGTCAGTGTTTTTAATTTAGGGCTAAACAGCGACTATTTTAATCTTCAAGACAAAAACAATCAAAATCGCCAAGTATTCCTCAAAGTCGCCAAAAAATCCTACCTTCCCATGCTCACCATCCTTCTCGACTTAGTCAAAAAACACCCTCATTTTTGTTTCTCCTTCTCCGCCAGCGGCGTTTTTCTCGAGCAAGCACAACTTTGGCAACCCAAGCTTATCACTCTCCTTAAAAAACTCCTCGCCCATGACCAGCAAGTCGAGTTAGTCGCCGAAAACTACTATCATTCCCTTTCTTTCCTCTATTCCACCTCTCAATTCCAATCTCAAGTGCGCGAGTATCTCAAACTAGTCTGGAAATTATTTAAGGTCCGTCCCAAAACCTTCCGCAACACTGAGCTCATCTATTCCAATACCATTGCCGCTCAAGTACAAAAACTCGGCTTCGACCTCACTTTCGCCGAAGGTGTTGACCGCTATCTCCAAGGTCGCCCCAAAACCCAACTTTTCCGCGCCAATATTCCCGATCCCCAGCTCTATCTCCTGCTCAAACACGCCGAGTTTTCCGACGACATCGCCTTTCGCTTCTCTAATAAAGGCTGGGGCGAACATCCCCTCACCGCCGACAAATACATCGCTTGGCTCGATCAATACAGCCCTCAAGATTTTATTAACCTCTTTATGGACTTCGAAACCTTTGGCGAACACCAATGGGCCGACACCGGCATTTTTGAGTTTTTCGCCGATTTTGTCGCCAAGCATAAATCCTTCACCACCCCCACTGCTGCCAAAAAACTCGCCCTCGACGGCCTAGTCAAAATGGAGCTTTCCCCCGACGCTCTGCCCGTTTACGACGTCCCCGTTCCTATTTCTTGGGCCGATCAAGAGCGCGACCTCTCAGCTTGGCTAGATAATGACCTCCAAAAAGATGCCTTGCAAAAACTTTTCGTCCTCGAGAAAAAAATCCTCTCCACCAAAGACACTCATCTCATCAAGGATTGGCAATATCTCACCACCTCCGACCACTTTTATTATATGTGTACCAAATATTTCTCCGATGGCGACGTCCACGCTTATTTTAATGCCTACCAATCTCCTCTCGAAGCCTACCGGCGTTTTTGTATTGTCTTGGCCGACTTGGACGGGCGATTGAGCTCACTTAGTTGAGAGAACTCAGTTTAATTTTTTTACGACTAGAGAGCAAACGATAGTATTTTTCGTTGGTGGCTAGAAGAAAGTCAGGGTCAACGCCCTGCAAGTCATCTTCTAGCAACCCGAAAAATACGCTTCGTTTTGCGAACTCGGAGTAAAAAAATTAAACTGAGTTCTCTACAAATCTCATCATTAGTAAAAAAAATAAAGAAAAAGGACAGTAGGGCTTTCGCTCCACTGTCCTTTCCCCATTTAGTCAACTCCACCGAAGTAGATAGTCACCCCCAATTCGGGAACCTCTACTTCTTCATAAACTTCGCCTTGTACTGCCGTTCCGGAGAAAACCACGTTCTCCGGTAAGGGGCTGCGGTCCGGCTGAGTAAGAAGCTGCATCGCGATGAGCACTTCTTCCCTGCTCGGCCTTGCTTCTTCCAAACGCGCCGTGTCATACTGGCGCGGTTGGAAAAAAACTTCTGCCGCGGTGTCGGGATAGGCCTCATGAGCAATGCGGTTTAGAAACACCTGCCCAGCCTTCATTTTCACATCCGAGCTAATGAAGTCTCCTCCAGCTACAATATTGATCACCTTAGCAGTGTAATAGAGCAGCTCGAAGTCCAACTCCAAAAAGGGTTCATGCGCTCTCGCCCAAGCCTCATTCCAAGCTCTCTGGGTATAACCAGAATTGCTGCTCAGCCACCAATGGAGTGCAGCATCGCCGAACTCGTCCAAGGTCATAACTCTAAGACGTGATTCATATTTGGGCACCTCTTGGTTAAACTCATCCCTAAATCTGCGTTTGGCCATCTCGTTTTCGTTCCAGCTCTCAACATAAATCTCCCCTGATTCAAAATTGTTCTGACCTATCGCCCAAGCTAAAACCGCTGGGTAGTCCGTAAGCGGGAAAAAATAGGGTAGGGGACTGTCCATCTGCGCGCATAACTCGTATACCGCCAAGTTATAGTCCCTAATCCGAGCCTCTACCATCTCCTCCTCACTAACTGCCTTCACTTCAATAATCACTGGTTGCTGTTGATACGTCTCCTTCTCCTCCACAACAGTGGCTTCTTGGGGTTTGTTTCTATCGCCGACGATAATTATCGCCGCCACCAGCGCCACCCCGACCAATAATACCAGCATAACCCACTTCGTTCTTTCATTCCTACTCACTAGAGATCCTCCTCCTTGTTTTTTATTTTTGACTAAACAGAGCCGCACTCTCTTTTTAAGAAAGTACTAGACAATCATTATACCACAAAAAGACAGTTTTGTCAAGTTATAGGACTAAATAATATATGGCAATTTCCGCTTAAAACCTTGGCTCTCCACCCTATCCTGTATTTTCCTCGCCAGTTCTTCATCAATTCCCTCCAACCTCCCCTGCAACACTCTATCTATCACCTCATAACTCGCTCCCAACTCCCCTTCATCAGTCTGCCCCTCCCATAAATCAGCACTCGGCGCTTTCTCGATGATTTTATCCGGCACTCCCAGCTCTTTTGCCAGCCCAAAGACTTGCGTTTTATATAAATGACTAAATAATTCAATACTCGAGGCCATATCTCCCCATAAAGTATAATATCCCAGTTCCACCTCACTTTTATTAGCTGTCCCCACCACCAAAGCCTCCCGAGCTACCGCCAAATCCCATAAGTGGATCATTCTCAGCCTCGCCGCGATATTCCCTCGCCGCAGTGCACTGATCGTCTGCTCTCGACTATCAGTAGCCGCCGCATCCGCAATAATATCAATTTCATGTCCAATCGGCGAAATAATTTGATTGTTTTCCTCAATTCCCGCCGCCCCCATCACCAACAGCGCATCCTCCGGATTTTGTCCATTGTCTGGCATGGTCACCGCCCAAACCTTATCCGCCCTCAAAATCCTCACCGACAGAAATAAAGCCACCGCACTATCCACTCCGCCGCTCACCCCCACCACCGCTCTCTCAAACCCTTCTCGAGCAAAAACTTCCCGCCCCTCTCTAATTATTCGCTCAATCTCCTGTTGCATATCGAATATTCTATCATAAAATCATGACTCCTCTTACTCCAGCCTCTCGCCTCATGATCTTCTCGATAAACAATTTCTTTTACCCCTTCAGCCAACAAAACCTTCAAGCACTCACGACAGGGAAGTAGCGTCACCAAAACCACCTTCCCCTGCAGATCCTTCCCCATCAACTTTAGCTTCTCCACCAAAACAATTTCCGCATGTTTCACATGTCGATAAAAAAACTCACTCCGTTTTTTTATCTCCTCAGGAAACTTTTTCGCAAACCCATCTTCTATGCTATTCGTCGCATAAATAATCTCCCCACTCTCATCAACTATTCCCGCCACCACCGGACACCCCTGCTCATCGCTCTCGCTCTTTTTCCCCACCAAATAATCCATCACTTCTTGCTCACTCATCAGCTCTTTTCCATCACCACTAACTCCATTTCTTCCGGCAACCTATGCTTCTCCACCTCTAGCTTGACCACTGGCGAGGGACTCATCCCATAAGCATTCAAAAACCAATCCAAGGTTTTAATCTCCCCAAACATCTTAGTGTCATGCAGCGGTGTTTGATAATGCATCGGGATTAAGATGCTCGGATTGAGGGCGTTCACATTCTCCATGATCTTAGCGAAACCATCAACCGTATAAAAACCCCCCACCGGCATTAATAACACATCCACCTCCCCAATCTCCCTAACTTCCTCCGCCGTCAACACTCCGCCAACATCTCCCAGATGACAAACATTTACTCCTTCCATAAACACCGTAAACACAATATTTTCTCCTCTCTCCGCGCCCTGAGTCTCGTCATGCCAAGTTCGCACCCCAAACACACTAATCCCATCACTCTCATAAGCTCCCGCTCGCTCCACCACCAATAGCCTGTCTCCTTCTTTGCTACTAACTTTATTTAATCCTCCCTTATGATCAGGGTGGCTATGACTAATCGTCACCACATCCGCAATCTCTTTTCCCAAAGTAAGTCCCATTCCCTCTCCATAAGGGTCCATTACCACCGTCCCCAATCTACTTTTCAACTTAAAACAAGAATGTCCTAGATATTGGATTTGCATAAAGTGATTATAACACAGCCCTCATGATATAATCGGGCTCGTGGAATCAGCAAGCTACGGGTTCGAACATTATCAGAGAGAGGCCAATAAAAATCAGGCTCGTGGATTCGAAGTATATATCAAAACACCCCAAGAAGAAGCTGCCAGACAAGCCGACCTCGCCAAACTCTCCGCGCTCCTCCCCCCACTCGATCTAGCTCCTGATGAGTACACAGAAATATTAGACCATGCCCGAGAAACATGGATTCTATCCAATCCCCATTCCGGAATATTTGAAGGTAATGCCAAACAAAATCCCCAACGCTTTCGAAGCCCAGAAAATGGTTTTGCACAGGAACACCACGAGTCAAATTGGGATCATAGTTGCAAAATGATCCTTTGTTACGTAAACTCATCTCGCTACTTCCCTGAGGCCATGGGTCACTTCGACCGCGAGACCGTGCTTAAAACAATTCTCTGGCATGATACTCCCGAGTTTTTGTATGGAGATATTCCCATCGACCAGCAAACCCCCGAATTAAGACAATTAAAGCTCGAGCGTGAGCTGGAAGCAATGACAAAAATCATCAATACTTCTCGGCTGGGGTCCCAAGCCGAAATCATCCTCGAACAATACGAAAAGAGAGAAACCAAAGAGGCCATCTTAGTTAAAATCTTAGATATTTTATCCGGACAGCATTCATTTGTGGAGGCCCTATTTGCTTGTCTGCCTGCAACTTCCGAAGACATCAAAGTTGCTACTGGTATGAACACGCTCGAATACATGGCATATCTTTTTCATAATCAGCTAGTGCGACAACGCGAGGTCTTTGATAGATGGAACATCAGATTAATGAGGCAATTTGGGCTTAATGACTATCAACCCATGACACCGGAAGTCAAGAAACAAACCA
Source organism: Microgenomates group bacterium (assembly GCA_009776965.1). Classification (GTDB taxonomy): domain Bacteria; phylum Patescibacteriota; class Microgenomatia; order UBA1400; family PJMF01; genus WRMU01. The sequence continues at coordinate 494 of WRMU01000015.1, read as the reverse complement.
GATCAAAAATGGGGAGAAGTGATTTTAAGAAACTCTATCGCTTGCTGCAGCAAGCCGAAATGATCGGCGATAGCGACAACCCCCTTTCCCCTCTTTTTTACACCTTAGCCCAAAACCACCATAGGTATGACCGCTTCATTATGGAGCTCCAACACTGTATCGACCATCCCGATTTTGCTCCCAAACTAAAAGAGCTCAAGGAGAAATGCGATAGGGGAGAGGTGATCGGCGATCTCGATCTGTTTTGCCCGCTTTAGGACAGTTTTTCCTTATCTTTGCCAATCTTAAACCTCACCGGCTCATACCCTGTTTTTTCCAAATCTGGCACTATAAACTGCGCATGTAAATGCGCCACCGTCCCCGCCGAATAATTGCTATCCCCAAATCTAAAACAAAACGCCCCTCCCGACACTCCATATTCCTTAATCGCCCAATTCACCATCTCGAAAAACTCTTGGTGCATTTTAGGAGTTAACTGTGCCAAATCAGTTAAT
>WRMU01000014.1 GCA_009776965.1 Microgenomates group bacterium | reverse complement strand
TAGTGTGACAGATACGGTGTTGGCGATTTTTGGGGAAGTGAGCGAAGTGACTGTAAATCTCTATGAGGACGCGCAAACTTTGCTAGCGAAGCAACTACAGACACTAAAGAAAAATATGGATGATATTGACAGAGCAAAGTATGTGAAGGTGGTGGATAATATTGGGGAGATATTAGGACGAAACAAGAAATATAATGCCAAGCAAATTGGTAAGGTAAAGAAATATTTGTTGGAGCGATTTGATTAGCGGACGAAGCGGCGGATTTGACGTTCACTATCGCGTTTTTTGATGACTTCTCTTTTTTCGAATTGCTTTTTGCCGCGACATAAGCCAATTTGGAGCTTGATGAAGGATTCGCGGGCAATGATGGAGAGTGGAATCAGGGAGAGGCCTTTTTGGGAAAGAGCTACGGAGAGAGAGTCGATTTGTTTCTTCTTGAGGAGGAGATGGCGAGTGCGATCGGGGTCGTAGTCGCGATTGTCGGCGAACTTATAGGGGTTGATATGGGCGCCGAGGAGAACAACACGTTTATCCTCGAGGATTTGGACATAAGAACCAGCGAGTGAACCCGAACCAGCACGCAGGCTTTTGACTTCACCTCCCTGTAAAACCATACCGGCTTCGAGAGTGTCGATGATTTGATAATCAAAGCGGGCGCGCTTGTTGTTTAATAAAACTTTTTCTGACATAATAAAACGGCTGTTTTCATGTATAATACTCTGGTTATGGACAAAACTCAACTCACAAAACCGCTACATATCGCTATTGATGGGCCGGTGGCGGCAGGAAAGGGGACGATTGCTAAAAGATTGGCGCAAGAATTGGGTTTTTTGTATGTGGATACGGGAGCGATGTATCGCTGTAGTGCGGTGATTGCGCTGGAAAATAACTTGAGTATGGAGGAGGAAGAAAGAATTGCGGGGGCGACAGACGAGGCGGATATTGAAATGTATGATAGAAGAAATCTGGAGACGGGAGAGATCACGACGGTGGTGGAGCTAAATGGCGCGGACGTGACGGAGAGGATTCGACTGCGGGAAATTGATAGATTGGTGCCGAAAGTGGCGGCGATGGCAAAAGTGCGGGCAGTATTGGTGAAAAAGCAGCAAAAAATTGCGGTGGGCAAAGACGTGATTATGGAGGGAAGGGATATTTCTTCGGTGGTGCTGCCGAATGCAGACCTAAAAATATTTTTGACAGCAGATGTTGAAGAAAGGACGAGAAGAAGGCTCTTACAATATCGCGAGAGAGGGAACGGGATGATTAGTTATGAGGAGGTGAAGGCGGAGCTGGAGAGTAGAGACGAAATGGATTTGAATCGAAAGAGCGATCCGCTGCGGCAAGTGACAGGGGCGTGGCTGTTGGACACGACAAATATCGGGATTGAGGAGGCAGCGCAGATGATAGCGGTGAAGCTAAAGTCTATGTTAAAATGAGTTCATGTCCGATGAGCATTATACCCCACCAGAAGCAGAGAATTGGCGCGCGGGAGAGGGCGAAGAGGTTGCTGGGGTCGGGGAGGTGGAAGCGAGCGAGGAAGAAGATGGAGCAGGAGAGGATTTGGAAGTAGGGACGGAGCCGGAGGATGATAATAATAACGATCGGCCAGAAAAGAGGGGCTTGCTAACCATAGCAAAAGAAAAGTATCATCAAGCACTGCGGGAGTATAGATTGAGGAAGTTATGGAAGGAGTATAGAGGTGAGAGAGAGGCACTGGATGCGAGGAAGGTGAAGCAGGACGCAAGGAACCTGTTAGAGATAGCTCAAATACTGCCAGAGGAGGCGCGCGCAATTTATGGTTTATTACTAAAAACGCCGGACATGGACTTTTGGACCATGGAGCAAATCCCTATGGAGTTCTGGCGCGAGGATAGTAGTAGAGTAGATAAATTGGTGGATCAGATGACCGCTGCGGAAGATGGGTTTGGCAGAGGTCATGATTTTTATAGTAGAGATAGTGATTGGCAATGGTTTTTGGAAGTGATGAACCAAGTGGAAGATGAGCGGTTTAATGGCTTGAAGAAAAGTATAAAGGTTTATCAATCTCTGCCGCTAAATACTCAAGCGAGGATGTGGGGGAGAAATAAAATAGTTTTACCAAGTCGTTATCATCGCTATGATGCGCTAATTATGCGCAGAGCAGGAGAAGAGCATAAGGAGGTGGCGCTAGATGAAATAGGAGTGATAAAGTGGCTGACAGAGGATTTGATGGCACAGACGGATAAAGAGAGAGTGGAAGAGGGTAAGAAGGAGCTGAAGGGGGTATTTGGAGAAAGAACTAAAGAATATGCAAGACAATTTAAAGGCTTTGACTGGGATGGGAGGGATCATGAGGGTATTTTATTGGATTATTTAATGGGTGAGGAGGAAGAAGAAGGGGAGGATAATCAACAAAGGGCGAGACATATAGAGAACATTATATCTAGTCAGAGAAATTTAGCGCCTTTCATGGAGATGTTATTAGATGAAAAAAGCAGGCAAGTGAATGAGGCACGAAACGAGATGGGGAGGGAGGTTTTATTACTACAGAGATGGAAGCTTATCGGAGCTGAAAGGCTAAACAGCGAGCAATTTCAACAAGAGATAGCAAATATGCAACAAGTGCTAGGATTTACTGACGAGGAAATAAGGAGCAAATTAGTAAATAATATAAATATGTTCTTGGATGGTATGAGTGAGGAGCGATGGCAGGAGATGAAGCCTTTTTGGATGAGGGAGATGGGAGGGGAGCTTAAGCTGTATTTAAGAGGAAAGATGGAGGAGTTAATGTATTCTGGTTTTACGAGCAGGGGGATGGCGGGGAGGGAGCAGGAGGCGCGAACACTGGGATTGATGGCGAGGGAAGTATTGGGCGAGGAATTTGGCGAAATGAAGCAGAAATTTAAGGAAAAACTTACAGATACCTCTTGGTTGGATGGTGGGCTGAAACTCTTGATGGTTAATTGGCAATACTGGCAGGAAATTTGTCAATTTAGTGAGGAGGAAAAAAATGAGATTGGGGCGGTGATGAAGGAAGTTTTAGACGGAAGAGTTATTGATGAGAATAGCTTTATCTTGAGGCGCTTTACGAGAGTGCAGGAAGTGGGTAAACAACTGGGGCAAGAGAATATTTTAGGAAAAGAGCGCATACAAGAGATAGCGGGAGAGCACTTAGACCATTGGCTACGACAAGAAAATGTAGAAATATTTGCCGAGGTATTGGCATGCTTGGATAAAGAGCAGTTGACACGGGTGGAGGAAAAAATAGTCAGCACAATATTGGAGAGGATGAGTGATATAGAGCCTAGAGTGGTATTGACGGCCACGAAAGGACTTTCGGACGAGGCGAGGAGGGATTTGCTAACTAAATATGGGCAGGCCAAGGGAAAAGAACAGGAAGGAGAGGAAGGGAATTGGGAGGAGATTAGGCTGTGCTTTAATGAGCGGTTGACATTTTTAGGGATATTGAAAGACAGGGCCTTGATGGAGGAAATGCAAGAAATTTACCCGGAGATGAAGCCATTTGCGGAAAGAATTGAGCGCTTTAGGGAAAAGTATAATCAGCATGGTAAGGCGGAGACAATTATTGGTTTGGTGGCCTATCAGGACTGGATGGAGGAATTGGGGATGGCGGAAAATTTAGAGAATGTGGCGAGAAATTTGGAATATTTTGATAAGATTTTAGAGCAGTATCAGAGACAAAATGTCCCAGAGGGAAGCAGGACATCAATAGGAATGGAGTATGAGATGACGCAGAGTTTAGCGAATAATTATAAGCGAGAGTATCAGCGAGACTTGAAGGGCGATATGCAGACCTTGGCTAATGAGGTTAATCTAGGGCAAGGGAACGACGCGGTGTTTGAAATCGCCACGCATCCGACAGACAATCCATACTTAATGCTACTAGAGATGTATTTATTGCAGGAGGCAGGATTTATTGATTTGAACTTTAATAGGGAGGGCTTTGAGAAAGCGGCGACGGGGATGCATCTGACGATTGGCGGGGAGACGGGCATTGATGCGCGGGATAAGTTAACTTTTTTTATGGAGAATATATTATTGATGAGTAATTGGGCGGGAGTTAATGCGGGGAAGGAGGTGGTGGGAGATGTGGTGAGCGGAGGACGAAGGCAAAATTCGCGAGAGAGAAGTTATGGAGTGGAGAAGGTGTTTGAGAATAATGGCGAAGCGACAGAGATTAGGGTTTTTTCGATTGATAGTTGGGAACCTTTTGAGAGAGTAGTATTGAGCTCTTATTATGGAGGCATTGCTTTGCAGACATGGCAAAGGAATAAAGAAAATATCTCTCTATTCGGAAAAAAATTGAATGAGGCACGAACTTGGGAGGAGTTCAGGGAGTTTATAATACAAGGCAAGCATGTGCAACTGGAGATAGAAGATGAAAAGGAGCGACAGATTATTAGTGTTTTCTTGGATTTATTGCAAAAAACACTAAAGGCGATTGAAGACCATAATGAAAACTTTTTGATGAATGAAACGAGTGGATATATAGACAGAGGAGGATTTTGGGTGGGGACGGAGGATTTTCGGGGCGAGGGGAATAGACAGCGTTTTGAGGATGTGGCGGGAGGTGAGGAGCAGTTACGGGAGGTAGTGGCGACATTGAATATTGATGAGACAGATCTGTTTCAAGATAAAGCCGGAACATTGATGAACCAGATGGCACAATTAACTAATTTGTTTATCAAACCTAGTAGCAAAAGTGGTGGGGATAGGGTGAACGCGCGTGCTATTTTGGATAATACAAAACTTAATGGAGTAACGCTGGAGGAAGCACCCAGAGATGCGAGATTTCAATCGGTGTTTGATAGGGGGGTAAAAAAGGAACGCAGAGGATATTATAATATCCAAGGCGGGAGCGAGAGGATGATTATTCATGCCATCCAACAGAATCTGCTGGAGTTTAAGAGAGATATGGAGGCAATAGTAAATGTTTAATAAGTCCGTTGAGGAAGTTAAAAAGCTGACGGGAACGGGCGATGAGGGACTGACGGCGCAGGAGGCACAGGAGCGGCTGCGAGAAAATGGCAAGAATCTAATTCAAGAGGGCAAGAAAACTCCGGAGATAGTGCGTTTTCTTAAACAATTCAAACATTTAATTGTTTTGATCTTGCTGGTGGCCTTTGCTTTGAGTTTGACTATTGCGATTATGGAAAACAATCCGCAAGAATATGTGAGCGCGATGCTGATTTTGGTGGCGGTATTACTCAATGCGACCATTGGGTTTGCGCAAGAAACTAAGGCGGCAAAAGCTATCGAAGCGCTGCACGGTGAAGTTAAACCATACGCTCGAGTGTTGCGCGAGGGCGAAATAGAAGAAATAAAAACTGAGGATTTGGTGGTGGGCGATATAGTTTTGCTGGAGGCGGGGAGTATTGTGAGCGCTGATATGCGACTGATAGAAGTGGCTAGTTTGCAAATTGAGGAGGCAGTCCTGACGGGCGAGAGTGCACCAGTGAGAAAAAATATGGAGGTGATGAGCGAGTTGCGATCAGCGTTGGGTGATCAACATAATATGGCATGGATGGGAAGTACGGTGACTTATGGACGAGGCAGGGGGATAGTGGTGGCGACGGGAATGAAAACTCAGATGGGGCGGATTGCCGAATATATTAATGAGCAAAAACCTCCTCAGACCCCGCTTAATAAACGCTTGGATAAAACGATGAGCGTGATTGCTATTGCGGTCTCGATTATTGCGGTGGGTATTTTTATCTCACGGCTGGTCATTGGACAAGAAATTATCCCCAGCTTAATATTAACCATTGCGATTGCGGTTTGTGCAGTTCCGGAAGCGGTGCCGATTTGCGCTTCGATTACCATGGCGCTGGCCACCCAGAGGATGAGCAAGCGCAAAGCCATTATTCGTAATTTAAGTGCTGTGGAAACGCTGGGGAGCACGGAAGTGATTTGTAGCGACAAAACAGGCACCATTACGCTCAATAAAATGACGGTGCAAAAAATCTATGTGCCCAGCAAATACTTGCCTTGCGAGCTAGAAGTTGACGGAAATAATATGGCGCAAATTGATGGTTACCGCGAAAATGGGAGCTTTAGGGCTCTAAATGACTGCATGCTGCTTTGTAATGATGTGCAGACTAAAGATGAAAATGGGGGCTTAGCTACTATGGGCAGCCCCACAGAAACTGCCCTAGTGCACTGCGCGCATTGTTTTGGGTATAGCAAGGAATATGTAGAGGAAAAAAGGGAGCGTATAGATGAGTTGCCTTTTGATAATCAACGCAAAATGATGAGCACGGTCAATAGATCGGACAAGGAGGCAATTCTTTATACTAAGGGAGCGGGAAATAATGTTTTAGCCAAATGTAAGCGGATTTTGGAGGACGGGAAAATAAGAGAGCTGGCTGATGACGACAAAAAAAACATTGAGGAGACAATTAGCAAGCTGGCGCGATCTTCCCTGCGAGTATTGGCCTTTGCCTATAAACCACTGGGGACTGACGAGAAAAAAATTACCTTCCAAGATGAAGATGGGCTGATTTTTTTGGGATTGGCGGGGATGATTGATCCGCCACGGCAAGAAGTCGGGGAAAGTGTTAAGGCCTGCAGGGAGGCAGGGATTAAGGTGGTGATGATTACTGGAGATCATCGAGAAACTGCGATGGCGATTGCCAAACAAATTGGGATTATGGAAAATGAGAGCCAGATTTTGACGGGGGCAGAACTAGACGAAATGAGCGACGAGGATTTGCAGGAAAATATTGACAAGTATAGCGTTTATGCGCGGGTTAATCCGGAGCATAAAGTGAGAATTGTGGATATTTGGCAAAGGAAGGAGAAGGTGGTGGCCATGACGGGAGATGGGGCGAATGACGCGGCGAGTATTAAGGGGGCAGACGTGGGCATTGGCATGGGAATATCCGGCACCGACATCACTAAAAGCGTGGCGGATATTGTGTTGGCTGATGATAACTTTGCTACTATCGTCAGCGCGGTTGAGGAAGGGCGACGCACTTATGCCAATATTAAAAAAATCTTTATTTATTTATTGTGCTTGAGTTTATCTGAGCTGGTATTGCTGACGGTGATTATTGGATTTTTGGGGTATAAAGATTTGTTGTTTTTTAATCCGATTTTGATATTATGGATCAATTTGGTGACGGATACCCTGCCAGCATTGGCCCTAGGAACGCTGGAGGCAGAAAAAGACGTGATGCAGCGCGGGCCGAATATTACCAGAGGAAGTTTGTTTCGGGGGCGCACGGGCGAGAGTATTTTGGTCTATAGCGCATTCATGACGGTATTGGTTTTGGCGGTATATTTTGGGGGTTTATGGGGATTGAGACTTGAACCAATTGTTTGTGTGACGATGAGTTATTTGGTGTTGGCAACGATTGAAACAGTGCAGGGATATAATTTATATAGCCATATGGAGACGATATTTAATGGTCATTGCTTCAAGAATAAATGGCTCAATTTGGCGTTTATTGCCTCTTGTGCTTTGGTGGTGATACCGGTAGTGGTGCCTGCCATGCCCCTGCAGACTGCACTGGGGACTACTTCCATAAACGGCTATCAGTGGCTATTAGCGGTGGGGATAGGATTAGGGATGATCCCTCTGGCAGAGATTTATAAAGTCACTTTGCGCTATCGGGATAGAAAATATAGGAAGAATCAGTTGTAGTCCACCATACGCTCAAGCATGGCATAGTAGTCGGCTAGTTGATCGACAAACTTCTTGCTAGCGAGAGGGATGGTTTCCTTAAAGCCGGAAATATTATTTTCCCAAACCGCCCATTGCTCGACTTCTGGCCATTGGTAGGTGAAAGGGCTATTGGCATGATAAAAGAGAGCGCCTAGGAGAGTGTCGAGGGTACTGAAACTTTTGGTGAGGCGAGCGAGATATTGCCTATCTGGCTCCGGAGCGGCAGAAAGCTCTGTTTCTTTGAGGGCGAGCAACTCGCCGCGGACATTGCGCTCTAGGGCAAACAAGCTTTTTAGTTCGGAGAGAATATTCTCAGCGGCAGATCTGTCTTGGTCGTAGAGGATTTTAGCGAGGTCGCCCAAAAGAGTGGCAATCCTCGAGGAAGTAGCAGAATAATTTTGTTTGATGGTGGGCCGGTCTTGCATATAAAATTATTATACTATAAATTGCTGCGCTTGCCAATTTCTTGTTCTAATTCGGCGCGATCGCGACCATATTTGAAGCGAGAGAGTTGTTTGATCATAGCGGCTAACTCGGGGTTCATGAGCGCCTCAACTTGCTTCATGTCTTTTTCGAGACTCATGCTAAAAGCGGGTACGGGCTCATTATTGACGATGGTTTTGATATAGACATGGTATTTTTCGACATTGGTGAGGTCGGTTTCGGTGAAAACTGGAGCAAACTCATGAGCCAGATAGGTGGCGTCGGTAACACCAACGCGGAAGGAAATCATGGTGCCGACATTACCAAAGACGGCGTTTTTGACATCTTCTTCGATTTGGCCGATATATTGGTTGGCGACAATGAGGTTGAGACGATATTTGCGGGCCTCGGAGAGAATGACGGCGAAGTCTTCGGTGGCGTAGTTTTGAAACTCGTCAACATAGAGGAAAAAATCCTCGCGCTGCTCCATGGGGATATCTTGGCGGCTCATGGCCGCGGTAAGGACTTTGGGAACGAGGATGAGCCCTAAAAACTTGGCATCCTCCTCGCCTAAAATACCCTTACTTAAATTACAGAGAATGACTTTCTTCTCGTCCATGGCTTGACGGAAATTAAAGGAGGAAGCGCTCTGGCCGATGATATTACGCATGGTTTTGTTGGTGATGAAGCGGCCAAACTTGGAAACAATATAGTCGAGGACTTCGGACTTATGAAAATCGGAAGTTTGGGCCATTTGGTCGGTCCAGTAGCGGCGGACAATGGGATCGGTGACGGAAGGCAGGATTTCCTCGACATATTTGCTGTCAGTGAGGGCGCGAACCAACTCGATGAAAGTGGTGCCTGGGCGAGCCATGATGGTGAGCATGGCATTGCGAATGGCATGCTCGAAACGCGGACCGATGATGCCGGTGCGATGGGGGTCGTAAAGCTTATACATGAGGCCGATGACGCTGGAAACCACAAAATGTTTTTGTTCTTCGGTGTCGGCTTCCATCATATTCATACCCATGGGCCGATCGAGGTCGGAAGGATTAAAATAAATGACATCTTCGGCGCGCTCGGGCGGAAGCATCTGGAGAATGTCCTCAACAAACTCGCCATGAGGGTCGATGGCGCAGACTCCCCTACCCTGAGCAATGTCTTGCATAATCATATCTTTGAGGAACTCAGATTTACCGGTGCCGGTTTTACCAATGATATACATATGGCGGCGGCGATCGGCGAGGTTCATATAGATATCGCGAACTTCACCTCGATAGATGGATTTGCCAACGCGCAGGCCAGAGGTGGGGATTTCGCGGGGAGCGGGAGCGTTTTTGGCATAGAGGAAGCGGATGTGGTGGACCTCGACTTCTTTATTGGGAAAATGAAGGATGGTGGCGAGTTCCTTGGTATTGAGGATAAAGCTGCGACCGAACTTTTTATTAACTGGGGCATAGCGATAAATGAAGTTGCGCATGAAACTTCTTTTGAGAAGGGGGACTTTTTTAACAAAAGCATTATACTGGGAAGTGAATTGGACGAATGAGGAAATGATATTGGTGAGATAGGACTGAGCGATGTCCATGGTGGGGGCATTGACCACGAGGCGGAGATTGACGCGCCAACCAAGTTTTTCGGTTTTGGTTTGTTGGCTATCGAGAAGTTTGGGATCGGAAGGGGTGGTCTTTTTCTTTTCTTCGGGATCGGAAGGGAGGTCGCGGGCGCTATGCACTTGGCGGAGGGATTTTTCCTGCCAGCGAGTGCCTTCGGGTTGGAGAATAAATTGAATCATGGCTGCTTCGCCGTCCCCCATTTTGGAAAGGGCGGAGGTGATGCCATTAAGGCCGTCAACAGGAAGGTCGGTATAAGTCTGGATAGGATAATTATCGCCGTGCTGGAGCTGCAGATGGGCAGTGGCCACGCGTCCCTTATCATCAAAAATATTAACTTCGGGAACAGCGTCGATGTCGGCTTCGGGATAGGCGGCATGGATTTGTTTTTCAATAAGATCGCGCAGATGTTTGGGGCAGGCAATATAGAAAGCAATGTCTTCTTTTTGGGCAATAATCTCAAAACTAATAATGTCTTCGCTTTTGAAAAGGCTATGGAGGGTTTCTTGTTTGAGGGCATGGAGGGCAGTCCACATCTGCTCGGCAGCCTCAATTTTGACTTCGTTGTCTTTGGGGAGGCGAATGAGGAGGGTGACAAAATTGAGGGCGTATTTTTCTTTCTGGAGATTTTTGATGAAGGCAAGAATGAGAAAAACCAAACCAACTAGGACGGCAAGAGTACCGACAAATAAGCAAATGACTAAAATGATATCCGATAAAAACCCGCTAGTCTCTGACATGTGATTATTGTAGCATAATTGATGGTATAATGGTTAATTATGTCATATAATTTTTCTGATTTTCAAGATAAAACAAAAAAAACGATGGAGCACACCATGGAGCAAGTGAATGGTTTGCGGATTGGAGGGGCGAATATTCAAATGTTGGATACGGTGATGGTGGAGGCTTATGGGACAAAAATGAAATTAAATGAAGTGGCGTCGATTAGCGCACCAGATCCGCAAACGCTGATGATTTCTCCTTGGGATGTGAGTTTATTACAGGCGATAGAAAAAGGAGTGATGGGGGCGAATCTAAATCTAAATCCGGTGGTGGATGGGAAAATTGTCAGGATTAGTGTGCCGCCTCTGACCGCCGAGACAAGAGCGCAGTTGGTGAAGATCCTACAGCAAAAAATTGAAGACGGGAAAGTGATGCTGCGAGGAATGAGGGCGGAGACCAAAAAAGAAATTGAAGCTCGCGAGGATCAGTCGGGAGTGAGCGAAGATGAAGTTAAGAGGGATTTGGAGGAACTGGAAAAGAAAACTAAGGCGGTAAGCGAAGAATTAGATGAGTTACTAGAAAAGAAGAAAACACAGTTGTTGAAAGTATAAATGCTGATCGGGACAATTATTATATTTTTGGCTGTCTTGAGCGCGTTGGTGTTGGGGCATGAATTGGGGCATTTTCTGGCGGCGAGAAAACTGGGAGTGCGGGTGTTGGAGTTTGGGATGGGGCTGCCGCCGAAGATGAAGACTTTATGGACGGATAAGCTGGGTACGGCTTTCACCTTGAATTGGTTGCCCTTTGGGGGGTTTGTGGCGATGGAAGAAGGGGAAGCTGACTCTGTTGGCGATTTTGACAGTTTTCGGAGTGAGGCAAAGCTGACATCAGATGCAAAAGCAGTGGCGGCAAAGTCTCTCCCACAGCCGTACTATGCCAAACCCGCATGGCAGCGGTTTGCAGTAATTGCGGCGGGACCCGTGTTTAGCATAGCGATGGGACTGGTGGCGTTTATAGTGATTTTTGGAGTAAAAGGCATTCCAGAAAAATATACTTATCCGAGAATTGGGGAGGTTGTGGAAGGGTCACCGGCGCAGGCAGCGGGGTTAAAAGAGGGAATGGCGGTGGTGAGCGTGGATGGGGAGGAACAAGAAAGCTTGGAGCAGCTAATTGGAGCGATTGTGGCGCAAGGCGGACAAGAGATTACTCTGGAAGTGATTAGAGATTGCTTGAGGGATACTAATAAAGATTGCGAGAAGGAAAAGGCGGAGAAAATTAGTGTTTATGTGCGCTCTGCAGAAGAAATCCCAGAGGGAGAAGGGGCGATGGGAGTGGTTTTTGAGGGAGCGTTTGTATTAAAACATCCTTGGTATTTGACTATTCCGCTGGCCATCAAGGAGGGCTTGGTGCAGTCGATTTGGCTAATTAAGGAGATTCTGCGAGCAATAGGGGGGCTGGCGGTGGACTTGATGGGAGGCAAAGACGTGGGGAATGTGGTGGCGGGACCGGTAGGGATGGTGGATATGGTGCAAAAAACTGGATTGTTTCGAGAGGGGTTTTGGGCGATTGTGAGTTTTGCGGGAATGCTGTCCATAAACTTGGGGATTATGAACTTTCTCCCCTTCCCTGCCCTAGATGGAGGGAGATTGCTATTGATTGCGCTAGAAAAGGTGGTGAGGAGAGAAAGGATTGCTAAAGTGGAAAGAATATTGAATACAGCGGGGTTTTTAGTGTTGATAGGGCTGATGGTTTTGGTTACTGGTAATGACATTTGGCGGTTGATTGGAAGGTAAAAAAAGTTTATAATGACTAACTATGACACAAACATCATATAATAATTTAGTGGTGAAGCGCGGTCAAGCGCAAGGAAAAGCGACTAGTAGTAATACGGGGAGCAGTAGAAAAAAAAGAAAAGGTGGGGCTATTTGGCTGGTTCCGGTGCTAGCCCTAGCGATTTCGGCTTTGGCGAGCTATTTGTTTGTGTTCAAACCAGCCACAATGGTGGCGGTGACACCCCCAGAGGAAAATGAAAATACGGGATCGCTTTTGAATACGGCAGGGCCTAAAACGGAGAAATGTCCTTTGAATGATAAGCTTTATACCGCTGAGGAGAGGGCTGCTTGGGAAAAGAGAAGGCCGATTGCGGTGATGGTGGAAAATACGCCGGATGCTAGGCCACAGTCTGGCTTGACTAGCGCGGATATTGTATACGAATTGGTGGCAGAGGGAGGAATCACGCGTTTTATGGGGCTTTTTTACTGTGGAGTGCAGGCTAATGATACGACAGTGGCACCAGTGCGCTCGGCGAGAACTTATTATGTGCAGTTGGCTTCGGGCTATAATTATCCTTTGTATGTTCATGTGGGCGGGGCTAATGTGGCGGGCAGAACTAATGCTTTGGGGCAAATAGATGAGTATGGCTGGAGAGGGAATAATGATATCGACGGCATGAGCGCAGGATATCCGACTTTTATTCGCAATTATAATCGTATCCCCGGCAGACAAGTGGCCACAGAACATACCATGGAAACCTATACCGAGGAAGTTTATAAATTGGCGACAAAGAGGGGTTGGACTAATATGAGCAAGGAGATGAGGGTGGGGAGGAATACCGTCGCCGCGAGTGATTGGAAAGATGGCTTTACGCCTTGGGCGTTTAATACGGGAACACCAAATGCAGGCAATATCAGCACCATTAAGTATGGTTTCTGGACGGGATACACGGATTATGACGTGACTTGGAAGTATGACGCGGCCACCAATACTTATCAGCGTTTCCAAGGGGCAAAAGAAGAAAAACATATCGACTCTAATAATAATGAGCAGATTGCAGCCAGCAATGTGGTGGTGGTTTATGCCAAAGAGGAGGGGCCCTTGAATGATAAGGCGCATTTGCTTTATGGTTTGATTGGCACTGGCAATGCGGTATTATTTAAGAACGGCGAGCAGGTGGACATCAAATGGAGCAAGAAAGACCGCGAGGCACCAATGCTGTTTACCGATAATGCTGGCAAAGATGTTGAATTGACAGCCGGAATGGTATGGGTGTCGGTGGTAGATACCGCCAACAAATCATTACAAGCAAACTAATATGCATAGAGGATTAGCAGACTTCATTACTTCCAGAGTACGCGTCAAGATTTTGGAATTGTTTTATGCTGATCCAGAACAGTTGTATTATATCCGAGAGGTAACACGCAAAGTTGACGAAGAAATTAATGCTGTGCGGCGCGAACTTAATTCGATGGTGGGGCGAGGTATTTTGAAAACTGAAAATCGAGGTAATCGGGCTTATTTTTATGTGAATAAGGCATATACTTATTTTCCGGAATTGCAACAAATGGTGTTGAAATCGGGAAAGCTGGCTACCCAAATGAGAAGATTGCATCATAAGTTGGGGAAAGTTGAGTTTGTAATGTTTTCCAATCAGTTTATTAATAGGAGACAGGAGAAAGTTAAGGAGCTGGATATTTTGGTGGTGGGAGATATTGTGATACCAGAGCTGGAAGTGTTGATTAAGGAGGAGGAAAAGAAACTGGGGCGGGAGATTAATTATATGGTATTGAATGGAGGTGAGTTTAGGATGCGCAAACAAAGACGCGATGGATTTATCACTGAGGCCCTTTATGGGAAGAAGGTGATGGTGATTGGTGATGAGGAGGAGTTTGTCGATCGTTCAATTAAAACACCTTAAAAGTTTCCCTGCCCAAGGAAAAAATGTTAAAAAAAGATGTAAAACACCGAAAGACTAAAAGAAATTGTGTCTTGATTGGGCTACTGGTATTGGTTTGCGCATTTATTGTATTACCTATTCCGGATGAGTATCGGCGAATAACACTGGCAGGAAAAGAAATTAACTTAAACCTGCCGCTCAAAAAGGGGCTGGATTTGGCGGGCGGGATGCAAGTCACTCTGCGGGCGGACATGAGCGAAATCAACGAGGAAGATAGGACAACGGCGCTGGAGGCGGCGCGGGGAATTATTGAGAGGAGAGTTGATGCTTATGGACTGGCTGAGCCGTCAATTCAGACTTCGATGACTAATGATGACTATCGCATATTGGTGGAAATCCCAGAAATTGAAGATCCACAACAGGCTTTGGATTTGATTGGAAGGACGGCGGAATTGACTTTTATGCTGCAAAATCAGGAAAAAGAAGCAGAATATCAGGAAAGGTATGCTACGGCTAGCGCGGAAATGGGTTTTGAGGAGCAAATTATGCAATATATTGAGTTTTTGGATACTTTTGAGGAAACGCCTTTGAGCGGAAGGCATTTGGCTCGGGCAAGCGCAGACTTTGACCCCCAAACTGGGCAGCCGCTAGTATCACTGACTTTTAATGATGAAGGGCAAGAGATTTTTGGGCAATTAACTAGCGATCATACGGGGTCGGTAATGGGGATTTTTATTGATGGCAGTCCAGTGACTATGCCGGTGATTAATACGCCTATCTTGGATGGCAAGGCCATGATTAGCGGGGCGTTTACGGTTGATGAAGCACAAGACGTGGCTATTCAACTAAACTCTGGGGCGCTGCCAGTGAGGATTGAAGTGTTGGGGCAGCGGACATTGGGGGCAAAATTGGGAGCGGAAAGTATCACAGATAGTTTGCGAGCGGGGATGGTGGGGTTGGCGGCAGTGGCGATATTTATGATGGTGGTTTATGGGAAAAAAGGAGTGGTTTCGACGGTGGGCTTATTGATCTATACGGTGTTGATTTTGGCAGTGCACCAAGTGTTTGGAATAACTTTAACTCTGGCAGGAATTGCGGGGGTGATTATTTCGATTGGGATGGCGGTGGATTCGAATATTCTGATTTGGGAGAGAATGCGAGATGAGGAGAAAGCGGGCAAAAAAGGCAGGCAGGCAATGGAGGAAGGGTTTGAGAAAGCTTGGAGTAGCATTCGAGATGCTAATGTGATTACCTTATTAACGGCGTTTGTATTGGCTAACCCAGGGGATTGGAACTTTTTGAATACTTCGGGAGGAGTGAGAGGATTTGGAATTACTTTGCTGCTGGGGACGGCGGTGGCTTTGTTTACCGGCATATTTGTGGCGCACAATATTATGAGGTTGTTTTTCTATAGAAAGGATCATGAAGTTTAGATTTTTTCGCTACTACTGGATTTATTTGTTGGTGTCGCTGACGTTGATTATTACTAGCGGAGTTTCTTTGGGAATTAATGGACTAAATCTGGGGCTAGACTTTACGGGCGGGTCGCTGATGGAGATTGATGTGGACGAGGAGATTTTATTGTCGGAGGGTTTGCTCAGGGATAGTTTGGGCGAGGAGCTGGCGATTGACTCAATCCAGTCGTCCGGAGAGACAGCGATGATCGTCCGGACAGAAACGATTAGCAATGAGAGAAAGGATGAAGTGCTCTTGGTTTTGCGGGAGAAAATTGATGAGCGAGTGGTGATTACTAGGTTTGAGTCGATTGGTCCAACGCTGGGGAGAGAGCTGCTGCAAAAAACGCTGATTGCTATGGGGATTATTGGGGCGGGAACGGTGATTTATCTGCGAACACAATTCAAAGAGCTAAAGTATGGAGTATTGGCATTAATGGGAGTATTGCATGACATATTTATTATGACGGGATTGTTTTCTTTATTGGGAAGAACGTCGGGGGTGGAGGTGGATAGTATGTTTGTGACCGCGATATTGACGACGATTTCTTTGTCGATGCATGATACGGTGGTGATTTATGATAGGATTAGGGAGTTGTCGAAAGCGGGAGTGAAACAAAAATATGAGGAGGTGGTGGAAACGGCAATCTGGGAGACAATGCGGCGCTCGGTTAATAATTCGCTGATGATTGTGTTTATGCTGGTGCCTTTAGTGCTGATGGGGGGAGAGAGTATTCATTGGTTTGCGGTGGCTTTGCTGACGGGGATAGTGTTGGGGACTTATTCGTCGCCGTTTGTATGTGCGCCGTTGTTGCTCTTATGGGAAGATATTAAAAAACTTATCTCGTAAAGCAAATTGAGGCGATGGGTCCTGTCTTCCATAAAAAATTGTTTTAACATTTTCTCTCTCAAGTGTCCACTTTTCAAGAATAATTTAGTATTTTAGTCCGTTGCTTACTTCGCTCGCAGCGGATAAAACACTAAA
>WRMU01000013.1 GCA_009776965.1 Microgenomates group bacterium | reverse complement strand
CAAGGTTAGAGCAGGTGCCGGCCTGAGAGCATCTATCCCATTGCCAAGTGTGAGAGCCTAGTGCTGTAGCCTTAGCTACACCACCTATGGTGGCGGGAAGAAAGCTGTAAATAGTGCCGGAGTCAGCAAGGCTGGATATGGCATTGGTAGGAGTAGTACTATTGGTGCCCCAATAGAAACTGGGAAAATAACCTTGGCCTATATTCATGATATACACATAACCACTCTTAGTACCGGTTTGAGTGGTGGATTGGACTACTAACCAAGGTTTGTTGTCGCCAAGATGGATGACTTTGCCTTTCATGGAGGGGTCGGAGAGAGCGGTCTGGGCGGAGATGAGTTGGGGGCGAGCGAGGCGAGCCCCAAAGAGGAATACTAAAAATACCGCAGATAAACAAAACCCTCTACAGTGATTGTATATTTTTCTTGATTTTGCTGGTAGCGGTAAAATGTTCATAGGCAAACTTTTTAAGGCTGCGTGCTTACCCAACAAAAAGGCAACTCTTGAGCTGATTGAACATATTGAAAAGCCCTGAGGGTATTACAAATGTGTCCCAAAAGTTGCCTTTTGGATTTGCAATACACCCTAAAAAGTCAGGGTGTTATATTAAATATGTTCAATCAACACCTATTATTAACTTAAAGGAAGTATTTGTCAACACAAACTGATCAGGTAGTTATCCCTTGGGTTCATAGAAAATACTATAAAACCATCAGTGATTATTTTATTAAACAAGTCATCTCATTTGCCTTCCAAACTTGATATATTTCGTCAGACCAATCCAAAATAAAACCAATGTTTTTCAGTCTATTCTGAAAATGATAATTAGTCTCCCTGATAATATAAACAGCTTCCATATCAATATATTCTGGCAACATAAAATGATAGCGGCCTTGCTTGCTGTAAACCATAAAATCATACATATCATTATTTATAGGTGGTCTTCGACTACCCAACAAATAGTAAATATAGCTTTCTTCAAAATAAATAGTTTGTGTTGGAAAACGGTTAGACACATAAGCCCAGCCGGTAGCAAAATCTCCAGCAAATAAATACTGAGGGTAGATATGCGATGAATAAACTGTAAAATAATATTTAGCAAAGCTCCCAAAAAGAATCAAATAGACAAAGAGTACGACCATAACAAATATGCGTCCAAATTTTACCTTTTGCCATAGCCATGCTAATGCCCAAACCAGCCAGAATACCCAGCCAAAATAAATACCATTCATTTTGTTAATGTTTGGACCAGATATAAACAAGCCAAACAGCCATACACTAATAAATAACAACCACACTAGGCCACTACTGAGTAAAACTTTTTGGCGGAATTGTCTAATAATAGTCCAAGTACCTAATCCAAAACCGAGAACACATAAAGGAATGGAAATAGGATAAAGTGGTCCGAAAAAATCAAAAGCGTTATAATCCAACCAATCCTTAAAAAAACTATTTTGTAAAATTGTTAAGAAATTTGTTCCAAGATTATGTCCAGACAGTTCATTAACCCTGAAAAGCAAAAGCCGAGGAATTGTTAAACCAAACAATTCAACCTGTGAAAGGCTGAAGAAGTTAATAACAGCAAATATGACTAGAGGCGTGGCTAATAAAACTAATGGAAAGCTAAAAGCTATGCTCTGCTTAAGATTTATTTGCTTATACTTTATTAAGAAAAACCCGACTAACAATAAATAAAATGCCACTACCAACCAACTTAAAGCATAAGTGTATAAAGTTATCCCCCAGCTTAGGCCAGCCAAGACATAAAGCCAAAAACTCTTTTTATTCTGGGCTAAGCTCAGTAAGTAAAGAGATATGACAGCGAAATTCACAAATAAATTACAATCCAGACCAAAACGAGACTGCATAATAAAGTAAGGGGCAATGGTTAATAGAAGCCCGCCCAGCAAACCAGCCCAGCGATTGTGCCAATAATCTCTTATAAATAATGAACCTGCTAATATCATTCCTAAGCTCGCCAAAGCCCCTGGCAAACGGATAGTCCACATATTAATATCAAAAAAGGTAATTAATCCCATTGTCATATAGGCATAGAGAGCACTTTGTCCCATACCAAAATTAAGTAAATATACAGGATATTTAATGTTGTAACGGTCAGTGCCGTAATTAGCCAAGCTCCAGGCATCGTAAGCCATTCCTGCCTCATCAATGTGAATGCCGTAGGGTACTTCTGGCAAACGATACAAGTGAAGCCAAAAAGCAATTATGACAAGTAAAACCGAAGATGCTAAAAACAGCCAATCAAATCTATCTTTAGTTTTCAAAATAGCTAGATATTTCCGCATGGTAAAGAATTGCTAAATTTCACAAATTGATTATAACACCACATCCGAACATGGGGTTTTATGATTTTTGTACCACCGTAAAGTTAAGGGGCAATCGCAACTGATTAAGTTTCAAACCTTGGCTAGAATTGTTCGATGGCGACGTTGAGGACTTCGTCAACTTGGGATTGGTAGTCGTTTTTGGCTTCAATATCCACCTCAATACCTTTGTCTTGAATCCAATCACCGTTGGGGAGCTTCCAAGTGGCAACAGTTACATGGAGGCCTCCACCATTGCTTAAATCTATGCGTTCTTGGACCAAACCTTTGCCAAAGGTTTTGCTGCCGATGATGGTGGTGTCGAGACGATCGCGCAGAGCTCCAGCGACAATTTCGCTGCTGGAGGCAGAACCGCCATTAACCAAGACCACTACGGGGATGTCTTTGAGGCGGGAGCGGCCAGTGGATTCATAGTCGCGGGTATTGCTGGATTTGCGGCCTTCTTGATGGAGAATGACCCCATCCTCGATAAACTCGCTGGCAATTTTGATGGCTTCCCAAACTAGACCCCCAGGGTTATTGCGGACGTCGAGAGCAATGCCAGCAATATTACCGCGAGCTAGGATGTCTTTGACAGCCTGATTCCATTCTTCGGTGGTGCGCTCGCCAAAAGAGCCAACCCGCAGATGAGCAATAGTCTGGGAGCGACTATTGGTGACAAACTCCAGCCAGACCGACTGCATTTTGATTTCTTCGCGAACAATAGTTACCTCAAAAGGCTCATTATTATTATAGTCGGAGCGGAAAAGAGTGATGGTGACGGGAGTTTTGTCTTTGGCGCGCAGGACATTCTGGATTTGCTGGATGGTCCAATCATAAACTTCCTCATCGACATCATTGATTTCATCCTTGATATGAATGAAAACATCGCGGGCTTGGATACCAGCTCTTTCGGCGGGAGTGTCGGCGATGGGAGCTTGGATGCCAACAACGCCGTCAATATAGGCGAGCTCTACGCCAATACCATAAAAGGAGCCAGCAATATCTTCATTGCTGCGATCATTATTCTCGGGGGGGAGGTAGAGAGTATAGGCATCGCCGAGGCTATCGACCATGCCAGCAGTGGCGCCTTCGATCATACGATCTTCTTGGAGTTCTTCAGGTTTGTAGTAGGTGTCGGAAAGTTTGCGCCAAGCCTCATAGAAAAGGCGCATGTCGGCGGAGGCGGAGGAAGTTGTTTCGCCAAGAACGTATTGGCGAACCCCAGCAAAACGCATGGTCCCCCAGCCCAAGAAAACACCTAGAACAACAGCCAAAACGATGCTGGTAAGCGAGTTTTTGTTTTGTGGCATGGACTGTTTATTTTAGCACACCTTTAAGGAAGTTGGACAATAGGAGTGGCTGAGGGGATGCTTTGGATGAGAGTGGGGCTAAGTTGGATGAGTTGGACGAGAGCGATATACATGCAGATACTGATGAGCAGGCCGATAATGGCAGTGATGATGCCGGCAATGCCCAGAGCTTTGCCGCGGCTCTTTAGCGCCCAAACGCCGAGGACCAATCCGACTATGGAAACGGGAATGGCAATAAAAAAGAGAGGAGAGAATAATAGAGACAGAATGCCCAGAATAAGGGAGGTGGCGCCTTTCCAAACGGCAGGATCCTTGATGACTTCTGGAGAAGGGGTGGAGGGGGATTTGGCGGGAGTGGATTTGAGGGAAGTGGTTTTAGTGGCGGAGGTAGTTTTTTTAGAGGGAGCGGATTTGGCGGCGGGCTTAGCTTTAGGGGGCATAGTGATCCTTCTTTTAATTCTAATAGGGGTATTATACAATAGGGCACGATGAACAAGCAACCGATGCGAGGAAAAATAAAGATGAAAAGGCATGGAGAGGGGATGGTATTGCCGAAGGTACAAACGGCGGGGAGTGTGGGGTTTGATTTGGCAGCGAGGGAGACGACGAGGATTAAAGCTCGGGAAACAAAATATGTGCCGTTGGGCTGGGCGGTGAAAGTGCCGGATGAATATTGGCTGATGATGGTGCCGCGAAGTTCGCTGCATAAATTGGGACTGATGTTAATTAACAGCATGGGGATAGTGGATAATGATTTTAGTGCTGACGAAAATGAGTTGGTGGCGCTAATGCATAATTTCACCAACGAGGAGGTGGAAATAAAAGCAGGAAATAGATTGCTACAGGGGATATTAATCCCAAAGGTGGTGGCGGAAATTGAAGAAGTGGAAACGCTGGGGGAACAGAGCGCGAGAGGAAAAATTGGATCGACGGGTATTTAGGGATGAGGGAAAGCTTCGCCATCTCCTAAGAAACCGTCTTGTTGCAGATCCCAGAGTTTTTTGTAGGTTGAGGAGGAATTGGCGAGGAGCTGCTGATGCGAACCTACTTCGACAATCTTCCCTTCATTCATCACCACAATGCGATCGGCGCGCATGACAGTGGAGAGGCGATGGGCGATGATGATGGAAGAAACGCGATGTTGCTTATTTTTGGCCATGCGCCAAAAAGCTTCTTGGACATATTTTTCTGTCTGGGAATCGAGGCTGGAGGTGGCTTCGTCGAAAATGACTAAATTGGTTTTTTGGAGAAGGACGCGGGCGATGGCGAGACGCTGGCGCTGACCGCCAGAAAGTTTGATGCCGCGCTCCCCCACCATAGTATCGTAGCCATTTTCGAGGTTGTTGATAAAATCGGTGATTTGGGCTTGGGCGGCGACGGCCTCTATTTCTTCGCGGCTGGCTTCGGGACGAGCATAGGCAATATTATAAAAGACGGTATTATTAAACATGATGGGCTCCTGAGGAACAATACCAACGAGAGAGCGTAAGTAATCTTTTTTCATATCGCGAAGGTCAACACCGTCGATGGTGATGGATCCAGCATTAACGTCATACATGCGCATCAAAAGCTTGGCGATGGTGGTTTTGCCAGCGCCAGAAAAACCAACCAAGGCGATGGCTTCGCCGGGCTTGATGGTGAGATTAAAATCGTGAATGACAGCATGTTCGGAGTGATAGAAAAAATCAACATCCTTAAAGACAATTTGGCTGGGGAAGTTAGTGATTTTCTTAGGGTGAGGAGGATCGGGAACAGTGATGGGTTCGTCGAGAATGCCTAAATATCTTTCCAAATCTTCGCTCTTTTTGGCAATGTTGCGGACAATATGCATGACGAAGCGCATTTGAGGAAGAAGGGTCATTAGGAAAGTGAGAATAAAAAGAAAGTTGCCAATGTTGATGTTGGCAGCGCGAAGATCAAAAAAGGCCACCACGGTGATGACGATGAGAAAGATGTTGGAGAGATTGTCGACGACCAGATCAAAGACGCGGAAAGTGATAAAGTATTTTTGGAGCATGTTGAACCAATTTTGTAAAACTTTGTCGAGACGGCGCTGCTCAAACTTTTCTTTGGCAAAATATTTGACGGTGTCGAAATTGACCAGATTGTCAACCTTAACGGCGGAAAGGTCGTCGTCAGCGGCATTAAAGCGCGAACGGGCGCGGAGATTGGCGCGGAGAATATGATAGCTAAAAAGGAGAGTAAGGATCATAAAAAGCAGCACTAATCCTAAGTATTTGATGTCGAGCAGGGCGAAGGAGGAAAGCATGATGGTGAAGGAGATGATGATGGAGAGGAGTTCGTCGTTGAGACCTTCATAAAAAGTCCAGATGGCATCGTCGCCGCGAGAAAAAATGCTGATGAGTTTGCCAGAAGATTTGTTGGCGTGGAAGGCAAAATCGAGGCTGTGGACTCGGGCTAAAACTTGTTTGACCACAGCGACGGAGACATAATTAGCATTGCGGTTTTCGAGCCAATAGGCGAGATTGATGAGGAGGCTGGAGCCAATCATGGCTGCTCCAAAAGCAACTAAAATGGGCAGGACTTGGTCGAGTTCGTTTTGGGAGACCAAGTTGGTGATGGCGCCAATGAAGAAGGCCTTGGTGTTGGTGAGGAGAGTGGCGATGATAAAAATAAACAAATAGCTAATAAAAAGCCAAGGGCGCTGCCAAATGAAGGAGTAAAAACGACGGAGTTGTTTCATGGAGGGATTATTATAACTGATTGACAGCGGAAATAAAACTCCTGCCCCGAGCGGCGTAGTCGGGCCAAAGGTTGAAGCTGGCGGCGGCGGGGCTTAAAAGGACAACGGAGGAGGGGTATTTTTTGAGGAGGGGGGGGAGGAGAGAGAAGGCTTCGGGCAGGGAGGTGGCAGGGAAGAATTGAGGAGTTTTTATGACGCTTTGACGGGACGCGGGTCCTGTCATAGAGGAAAGGTTCTCTATCTCCTCCCTCAGCCTCTCCCCAGTAGTGGGGAAAAGGATGACGGCGGGGACATTATGCTCGAGGATGGTGGTGGCGAGGGCGCGATAGTCTTGGTGGCGCTCATAGCCGCCAGCAAGAAGGATAAGGGGCCGATCGGGAAAGGATTTGATGGCGGCGATAGTGGCTTCGGGGGTGGTGGCCAGAGAGTCGTTATAAAAGTCGGCGCCGTTGACTGTTTTAATAAATTGTAGGCGGTGTTCTAAGGGAGAGAAGGTGGTTAAAGCACGGGAGATTTGATCGGAGGTGAGGCTAAAGAGCTTGGCGACGGTGACAGCGGCGGCGATGTTTTGGAGATTATGTTCGCCGCGCAGGGAGGAAGGGGGTAGGTCAGCGAGAGAGAGGGGGACTTTTTGAGCTAGAGAGGAGGCGGCTAGCTGAGAGGGGCGAGTGAAATTGGGATTAAAAATAACGTAATCATCGGGAGATTGGTGGGCAGTGATGGGAGCCTTGGCGGCGACATAAGCAGCAAAATCAGGATAGTAGTCGAGATGCTCGGGATTAATGTCTTGGATGACGGCGATATGGGGGCTAAGGGACAAGTCTTGGAGTTGATGGGAGGAAAGCTCCATGACGATGATAGTATCGGGAGTGATGGAAGAAAGATGGTTGAGGGCGGGGGTGCCGATATTGCCGACGAGGATGGTGGGGAGACCGCTCTCCTTGAGAAGATGATGGATGAGGCTGGCGGTGGTGGATTTGCCTTTGGTGCCGGTGGTGCCGATAATTTGGGAGGAGAAAAGTTGAAGGAAGATGGAGGTGGCGGAGGTGAGACAGAGTTGTCCTCTATTTGTTTTGCTCCGATGGGACGCGGGTCCTGTCGTCGCTCCTCCCCCAAAAAAATTATTCGCTGTCGCTGCTAATTCTTTTTGGGGGTCCCCCTCCGCTCGCCACCCGCTCTCAACAATACCAGTTCGGGCACGGCTTTCGTCAGATGCAAAATCAATAGAGGAAAGGTTCCCCATCTCTTTCTCCAATCTCTCTCCAATTAAAGAGAGAGGAATCCCAGGGGAGCGGAAGATGACCGGAAATGATGATAAATCTCCAAGGTAATTATCGCCATCAATAGTGGTTAAATCGTGGTCATCGAGCAAAATCTGCTTCCATTGATCTCCCCACTTGGAGAGAGGTTTTTGGTCGGCGATAGTGAGGGGGAGGCGGGGAAAATAAGTGCGCAGGAAGTGATAGAGAGAGAGGCCCTCGCGGCCAGCGCCTAAAATGAGAGTGGGCTGGGAGGAGAGATGGGAGAGGTGGTGCATATTGGCTAAAGGATAAGTGAGGCGAGTGGCCCAAGAAGGGAGGGGGCTGTCGGTTTGATAGGAGGAAAGGATGGCCTGAGCGCGCTCGTCCCAAGAGGTCTGAGGGTCAATGATTTGTTCCTTGATGAGGGCAAGCATGGGCGGGAGGGGACGAGATTGGGATAAGTATTTATTGATGCTCAAATAAAAGGCGCAGCAAACTTCTTCAATGGTGCCGATACATTCCAGAGGCTTGCTGTCAGTTAGGCCAGCGAGTTCCCGCGCAAAAGGAAGGAGAGAGTCGTCGGCAAATAAGTTGCGAGAGAAAATCTGAGTGGTCAGAGTGGTTTCATCGAGGAAGGGATAGAGGATGAGAAAAACGAAAAGGCATTTGGGACAGTGATGACACCAAGTATTCTCCTTTTGGCCAATATTGCAGGAGCGAAAAACCGATAAATGCTCGGGGAGGGAAAGTTGAGCGAAAAGTTGGGCTATTTTTAATTCGTGGAAGGGGCGCAAAAGGGAAAAATAGTGGAGATGGGGGGAGATGAATTGATGGACATAGGTATTAAAATCGCGCTCGAACTCGAGGGATTTGGAATATTGATGGTTGATGGGCTGATTTTGAAAAATAAGGGAGTCTTCGGAGGCAGAATGTTCATTGCTGACAATAAAAGAGCTGTAGCCGCCCAAAGCTTGGGAAAGATTAGCGAGGAAAGCGAGGGAGGCAGAAAAAGGAACGTGGCCGTTGAGGAAACCCTGCCTATTGAGCTCAAAAAGTTGGGGGTCGAAGTGGCGATGGACGTGGTGGAGAGGAAGGGCGGGGTCGAGGGCGAGGGCGGTGTTTTGGGCGGAGGGGGAGGCGGGGTGGACGATGAGGGCGGAAAAGTTGTTTTTGAGGAGGAGGGCGGAGAGGAGGCTGTCTTTGCCGCCGGCAAAGCCGACAAGTGGAGGAGAGCAAAACTTTCCTCTATGGTGATTTTGTATCTGACTCGATTTTGTCTCAGGCGAGGGAGACTCGCTTGAGACAAGTTCGGGCACAGCTTTCGTCAGATTAAAATCAATAGAGGAAAGTTTTGTTTTCACTGGTGGTGATTCTTTTTGGGGGTCCCCCTCCGCTCGCCAAGAACTGCATAAAAGGGTGTCTAGTGTTTCGCTGCTTTGCCAGCGAACAAAATCAGGCACGGCGAAGTCGGTGATGTTGTTGACGTAAAAGTACTCGCCCATGCCTTTAATCAGGAGCTTCTGCCAGAAAGCGAGGGCCTCGGGAGGAAGGGAGGCCACTTGGATGTCGATGAGGGGAGAGCAAGTGAGTTTCCAATAGGAAAAAAGTTCGATGAGGCCGATATTGATGATTAGATTATCAATAAATTGGGGGTGGGTTTTTTGTAATTGTTGATAGGCAGTGGTATCAATGTCGGAAAAAACGACGCGATGGGTGAAGGAGGTTAAGTTGGCGATATCGTAGGTGAAGGAGAGCTCTAGGTCGGAACTATGGAGTTGCGAAGAAAAATTGGTGAAAGAGACATGAGGATGGTGGGAGCGTAGAGAAAGAAAGTCTGAGACAGACATAAGTGTTTAGTTCTCAAAAATAATGGTTCCTAAATTGACGCCAGTAAATTGAGAGATGAGGGTGACAATAAGGAAGGAGGAAAGAGCGAGAACGAGACCAATGACGGCGCCAGTGACGGTTTTTGTGGATTGTTGGATGCTCTGGGCGGTTCCGCCGGAAAGCATAAAGCGAATGCCGCCGACAACCAACATAAGAAAACCAGCAAAACCAACAAGGGTAAAAACGATGCTGGCAGCATTGGCAATGAGACAAGTGACGCCCTGAATAGTGGCGATGTCATCAGTAATGCCGGAAACACAAGGATAGTTAGTCTCTTGTTGGAGAGAGCGCCATTCTTTGGTTTGAGCAATAACTTTGGTGATAAACATAAGGTTATTATATCACAAAAATCCCTCTCCCAATTGAATGAGAGAGGGATTAATACCGCGCAGAATATTATAGTTGTAAATTGTCGTTGATGACGGTGTCAATGGAAGTGCCGCTACCGTAGATGACGGTAAGCACAAGGTTTAGGAACGCCCAAGTGGCGGCGAGTAAAATCAAGCCAACGACAGAGGCAATGATTTTATTGCGAGCATCGGCGGTTTTGGCTTTGTCACCACCAGAAGTGATCCAAGTGAAGGCACCCCAGATGAGATAAAATAGGGCCAAGATGACACCAACAGCAAAGACGATGTTGAGCACATTGGAGATAATATTGCCGAGCTGGCTTTTGCCATCTCCATCGCCACCGATGGCCCATCTGGGCTTAGTGATGGTTTCGGCGAGGACACTGCTGGAGCTCATAGCCAGAGCGGAAGCACTACTCACAATACCAGTAACGGTTTTAGTGACTTTGTTCATTTTTTCCTTTCACTTAATTGTATTAACAACTTACTATTTTATACTATATGCATAGTATAACACAAGTGGTGCTTAAAACAAGGCATCTTGTTTGCCGAGTTTGGGCTTGATCCTGAAGTCAAAATCCACCGGACATTTAATGAGGCGGTTCCATTTATTGTAGAACTTGACAAAACCATTTTTGAAACCAAAATCATAAAGGTCACGAGTTATTTTGACATCTTGGAGGCAGTAGTCGGCCAGTTCTTGGAGACGACCTTGTTTATAATAGTTAATCGCATCAATGCCGGAGCCAGTTTTGCCTGAATCAAAAGTGGCTTTGGACACAGCGTCGAGACTAATCCGATGGCCGCAGCTTTTTTTGATCCGAGCCATAAGGTCGAGGCTGGGAAGGGATTTGAGATTACCCTGATAGTGGCGGGTGAGGGTGGGGAGATCGAAGCCGTCGGAGTTATAACCGATGATGACATCGGCTTGGTCGAGAAGGTCACAGAACTTGTCCAGATCTTGCTCAAAAAAGCTTTTTGTTTCTTCTTGGCCGGAACTGCTGTCGCGCAGACGGGCGCCAATAAAAGAAATGTCGAGGCGTTCGGGGAAGTGACCGCCGACGTCTTCCATGGAGTTTTTGGTTTCTACATCGAAAAAGAGTTGGAGCATGATGAAAAAAGATTATAACATATGTAGAAAAATTAGGAGGCCAGATCTACTACCTCTAACCTATTGTCTGGTAGAGCCTGCACCAATAGCTCCTTAGTTGCTTCCTGAGCAGTGGTGAGGATGGTTTGATAGTCCTCCATTAAGGAAATAACTAGTTTTTGGGCGGACTCGTCGAGCTCAGAAAAGATGTCGTCGAGCAATAAAAGAGGACGATGGTTCTCCCCTACTCTAGTACTTAAAACGGACTCGTTGAACTTAAGTTCACACAGCTTAAGATATAGAACTCCGAGGCGCTGCTGACCGCGCGAGCCAAAAGTGGCGATATTGAGATGGCGAGCGGGCTGGGAGGGAGGGGCAAAATTATACTGGAGATGAAAATCGTCCTTTTGGGGGCCGATGAGGGTATGGCCAACGATATATTCCTTGTCTAGATAGCTGGAGAGGCGTTCTTCATTAATCAAAGAGGGCTCGAAAATGAAATTGAAGTCGAGAGGGAGAATGAGTTGAGAGCAAAAAGCGGCTAAGTCGGCACGTTTTTGCTGGAGCAGCATGCCGTATTTGAGGAGGCCTTGGTTATAGTAGCTGAGAGCTTCCTTGCCCTGCTTTTGATCTTTGATGTCGGAAAGGAGTTTATTGCGACGCAGCAGAATGGCTTCGTAATTTTTTAGAGCCTGAGCATATTTATCGTCGAGAGTGGCGAGGAGATAGTTCATCCAGCGGCGGCGACGATGGGGGCTGCCTTCGATGAGGCGCATGTCTTCGGGGCAAAAAATGACCGCTCCAAATTGACCAATAAAGTCTTTCTTTCTTTTGCCGGCGAAGTTGAGGGAATAGAGCTTGCTATTGGTTCTTTTGCCATTTACCTGACCTCTGGTGAGCATAATCTCGAGGCGGTCGGTGGCAGGCTTGCCCTCCTGCTGGATAACGGCTGCGATACGACTGAGTTCTTTATCAAAATTGATTAAATCGGGAGTGAGGGCATCACGAAAACTGCCGGAACTGGAGAGAAAACCAATGGCTTCGAGAATAGAGGTTTTGCCAGAGGCATTGGGAGCACAAAAGAGGCTGACGGGTTTTTGTACTTCCCAGAGGTAGTCGTCGAACTTGCGCCAATTAGTCAGCCAGAGCTGGCGAAGGAGGAGTTGACTCATGATGAAGTTTCTCTACAATACTAAAAACATCGCGGGGTTCTTCGACCAGAAAATCGGGCTTAAACTGGCGAAGTCCAGCGCTGGAATTGAGACCATAACTAACACTAATGATGCGTACATCGGCGCGACGGCAGGCTTGAATGTCGCGAATCTCGTCGCCCACATAAACTATGTCTGACTTTTGTAAATTGAGCTGACGAAGGAGTTGGAGGAGTTTTTTATCCTTATTAAAAAGACCACCGCTGGCATGAATGGAAGTAAACTCCTCGAGGAGCTGGTGATGGCGAAGAACTGTCTCCACCACGAACGTTTTATTAGAGGTGAGAATATGGAGGCTGTAGCCATGTTTTTTGAGGCTACGGATAAGTTCGGGGACATGGTCATAAAGGGCAAAACTCCAAGCGTATTGATCGGACCAGCGGTTGATCTTCCAGATGATAAGAGGGACTTTAAGCCAGCCGAAGCGGATTTTTTTGATGAGCTGGAAAAGGGTTTGGGAGCGTAGCTGGTCGATTTGGGCGCGAGAGATTTCGGTGATTTTGAATTGGGGGATGAGAGTGGTAAAAAGATATTCTAGCGCGGGAGTGAAACTATCGACGAGAGTGCCGTCGAAGTCAAAAATGATAATGGGTTTTTTAGGTTGCTGGGGCACGATGAATATCTAAATAATTTTGTAAAATAATAGCTGCAGCTTTGTCGTCGAGGTGAGTGCTAGATGTTTTTTGGGCCGCCTCTGAGGAGGAAAAGGCTTCGTCCATCAGTTCCACCGGAAGATGGAACTGTTGGGTGAGGGAATGTTGAAATTGAGTGATGGCGGACTGCATGGAACCGTCGGTGACACCAAGCACAATTTTTTGGACATGATGTTCTTGGATGGTGGTGGCGAGACGGGAAAATAAATGAGAGTCGTTGGTTAAGATGGTTTCGGGCTCGGCGAGAGCGTCGCCAAAGGAAAGAGCCACGCCGACTCTTTTGGAGCCATAATCAAGTCCCATGATTTTCATAAGGCAAGTATAGCATAATTAGTCTTCTTCACAAGGAAGAAAGACACCGACGGTGGTGCCCTTGTTGGGAACAGAGGTAAAACATAAGTTGCCGGAAAACTCCTGATGGATGATTTGATGAGCTTCCCAAAGGCCGATTCCCTGAGAATGGGGTTTGGTGGAATAGTTGAGGTTAGTGATCTTTTTGAGCTGGGCTTTGGTGAGGCCGCAGCCATAGTCGGTGATGAGCAAGAGGGCACCAATGGCACAAGGGAAAGCATGAAAGAGAATCTTTTTATGAGGATGGGAGGGAGGATAGCTTTCGGCAGCGTTATTGAGGAGATGGGAGAGGGCGAGATGGAGGCGATGAGGGTTGCCATAAAGGTAATGGCTGGCAATGATTTGAAAACTACTTTCTTTGATGAGGGGAAAAGATTGGGACCAAGTTTGGAAGATTTTGGTTAATAGGGAGGCAAGATGAAAGTGTTCTTTAGCATGAGGGAGGGAGGTTGAGGTACGAGGTTTAACAAGATTGATAAGCTGATGAGTGGCCATAAGGGCGCGAGGCAGGTGACTATGAGGATTGGTTAAGAGATTGTCTAGGGCAACTCCGGTGGGGAGAGGGTACTGGTGATGGCTGAGGAGAAAGGCCTCGAGCTCGCAGGAAATGGTGGTGAGAGGAGAGCTGATGGCATGCTTAAAAACGTCGAGTTCGGAGGCGGGACGGTCTTTAGGCATGGGAGAAAATTATCTTATAGATGAGAGAAAAAAATCAAGGGGTAATTTTTTTGGGTGTTGACATTTAGATAAATTGGGCGAAAATAGGGAATATCTATCTATTTATATCTATTTCATAGTTAAATGATTAGTTAAGGATCAATATGGCAGATGCAAAGAAAAAGAATCTCACCCCCAAGAAATCAGGTGCGGAAAAAGAGTTTTTGCCATTTGTACTTCCCCTGTTAGCGATTGTGGTAGTGATTTTTTTGGGCTGGCAATGGATTTCTTTGAGGACAAAAGACGAGGGGGTGGTGCCAGAAACTAGCGAGAAAATTGAGATTACGGAAATTAGCGCTGATGAACAGGCTAAATTGGACAATATTGCCAAGGGGTTGGGTGATTTTCGTACTAGTGTGTTAACTCAAAAGTCATTGAGCTTGGTGGGAGCAGCGCAAGTGCGCTATGATTTTGAAGGTGATAAAGTTTATGCTAATGTGATTGCTAACTTACCCTCACCAGCAGCAGGGACTTACTACCAAGTTTATTTGAAAGAGGGAGGTAGTGAGGAGTGGCAAAAGTCGGAGGCGTTGGCATTGTCTAAGAGTGGCTATCTGGCTCAGTTTGTGTCGGCGGCAGGGAAGTTGCCAATTGGAGTGCGGGTGACGCTGGAGAGTGCAGGCACGCCAGCAGGAGAGAATGTTTTGTTTGAGGGCGAAATTAGCGCACAATAAATTATGCTCTTGACAAGCGTATCAAGTGTGGTATCTTTAACTAATTATAAATAAGCTTAAGAAAGGTGCTATGGCAGATCAAGCTTTTAGCTACACCAACAAAAAAGGGCAGACCTACTTTCTTCACACTCGTGAAGTAACCCTAAAAAATGGCCGCAAGCAACGCATCTATTATTTTGCCCGCGACGTGCGCGCAAATGATGCCATCAAGGACATCCCCGGCGGTTATAAGGTGGTCGAGACCGAAAAGACCGGCTTACCTTTATTAAAAAAAGCCTAAGTTTAGCTTAAACGGAGAGAAAGGCCTACTACGTAGGTCTTTTTTTGGAGCAGATGGTCCCGACCTGACGGTCGGGGTGATGGATGAAAGACTTTGTTTGTAGGTCTTTTTTTGGATTTGCAGGTCTTTTTGAGGGTAAAAAATGTTACAATGCGAAACTATGCAGTGGGAAGTAATAAATAAAAAAACGCCTAGGGACTTGGCGGAGATGCGCAAGGTATGGCTGGAAAATAGGGAGCTGATATTACCGGAGAGACAAAAAGAGTTTTTTGAGAGAGAGGAGATGGGAAAAATAAGTTGTGAGGAGATAGGCTTGGAAAGGGAAGAAATAGAGAAGGTACGAGTCAGACTACTAAGGGCGAGGGAGAGAAAAGAGCGAGTGCTGATTTATGGAGACTATGACGTGGACGGAAATTGTGCGACGGCCATCACTTGGCTGAGCTTAAAAAAATGGGGACTGGAGACTATCCCTTTTATTCCGGAGCGCAAAAAACATGGCTATGGCTTAACGATGAAAAGCATGAAAAAAATTGATGAGTTGATGGAAAAAGGGGAAAAGCCAGATTTAATTGTGACGGTGGACAACGGAATTGTGGCTTTTGAGGCGGCAGAAGAATTGAAAAAGAGAGCCATTGATTTAATTATCACTGACCATCATAAGAAAGATGAAAAAAAAGGTAGTCCAGAAGCGGTGGCGGTGGTGGTGAGTAGTAAGGTTTGTGGGGCGGGAGTGGCATGGTTTTTATGGAGGGAGATTATTGAAAAGGAACAGGCGATGGCGGAGATGCTAGACTTGTTGGGAGTGGCGACGGTGGCCGATCAGATGGAAGTGTTGGGAATAAATAGGCAGCTGATTAAAA
The DNA here is from genome assembly GCA_009776965.1 of Microgenomates group bacterium. Classification (GTDB taxonomy): domain Bacteria; phylum Patescibacteriota; class Microgenomatia; order UBA1400; family PJMF01; genus WRMU01. The sequence goes on along the minus strand of WRMU01000013.1, from coordinate 988 downwards.
ACGGACTATATTGCCTACAAACTAAAGCTCGACTGGGGATAAAAAAATTGGCCGAGCAAGCGGGAATGGATTTGACAAAAATAACTAAAGAGGGAATTGATTATGGACTGGGGCCGAGACTAAATGCTCTGGGAAGGTTGGAAGGAGGATTGGATACATTACGATTGTTGTGTACTGGCAATGAAAAACAGGCAGAAAGATTGGCGGGAAAAATAGAGGCGGTAAATCAGAGGAGGCGCGAGATGACGGAGCAAATGTGGAAGGAGGCAGAGGAACAGGCGAGAGAACAAATGAAACAAAAGAGAAAAGTGTTGATAGTGGAAAGCAAAGAATGGCATGAAGGAATTGTGGGCTTGCTGGCGAGCAGACTAGTGGAGACATTTAGCCGGCCGGCGCTGGTGATGTGTGTGGATGAGGAAACGACAGTGGTGTCGGCAAGAAGTTTGGGAAGTATTGACATTACGCGGTTGATGAGAAAAGCAGAAAAATGTATGCTCTCGGTGGGTGGACATCTTTTGGCGGGAGGAGGGGTTATGGAAAACACAAACAGGGAGGCTTTTAGAAAACAGATTTGGGAGGCGGCAGAAAAAGAAATAACGTCAGAGGATTTGGAAGCAAAGTTAATAATAGAAAGTGAGGTGCCCAGCAGCCTTTTGACGGATGAACTGGTGGAGTTGCTGGAGGATTTTGCTCCTTTCGGACAGGGAAACAGCGAGCCGCTAGTGATGATTAAAAAAATGCAGTTATTAGCGATTGATATAATAGGGAAGGAGGAAAACCACTGGCGAACTTGGTGGTGGGACAAGAAAAGCCAAGCGCGGATAAAAATCATGGCTTGGCAGGCAGAGGGAAAATGGGAGAAAGGAAAATGGGAGGAGGGAGGAGAATATGAGATAGTGATCAGACCAAGTATTAATGAATGGCAAGACAGAAAAACATTACAGCTGGAATTGGTGGAGGGGCGAGAGGTATGTTAAAATAGTTGTTT
>WRMU01000012.1 GCA_009776965.1 Microgenomates group bacterium | reverse complement strand
TAGTTATTTTTCTCATCTCATCGCCGCCAAAACTAGTTTCCAAATGCGCGCCGAATTATTTGGTAAATATCAAAAGCTGCCGATTAAATATTTTGATCGCCAGCCCATCGGCGAGCTAATGAGCCGCATCACCAACGACGTTGATGCTATCAACACTGCCCTCGCCCATTCCATCGCCGTCATCGTCAATGGCACCATAACTTTAGTCGGCACCATGAGCATTATGCTTTGGATCAACTGGCAACTAGCCCTAGCCACTTTTGTCGCTGTGCCTTTGAGTTTTATGGTTTCTGCTCTTATCGGTAAAAAAAGCCACCACTATTTTAGTCAGCAGCAAGAAGATATCGCCAAAATCAATGGTTTTGCTGAGGAAAGTATTAGTGGGATAAAAACAGTTAAAATCTTCAGTCAAGAAAAAGCCATGAGTGAACAATTTGCTGTCCACAACGAAGCTTTTATGAAAAGCAGTCGCATGGCCCAGCTTTTGGGCATGCTTATTCCCGTGACCATGGCGATGGTTAATAATTTTGGGTTTGTGGTGGTGAGTTTATTCGGCGGCTGGCTGGGAGTGCAAAAGCTGATTTCTTTGGGAGGGATTACTAGTTTTTTCCAATACAAACGCCAATTTGCTCGCCCCATCGACGAATTAGCTCAGCAATACAATCAGTTGCAACTTGCTCTAGCCGCTGCCGAGAGAGTATTTGCTGTTTTAGATGAGGAGGAAGAAGTTGTTGGGATTGAGGCTGGTGAGTTTACTCTCGCCGGTCAAGTTACCCTAGACCAAATTGACTTTAGCTATCTGCCCGATAAACCGGTATTGCGCGATATCAGTTTCGCCGTCAAGAGCGGCCAAACCATTGCTCTCGTTGGTCCCACTGGTTCTGGCAAAACCACCATCGTTAATCTCCTCATGCGCTTTTATGACTTAAATACCAATAGCGGCACCATCAAGTTTGATCATCGCTCCATCAACGACTTTCATCTAAGTAATTTGCGCTCGCAAATAGGGATGGTCTTGCAGGACACTCATTTATTTAAAGGCACCATCGCCCAAAATCTCCGCTTCGGTCAATTAGATGCCACTCAAGAAGAAATTGAAGCTGCCGCCCGCAAAGCCTGCGTGGATAAGTTTATCCAACACCTGCCTCATGGCTATCAAACCCAACTCAGCACTGGCGGAGAAAATCTCTCTCAGGGACAGCGCCAGTTATTAGCTATTGCTCGCGCCATTCTGCGCGACCCCGCTATCCTCATTTTAGACGAAGCCACTTCCAACGTGGATACTCGAACGGAGATTGAAGTGCAAAAAGCAATTCTCAAAGTCCGCTCTGGTCGCACCGCCATCATCATCGCCCACCGCTTAAGCACCATCAAAGATGCTGATCTAATCCTCATTATTAAAGAAGGACGGATTATTGAAAGAGGCAATCACCCGCAGCTACTAAAAGCCAACGGTTTTTATGCCTCGCTTTGGCAGGGACAGTATCAGGACGATGATATTAGGATTTAACTAAAAATGACCGCCGACATAAAAACACCGGCGGTCGATTTTTTGCAAAGTAAGTGATGTTTCTTCGGTTGGGCGCGTTGGTTTTTTTATTCAAAACATCCAGCTCGCCCGATCAGTGGCGAGTAAATCCACCAACTCATAAGCCGTCATCGGAGTGCCATCTTCATAAAAAACCTGTGTACTGCTCGGGCCGACTCGGTCTATGGCCCATTGTCTGTCTCCTCCATCGTCAATGTATCTCCCTATTCCAAGCTGGACGTATGTCAGATTTAGGTCAAACCTTTTTAGGTCTTCACGAATCTCTCTGGCAGCACTTTCCACGGCTGGAGCATATTTCTTCGCGTCATCATTGCTCAGAAAAACGAGTTGTGGCCATTTATACTCAGTCTTACCCTCAAAACTAGCACCTAGGAAATATTGGTTTACTGTCCAATCCAGCTTCGCGCTGTCCCTATCCTCGACGACGTTATATCCTGCCTCGCTCAGTAATTTCAAAAAATACCTTTCCAGCCTCCGCACGATTTGATTTTCTCCCGCTTCCATTATTTTTCCTCCTTTGTACAAAAACAATCACCTCTTTGTCAAAAATCACTGACCAATATGATCAGCTTTGTTATTATAACATACACTATTAATCAACTCTTGAAATCCATCCTCCAGCCTGTCTACGTTTTTAGCATCGACAGTTCGGCGGAGGTACTCGGATTCGAACCGAGGAACCGGAAAAACCGGTATGGGTTAGCAACCCATTGCAATTGGCCACTATGCGATACCTCCTTAAAATAGGAATTACCCTAGAGCATATTTTACTACAATGCAGGAGGATTTTTTACCTCAGTTTTGTCCAATCATTTTTCTAATTCAAAATCCAATTTTCCTCGCTCCACCCCATTAACAATCAACCCAATGGAGTGCATCCCTGAGTAATGTTTTCTCGTGCTCATATCCTTAAATGACAATTTCCTCCGATAATGTTTTTTTTCGTTTTTTTCTAATGTTATCTCCGATATTTGGAATATCTTTCTGTTTCTTTTTCCCTTAGACTTCACATAATCAATCCCATATTCCAGCCTCGCCTCTGTTGGTTCTTTCGCCTGAATTGAAAAAGCAAAGGTAGTATCTTCCCCAATTTTTAACGCAGTTGTCGCTAGGCTAAAATCACTCACTTCTATCGAAGTAACATCATCATATCCAAAAATGGCCAACACCTCCCGATTGCCCTTTTTTAATAATGTGCGGCATCCATGCTTCACTATCCAATTCGTGTCCTCATTTTTCCCATACCAATCCCGAGCAATCTTTATCATTAAATCCGGATGAGTTTTAGAAATGTCGTTTAGATTATTAGCCACACTTCTGCGTACATATAATGATGGGTCAGTTTTTAATCTCTCCAGTATCGGCAGGATAGGGGAGGGGTCTTTCTTAAACTTAGTTAACGCTATCGACCAAGGCAATGCTGGCCGACAACCCTCGCTGGAGAGCCTGCGCACATGCTCATTTTTATGTTTAGACCACTCATACACCCTGTCCATCATCCGTTTTTCATGTTTAATAATAAATGGTCTCACCGCCCATTCTGCCGATGCATAAGGAGTATATCTCTCTAAAGCATTAACGGATATATCCCAATTTTTTTCATCTTGCCCAAAAACTTCCACAAAATCAGGAAAACAAAACAACCCCCAACCTTTATAAATTGGAGCCACTTTATCCAATACGCCAATAGCCTCTTTATAATCCGCCGGTAAGTACCTGCCCAGATTTATAGTAATCTGCCGTCCTCTAGCTTTTAGTTCCAAACTATCCCATGTTTTGTCCATCACCGATGCCAAAAACTCCTCCACCGCAAACGAGCTATAAACCGATTTAATAGCTAAGGCAAACTCGCTCAAAGAATTATAATTGAGCATGTTTTTTAATAATTCTGGCATATGCGGTAGCGACAGGACTCGAACCTGCGACGGGTTGCCCCGGCGGTTTTCGAAACCGCTGCCATAGCCACTAGGCGACGCTACCTTAGGATACACATATTTTACCACAAACCATGCCCGACAGTGGCCAACCGCACAAAAAAAGGCACTCCTAAGAGCGCCTTTTTGTTACCACCTTATATGGTATTTATCTCTCGTTCAAAACTAACGATCCACTATGCAAATCATAAACCACTGACCGCTCCTGCATTTCGCCATTCTCAAACGTAACCACAGCTTTAATAATTATAGTACGAGGCTCCTCCTCTCCATCAATAATGATGGGATCAATACTGAGACTGGCTTGCTCCTGCGGAGTCATGTTGTAGGCCTCCGCTGGGATCTCTGGAAACACCACCTCCGCACCTGAGTACTCAATCATCCACACAAACTGACCACTATCAGCTTGTTTAGCTTCTCCCACAGAATAGCTTTCGCCCAATCTGACAAACTCATGGTTTTTATCATAGTAACCAAAGTAACCCTTGTCGACTGATAATTCCACATCAGCAATGTTAGCGCCCTCGTACGCAAAGTCAAAGCTGTATCCCAGCATTAAGAAGCCCGAATCAGAGTTCTTGCTAGCCATCATGCTAAATCCCTCAGGTGCCTTTTCCTGACTTAGCTCTAACTGACTATCAGCATATTGCGGCTGCGCCGCAGAAACCGAAAAATTAAACCAGTTGTCAGACTGCGCCGTTTTTATCGGTGTAGTGGTTTCACTATCAAAGTTGATAAAGTTGCTGCCCACCAAGCCCGCACAGACAACTACACCCACCACAGCGAACGCGGCCACCCCTCTAGATAAATAACTTTTCTTTTGTATGAGGTCATTTTTCATAACTACTCCTTTCATACTAATTTTTGTTCTTCGGATAAGAGCATCACTGGCCACGATCTGCTCATTATCTTTCCGATACTCCTCACTAAATTGTTTCATAGTCTCCTTTCAATTTTAATTTTAATAATTCTCTCCCTCTATGTAGCCACGATTTAATCGTCCCTTCCTTTCTTCCCAGCGCCGCCGCCATTTCTGCTACCGACATGCCCTCGTAGTAATGTAAATGTACGGCGCTGCGGTACTTAGCGGGTAGCGATAAAACACTGTCGTATATTTCGCTTACTTGCGCTGCTGGTACGCTCGTCATCCCCTCCTCAAGCCCGACAGTTTTTCTAAACCAAGCCGAGGCAAGCAAGTTTTTACTACAATTCACCGTTACTCTAATGAGCCAAGCTTTCAAGTGCTCCTCGCTATCAAACTTTGTCTTACTCCTCATTAGTCTAACAAAAACCTCTTGAAATATGTCCTCGGCATCGGCTTTATTTCCTGTTTTAGAGTAAGCAATTCGCAACACCATGTTGGAGTGCTTGTCTAAAACATCAGTAATGAAGTCATTAGGATTTGACGATTTGTCATGCATTTAAGATTTTTGCTTTCCTATTAATAATACCGAGCGAATTACTAAAAGGTTGCGTTGATCAGCAGATACTCCTCTAAAACCAAATCTTGCTCAAACATCTCTCTCGCAGCGTTTTGGCCGACGTATCGGTAATGCCATGGCTCCCACGAAATCCCAGTAAGGTGTGCTTTGTCTTCAGGGTAACGGTGAATAAAGCCGTATTTATACGCATTTCTGCTCAGCCAAATCCACGTTTTCATATCTTTACCGTCATCATCACTTTGGAGAGCAAAATCTATGGCCAGACCCGTCTCGTGCTCAGAGTATCCGGAAAGCGCCACCTTATTTTTGTCTGCAATTTCATCGTAGATTTTCTGTTGCTCGGCTTTAGAACGATAAGCACTATTTACAGAAAGGCTAATGCCCTCCGCTGCTGCCGCATCACGCATACCTACCAGATCATTAATCATGACTCTTGCCACTTCCACTTCATCCAACTTTGTCAGTTCAATATGATAATCATCTGGGATTTTACTATCTTTGTTGACTAAAATTAACAAATCCACTTCCGAATTGTTTTGGGCCGTAGGATCCCTCCGGATAGGTTCTAGTGAAGTCCCGTTGTTGTTATCAAAAAATAACCTAGATGCCAAAATCCCCAGCGAAACCAACATCGCTAAAACTATTAGTGTTATCAACCATTTCTTCTCCTTCATAATGCTTATGCTCTAAGTACAGCCTAACTATTGTTCTAAAAAATTCTGCATGATTGACCAACGAATACCAAATTTGTCTATAAGCTCTGCATATTGTGGCGCATAGAATGTCGGTTGCATTTCGCAAATGATCCTTCCACCAGACTTGAGCACATCATAGACTGCCTTTACTTCCTCCTCCGTTTTGTATGTTAGCTGAAGGCAAATGTTTGTGCCCATATTTTTGGCATTGTCTTCGCAATCTGCGAATTGAATCATATTACCATCGTCCAGGTTCATGTTTGCATGCATTATCCATTTTTCTTTGCCTTTGGGCACTGTGTATGAGGCATCAAATTTTACTGCATCTTCTTGTAAAACAATTTCTGCCTTTGCATTGAATACCTTTTCGTAAAATGCAATCGCATCTGCACAGTTTCCGTTGAAGTTTAGGTATGGAAGAAGATTCATGGTTTTGTCCCTTTTACATTTCTGTTGTTATTTGAGTTTAGTCCCACAGCTATTTTTGTGCACCCGACGAGACTCGAACTCATAACCTACAGATCCGCAATCTGTTGCTCTATCCAATTAAGCTACGGGTGCTAAAGAAAATTAAAGACCTTAAGGTCCGTATTATATCATTTCCCGCCCAATTTATCCATTTTTTACTCCCTCATCGGCCCCTCAATCAGCTCCACTTGTGCCCTCATCTCCCCGCCCGCAATTTTCACCACATCCTTATCAATTTTTACCCATTCACCACTTCCTTTATTATAATGATTAACCACCGTCTGCAGCGAACTCCCAATCTTACTATGATACTCACCATATTTATCCAAATGCGCTCGCAACTGTCCCACTCTCTTAATAATATCTTTCGTCTGCTCCTCAATTTGCAAGCTCCGCAGTCCCTGCAACACCGTCTGCAAATAAGCAATCAATGTCGTCGGCGACACAATAATCACCTTCTTATCCTTATAAGCATAATCAATCAAGTTCCTCTCACTGCTCCCGCTCCCCGCATAATTAGTCAGCAAATCATAATACAAACTCTCGCTAGGCACAAACATAAACGCCAATTCCATCGTACTCTCCTCGGGTCGGATATATTTACTCGTCTCATCAATTCTATTTTTCAAATCCTGCTTTAATAACTTCAAATAATTTTCCTTCTGCTCCTTATTTTTCGCCTCCACCATCCGATTATAATTCTCCAAACTAAACTTACTATCTATCGGCAACATCTTCCCTTTATCCAAAAATACCACCGCATCCACCGCTTCCTTGCTCTTAAACTGATATTGCATTTGATATTGCGTCGGACTCATCACATTCCCCAACACACTCTCCAGCTGATACTCCCCAAAAGTCCCGCGCTGTTTAGGATTCTGCAACACGTTTTGAATCGTTTTCAATTCCGCCGTCACGTCCACCACCCGCTGGTTAGTATCATCCAATTTTGTCAATCGCTTCGTCAATTCATTCACCACCTCCATCGTATTTTTATGTTCCCTGCTCCAGTTATCATGATTTTTTTCCAGCCGCTCATTAAGCGTTTTATTCAATTCATTCTGTAAGTTCAATACATCTCGGCGCAGCTCCGTTAAATCTTGATGAAAAACTTTCTCTGCTTCATTGTTTTCCTCCTTCGGCTGCATCTGTTTTGTCAATTTCATCAACAACCAAATAATCGCCCCCGCCATCACCAAAATTAATAATCCAAAGATAGTGGTTTGCATATGCGCTATTTTAACACGCTTCTGTCAATCTATGTTAAAATAAACTCTACTGGCGCATCGTTCATCGGTTAGGACCCAGAGCTTATACCTCTGAGAGCGTGGTTCGACTCCACGTGCGCCAACACTCTTGTATTTCCCCTTTTATGACACCATCTTTATATGCGAACGATAGGGATAATTTAGCGGTTCGATTAAGTATTTCTTCAATGGTTGGGACCTCGTCAAATAATAGTCCAAAAAGTTGCTCCTGACGCTGTATATTATCACTATCTATCAATAATTTTTCTAAATGTTCGATTAAAAATCGCCCGTAACGCAAGGCTTTCTTAACATCAAGTCTTTGTCGTTCCTGCTCGTGCCGCTTAGTAGTTATTATATCTATCCTTCGCTGGCAGTCATCGTAGTCTGCTTCCAATCTCATCCTCACACTTTGGATAGAAGTAGCTTTTATATTTTGATAAATTACTTCCTGTTCTTTTTCAAGTTTTTCTAGCTCTGCATCAACTTTCTCTGCCATCACATCATTTTTTGCCATTGCTGCTTCATATTCTTCATAAAAAAGCGCATCATGTAATTTCATTATCCCATCATCTAATTTAACGTCCTTTATAAAGCTCTCCACTGCCTCATTAAAGGCTTCTGCCGGCATTGACCATGTCTTATGACCTTTGTGACAATGATATTGAGGGTATTTCTTATCAATCTTTTTTTTATACGCCGCACTTCCTAAAAACTTACCTTTACATATGGGACAACGCACCACGCTTTTGTATGGATATAGTGGATTATGTCTATTTCTCTGCCTCTTATGTTCTTCCGCCTCGCATTCTTTACCGAACAACAGTTTAACCTTCTCTCCTTCGATAACTATTTTTTGATAGCCAACATTCGCCTTATTAAACAGCTCCACATCAATAATGCCATCAAACTCAAGAGCTTTTATAGGTTGGCGATGGTTCATTTTATGCACCATAACCCCAGCGTAAATCGTATTTTTTAATATATAATCCACAGAAGACTCAATAAGGGGTCTGGGTTCAACTACACCAACAATCCTACCTTTTTTTGTTTCGCTTTTTTCTCTCATATTTCGCGGTCTACTTCTCGCGCCTAGAATATTTACCTGTTCTGTTATTTTTTTGACTGTCAAACCTTGAGCCGCTAACTCAAACATCTGTTTTACATAATAGCTTTCGTCTTTATTCTCTGCAACAGTAGCTCTTTTACCATGTTTTACTGTCTCAACATGGACATTCTTTAATCCATAAGGAGCTTTTTGGCATGGATATCCAGCTTGTACATAATATGCTTCTGCCCCTATCAACTGAGTTAAAACATCTCTTTTATTATCCTTCCACTTATCTGCTTCCGATCCCTCTTGTCCCTCAGACTTGCCAAAAACTGACCACTTATATTCTAAGTCCCATTTTTCCATAGTATTGATTGTTTCCTCAGAGATAACTCCCGCCGCATCGCAAATAGCTATTCCCTCATTTGCGAGTTTATTCTTTAGCGCAAAATAAGCCTCGCTTCCATCTCTAGTAAATCGACTAATGTTCTTAAAAACAACCACATCTATATCATTTACTTTATTAAGGCAATACTCCATCATCTTATTAAAAGCCTTTCTTTCACCGCTATCCTCAGAAGCACTCTCCGCTAACTCAAATACCTCAACTATTTGCCAATTATCTTTCTTGCCAATAAAATGCTTAATCTCCTCTAGCTGTCTCTCAGGACTATCGCCGTCATCTTTTTGTTTGGTTGTGGAAACCCTCAACAGAGCGACTACTCGTTTCATACTTACTTTCGATTATATCAAACTCCGCTCTCACAACAAGTCTCATAACCTCAATAAGGTTCTCCACTCTCTCATCAGAAAGCATCCCATACCTTTTCTCTAGTTTTTCTCTAGCTTGTTCTACTGTCATCTACATGACATTCTCCCACCAAAAATCAGCTAAAATACCAAAAAATCATCATTCTTATCTGGTAAAGTGTCAAAAAAATATTAAATTAATCTTCCTCAAAATCTCCCTCAATCTCTCTTTCAATCCTTTTGAGTTCTTCCCAAGCTTTTTTTACCTTGGCTGTAGCGTCGTCTCTTATACCAGTGCTGTCCCCACGGCTGTCTCTAATAACATAGGGGCTAACCGTCTCTAATAATTTTAGCATTTCTGGATCAGGAAACATTCAACCTCCTCTAGCATTCTTACTAATACCTCATATGTTATAATAATTTAGCTTTATAGTCACCTCTAAATAACTAAAAAAGCTAATGGTTTCCAAGTAGAAACAGACAGCTCTCGTCTGACAGCTTGGAAACTTTAGAGGTGACTACGGCTTAGAGGGCTGTCTTTTTTGGTTTAAGAGACAGTACTTGAATTACAAACAATAAACCTAAGGCGCTTATGACAGAAACAAAAAAACAATCTCATTGGTATAAACAACCGTGGGTTGTGATCTTATTCTTAGTCGTTATTGCGATCTTCTTTGGATTGATTGTACTTGCAAACATCAAGCCAGACACAGAGTTGGAAAAATCCGCAGAAATTGCTGCTGAGAATAACCTAGTCAACCAGACAGCTCTTGATTTAACTAAGCAGCTTTCTGAGTTTAGTGACTGGTGGCTGGGTGAAGGTGAAAGTTTGAAAAGGGCTGAGATTGTAGAGAAAGAAGTTTTTATCGAAGTGGATATGGGTGAAAATGATTATCCTTTCGGACTCACCTTGACTGATGTTTCTCAGACTCGGGCAAGCAGAATTACTGATGCTCTCTTAAAAGATGATTTTGGATATGAATGGGAAGTCGTCAGCTTAGATTTTGGGAATGGTGGAAAGGTAAGGCTAAATAAAAATCAAGCAGTAACTGAAGATTTTGTGAGTTCTGAAGGTGTCACTATCATTTTGAAATATTTTGGTCAGGTTTTAGAAGATAGCTGGGTTGAAGTTAAATAAAATACATAAAAATAATGCAGTAACAAAGTTCACAACATCACTATTTTTCAGCAGTTCATAACCTCATCTAGCTGTATCAACATCTTGTCCACTTTACTCAACTCCTCATCTTGTGCTGTCGCCTCTCCTAGTAAATCGATAATAAACTTAGCACTTCTTGGGTTTCCAGACGCAGCATTAGCTAGCTGTCCCATCATCATCATTACCTGCCAATCAACTTTTTTGCACTTATCCTTCGACGCTAAAAGAGCTATCTCTTTGAGGTTTTTGGGGAGTTTATCTGGCTTTATTCCCTCCTCAAGTAAGGTCATTGCAGTTTCACGCATAGAGCGTTTTAGTCGGCGTGATCTACCACTAGCAATTCCGCCTCTTTTACTGATTTCTCTTGCTTCATCCTTGGTTCGTTTAGTAACCGGAATTAATCCATTTTCTTTCATATTACGATTACAATAATGGTAATACTAATAAGCGAAACTCGAGACAAAACCTACCTCCTCTGGCGTGAACCATCTCTCCACTACTTCTATAACTCTCTCAAGTAATGGTATAATGGTTCGATACCATTCCACATTGCGCCAACCCTACCTTCCCACCTCAAACATCTCCTCCACCGACATCTTAAAAAACCTCGCTATTTCCATAGCCAAAATTAAAGATGGCTGATAGCGACCCGTCTCAATCGCATTGATGGTCTGACGGCTGACCCCCAAAGATTTAGCTAATTCCTCTTGGGTTAGATTATTGATCTGGCGAATGCGTCTTAAATGAACTTTCATTAACTCATTTTCTTATCATACCAAAGATAAAAAAGACCTCTCATCAAACTTGCCGCCACCGTCACCCAAAGCAAAGTTGTCGTCACCACTTTTAATTCGGGATAATAAGGAGTTAGCGCTCCCGCAATATTGCTCCCCACCAATCCGCCCACCACCACCATTAATACTGTCATGCCATTTGCCCGAGCCATCACCGATTTAGTCCGCTCATCAATAACCATCTCTGTCCTTCTCCTGCGTATAAACCATAAAACCAAAAACATCGCCAATAAACTCCCCAAAAATGGCAACATAAAATCAACTGACACTTCAATTGAGCCAGTTATAAATTGCAGCGCCACCGCCCCCAACATCACCACTGCCACCACCACATTTGATAAAAAGTTTTTTTTCATAGCCTTCATTTCTATAATTTACTATGTGAGGTCATTGTAAAGTATCTTTTACATTTTGTCAAGCATGCTTTACATATCTGGTCAATTAAACACCATCTGCCCCCATCCCCAGTTTATCTCTCTCTATTTTTATGCTATCATGTTGATTATGTGGGGAATTATCATTTCTGTCCTTATCTTTAGCCTTTTAGCTTCTTATATTGGCGTAGTTCGCCATACTTTCAAACAACTCAAAAACCGCATCCAAAGCACCCTCCAAGAAATCAGCAATCAATTAAAAAAACAAGCCGACCTAATTCCTGAGTTGGACGAGGCGGTCAAAAACTCTAGCCAACTCAGCTCAGACATCTCCAGCGCTCTCTCTCGCAGCAGTGCCGCCATTGAAACTGCTCTCGCCAGCCCCACCGACGACCATATCACCGCCGCCATCACCAGTATTGGAGAAGTTTTAAGTGGTATTAGGTCAGTGGGGGAGAGTAGTCCCCAACTTCTCTCCGACGCTGACTCTCAGGAATTGATAAAACAATTTGAAGTCACTGCCGATAAAACCGCTCTCTCTCGCCATCTCCTCATCGACTTAGTTGCTCAATATAATAAGGCTATCATCACCGCTCCCTCCTCCATCGTTGCTGCCATCTTCAATCTTAAACCGGAAGAAAGTTTTACTTAACCACAATTCTATAGTACCGCCTCTTTCCCACCCGCAACACATCCTCCTCCACCAACTCCACCCCTCCCTGCGCCACCAACCTTTTCAAATTAGCATTACTCTCCTCCGGCTGTGCCAACCTTGCTAATTCCAGCAGCGACAAGCCAGCTCTCTCTACCACCACTTCCGGCATTTCTTCTGGCAATTCTTTATTTTGCACTGTCCGCTCAAAACCCGCCGCCGCCTTTTTTGCCCCTTCTTCTCCGTGATAAAACTTCGTAATTTCTCTCGCTAATTTTTTCTTAAACACCATCGGATTTTCGCCCTCCGCCACCTGTCTCTGCATTTTTTTAATGTTACTCATTTCCTCGTCCGTCAAAATCTCAAAATACTGCCAAATCATCTCATCGCTCATACTCATCAACTTCCCATACATCTCCTCAGCCTTCGCCTCCAACGCCACAAAATTACCAAAACTCTTGCTCATTTTCCTCCCGTCAAATCCATCAATAATCGGAGTGGTCAGCACAAACTTTTCCCTCCCCAAATACTCCTTCATCAAATGCCGCCCCATCAACATATTAAATGTTTGATCGCTCCCTCCAATTTCCAAATCCACTTCCATCGCCACGCTGTCATATCCCTGCAGCAGCGGATAAATAATTTCATGCCCAAAAATTGGCAACCCATCCTTTATTCTCTGTTGAAACATATCCCGCTCCATCAATTGCTGTACTGTCGTTTTTGCCATCAACTTCACCATCTGCGCATAAGTCAGTTTATCCAACCAATCTCCATTATGCGCAATGGTGATTTTACTAAAATCCAAAATCTTACTCGCTTGTCTTTTCCAAGTCGCAAAGTTTTGTTCAATCTCCTCGTCAGTCAACATCGGCCGCGAACTATCCTTTCCGGTTGGATCGCCAATTCTTACTGTCCCATTCCCGATTAATAATATCGTCTCGCATCCCAACTCCGCGAATTGCTGCAATTTTCTCAGCACCACGCCATGCCCCAAATGCAACGTTCCTCCCGTCGGGTCAATACCTAAATATAATTTAATTTTTTTTTCTTGAATTAACTTCGCCAGCCCCTCCACGTCCGGATACACTTTTTCCACCCCGCGCTCCAAAACTTTTTTGATGTCCTCAAGGGTAGGTTTTTTCATATCGTTTGATTATAACATGTTTTCTTGTATAATCTCCTCATGGCAGCGCCTCAACTTTTCCTTCTTCCTAAAAATATTTCTCACTCCGATTTTCTTTTGCAGCAAGCCCTCTCTCGAAGCATTCCCCCCGCTTCTATTTTCCCCTGCGGCATTCTCGTCGATGATATCCGTGAGCTTATTTCTCTCTCTCAAACTCTCCCTTCCTCATCTTCCAGTGCTCTCCTTTTGCCCAATTTAGAAATGGCCTCCATCTCCGCCCAAAACGCCCTCCTCAAAATCCTCGAAGAACCGCCTTCCAACATCCATTTTTTCCTCGCCACTAGCAACCTCACCAAAATCCTCCCCACCATTCAATCTCGCGTTCATCTCTCCTCTCCGAAAACTAAGTCTCAGTCTAAAATCCCCGCGGCCATCCTCAACGACTGGCAATTCTCTGTTCTTAAAACCAAATCTGCCGGCGCGATTGTTGTCGACTCCGAAGGGCTTCTTGCCGCTCTCGTTCCTCTGGTTGACGCTCAGGAAGATGACACTAAGACCGCCCTCGAAAGAAACGCCCTCCATTTATTTTTCCCCGAACTCGTCAATCTTTATCGCCTTCATCTCGAAGATAATCCCGCCCTCGCCATCCCCGCTCTCGACCTCATCCAGAAGTCCTACCAATACCTTCTCGCCAATGTCTCCCCCAAACTGGTTTTAAGCGACCTTTTTTTGCAAATCAGCTCTCTTTTTGATAAAATTAACCCCTAATGAAGAAAAAGATTTCTTTACGCTCCCTGCTGCCTAACAAAAAGCGCGACAGTAAGGTTATCTGGCGCCTAAAGTTGGCTCGTCTCCTCTCCATTATTTTTGCCCTTGGTGTTCTCCTGATCATGATCGTTTTCACCATCTTTTTTTTCTATTTTAACTCCATCCTTCCCTCACCCAACAATGTTGTCCGCCAGAGTGGTTTTAGCACCAAAATCTATGATCGCCACGGCGCTCTCCTTTATGACGTTTATGGTGATGCCCGTCGTGAACCCATCGACTTTGATCAGATTTCTGAGCGCATGAAACAAGCCACCATCGCCATCGAAGATAAAGATTTTTATCACCACAAAGGCTTCGATCTCCTCACTGTTTTGCGTCTTCCTTATTACTACCTCACCCGCCAGCGCGTCGTCGGCGGCTCCACCCTCACCCAACAGCTCATCAAAAACATGCTCCTTTCTAATGAGCGCACAGTCACCCGCAAGTTCAAAGAAATCATTCTCTCCATGCAGCTCGAAAGCTACTACGACAAAGACGAGATCCTCCATCTCTATCTCAGCGAAGCGCCTTATGGCGGTAATGTCTATGGCGTAGGCACGGCCGCCAAAGTCTATTTTAATAAACCCGCCAGCGAACTCACTATCGCCGAAGCGGCCATTCTCGCCGGCCTCCCTCAGAGTCCTTCCGCTTATTCTCCTTTTGCTGGCCGTACCAATTCCTCGGGAGAGTTGATGTGGCGCGCCCGCGCCCAAGGCGTTCTGCGCCGCATGGTGGAGGATAGCTATCTCAGCCACGACGAATATCTATCCGCCCTTGAGGAATTAAACGAAATCAGTTTTGAAAAACAAGTTTCTTCCATCAACGCCCCCCATTTTGTTTTTTATGTTAAGGATTTGCTCGCCGAAATGTATGGCGAAGAAATGGCCGAAGCTGGGGGCCTGAGCATCACCACTTCCCTTGACCTCGAGCTCCAAAACGACGTGCAAGTTATCGTTGCCGAAGAAGTGGAAAAAATCGCTGCCAACAAAGTCAGTAATGGCGCCAGTTTAGTCATGGCTCCTCAAACCGGCGAGATTCTCGCTATGGTCGGCAGTGTTGATTTTTTTAGCAAAGAAATTGATGGCCAGTTTAATATGATAGTTGACGGCTTGCGCCAGCCGGGGTCCTCAATTAAGCCCCTCACCTATCTGGCCTTTCTCCAGCAGGGCGCCACTGCCGAAACCCTCATTGCCGATGTCTCCACATCTTTCGCTTCCACCGACTTCGATCAACCCTATCGCCCTCAAAACTATAATGGCCGTTTTAATGGTCCGGTCACCCTACGTTTTGCCCTCGGTAATTCGCTCAATATTCCCGCCGTCAAAGCTCTAGCCCATGTCGGTTTGCCCGATTTCCTCCAACTTGCCTTTGATGCTGGTATTAGCACTTTTGAGCCCACTGCCGCCAACCTCAAACGCTTTGGTCTCGCTGTCACCCTCGGTGGCGCCGAAGTCCGCATGCTCGAGCTCACCTCTGCTTATAGTGCCTTCGCCACCTCTGGCAAAAAAGTCGCCCCCGTTGCCATTCTCAAAGTTGAAGATCGCAGCGGCCGAGTAATTTATGAACATAAACACGCCCAGCAAAAACAAGTTTTCTCCCCCGGAGAAACCTATCTCATCAACGACATTCTCAGCGAAGATGCTTCTCGCGCCTATACTTTCGGGGCTGGCTCGCGTCTTAATGCCAGTCGTAATATCGCTGTCAAAACTGGTACCACCAATGACCTGCGTGACAACTGGACCGTAGGCTGGAATAAAAACTTTATTGTTAATGCTTGGGTGGGGAACAATGACAATAGCCCCATGGGCGGCTTGGTCAGCGGCATTTCCGGAGCCACCCCCATCTGGCGACGCGTAATTGATCGCCTCCTTGAGCTCGGCTACAAAGCCGACCCCTTCGATGTCCCCGATAATATTGAAACCATTGAGGTGGATAGAATTAGTGGTTATCGCGCCCATGATGGTTTTGAAACTAAGATGGCCAAGTTCGTCCGCGGCACTATTTCCAATGACGCCGACCCCATCCATGTTCGCCTTAAAGTTTGTCATGGCGAGGACAAACTCGCCACCGCTGCCCAAATCGCTGCTGGCGGTTATGACGAGAAAGAATATATCATCATTGCTGAGTTTGATCCCTATAGTCAGGACGGTAAGAACCGCTGGCAGGAAGGCATTGACAATTGGAAGGAGGGCGCTGACGGCATTTATCGCCCGCCCACCGAAATGTGTGGCGACAATCGCGATCTTTATGTCCGCCTCGAAGGCCTAGACAATGAACGCAACTATTCCGAAACTAAATTGCGCGTCAAAGTTGTTTCGGATAGCGGTGTTGGGGTGGAAAGCAGCAAGATTATTGTTAATGGCGAGACCAAAAAAGAGTGTTCTGGCCGTGAATGTGAGTTAGAAATTGATTTTGGCAGTGGTCGTTTTGAAGTTTGGGGTTCTGCTCGCTCTCGTGATGGCAAAGAAGCCGCCAGCTCCCGCTTCCGCATCGGCACTGGTGGCCAAAGCTGGAACAATACTCCCTCTCCCACTCCCTCTCCTTCCCCCCTCCCCCCCCCACTCACCCCCCCCACCCCCTCCCCCCCTCCCCCCCCCCCC
>WRMU01000011.1 GCA_009776965.1 Microgenomates group bacterium | reverse complement strand
TCTCCTTCTCCCTCTCCCACCCCTGAGCCCTAAGCCCCCTCTTGCATTTTTTTTCATTTCCTCTATACTTATCCTTGCACTTAAAGTATAAAAGAGAGGTAGTCCTTTGCTGTATCTCTCTACACTTATAACTGTAGAAACGGGCAATCCGCCAAAGCAGTTTTGGGTGTAGATTATTCTATCTCCTGATTATACTTTGAGTGCAAACGGATTGTCCTTTTGTATGGGGCGGTCCATAACTCACTATGTACAGCCTACCATCACAACCCTTTCAAGATCCCAAAAGCATCTTTCTATGCAATAAACTTCGCCCATTTGGGATTTTCCTCTGTCTATTATTCTTTTCGGCTCGCCTACTCGTCCCCTCAGCTATCTCCGCCCAAGATGTTACTTTGGGCATAGCCCAGCAAGCAGCACTGTATGCATTAGAAGATGGTAATCAAAATATAGATGTCCAGTCGGGCAGTATTAATGAAACATACCCTGTGGAAGTATATAATTACTATGAAAATGTCACCTATTCTACCAGCCCAACTTTGTGTAGCCCCACAGCCGATGCGAGAATGTGCATTCTCATTTATCATGGCAACTTGACGATCAACTCCGGAGTTACTGTGACGCCTCAAACTAGGAAAAGAGGTCTCACAATAATCGTGAAAGGCACGTTAACCAATAATGGGACGATAAGTATGACCGCCAGAGGGGCGAGTGCAGCTGGTCAAAATGTACATTTGTGGAAAAACCCCAATGGGACATTTGAACAAGTGCCTGCTACTGGAGGGCTAGGAGGAGCTCCGGTCCACAGTCCCGCAGCTAATGCCGATGGAAACAGCGGTGATAATGCAGTCGGGAGAGCTCTCGGCGGCGGGGGTTCGGGCGGATCACGTCGTCGCTTATCAGGCGCTGGGGGAAATGCAACTTCATACTCAGGAGGAGCCGGCGGTGGCGGTGGTCACGCATCAAGTGCTCCTATTCCAGACACGGAGGGATTTGCTGGGCACGCTGGTTCCAACACTGGCGGAGCGGGGGGTATTAGTATTGATGCCTCTGCTAATGGATGGACTAGTGGTGGCGGAGCAGGAAACCCAGGGGCAAATGGGGCCTACGGGGCTAGTCCAACAACTGTCGGTCAAGGAAACTCGGTTGAAGCTAAAGGCCAAGACGGAACTGGCGGCCTACTAGTTATTTATGCCTCGGCCTTTATAAATAATGGCAATCTCGAATCAAAAGGCATGTTGGGGGGCTTTGCTACTCATCCATTGGCAGCTGGCAATGCGGCCGGCGGGGGTTCCTCGGGAGGTGGCAGCATCAATGTTTTCTATCGTCATGGGCCATCATTTATATCCGGCACAACAGATGTTGATGGCGGCGATGCAGTCATCACTTCATTCGCTTCCGGCGGGGCTGGCGGCGCAGGAACTGCAACTTTCACTCAGGTAGATCTCAACTTTATACCCACTCTCAAGACTACTTTAGCAGTCCTTCCCTTTGGCAGTGTCATTTCTATCCAGTCTCAGGACACATATATGCTCGACTGTGCTTCTGGCGCGACCGACTGCACCGCCACCACTCCAACAGTGCTCCCTTTTCGCTTTGTTCAAATGCAAGCTAGGCATAGTGATGGTACAGTCCTAAACAAGTCTGGTTATACTTACTGGGCCTTTCTAGATAACTATTGTTGGTGGGGGAGCGCCGACTGCCGCTATGACACATTGCAAAACTATCCTAATTATCAGGCCTACTTAGGTGTTCCGGGGACGGCGGGCACCACCCATCACAACAACCTTTCGGTCTTGGCGGAATGTAGTACTGATGGAACTCTCGCCAATTGCATCAGCCCTGACGTTACTGCCGAAATGACCAGTTATAATATCCTACGCACTTTAGATAATTTTTATGCTGCTCTCCCCAGTGATATCGCTGGGGTGGCCAAGGCCACCGCCATTGCCCTCCACGGATATGACATCATGCCTATTAGTCTATCTACTAGTATTCCGGCTGCTGCTTGGGGTTCCACTAAAGGCGCTTGGACAGCCGGCACTTATACTCCCAATTCTACTTCGGGGAACAGTTTTGTTTTTTCCGGCACTAACTCGAATCCCATGATGACTTCTCGTATTGGTTTACTTAGTTATACCGAATGGCAAGGAGGTTTAATAGGACGTGACGACTGGACTAATACTCAACACAATATCACTAATGGTGCTGGAGGCACCTATTGCCATGTCCGTTTCGGCACTAATTGCACTGGAGGAATTGGGGCCGCAGAAGGTTCTTATGGCCTTTTTAATGATACTTCTGTAGCCGATGGCCAAGTTATCGCTTCTGCTGCTAACCCCCGACCTCGCTATCCTTGGTTGAGAAGTCCGACGTCAAACAACGCAAACAATGTGTTTGTTGTCAACGCTAATGGAGCTAGTACTTCGCTTGGTGGTAGCACCTACTTCGACCGAGGAGTAGTCCCGTCCTTGTGGTTGCAGTCCTCCCTCCCTATCTACTCTGGCGCGGGAACCTATTCAGATCCTTATATTCTAGGAGATCTTGACATAACCATAGAGAATAGCACTCCCAACATCGGCGCCTACGCCTCCTATGTCTCCGGTTTTAACAGTTTAGTACTGGCTGGCACAGCAATGGACGAAGACATCGGCCAAACTCTAACCATCCAATATCAAATAGATGGTACCGCAGGGAGTTGGTCTAACTTAACTACAGTAATTGCTGATGGCAGCATCCAGAACTGGAGTGGTACCATTACCCTACCAGTAGGACTAACTGATGGCACCCACACTGTCTATGTCAGAGTATATGATGGTTATGGTTACTCAGGTAATAAAACAGCAAGCTTCTACCTAGATGATATTCCTCCCGCTAATACAGCTAGTTTAGTAGGAGGAGTTTTATGTACTGGAATCCCCACCATCTACTGCACTGCCCCTACTGGCATATCCTTAACCAGTAGTGACCTCACCATTGGCCTAGATGCCTATCGTACTCAGTGGGATACAGCTTTTAGCTCAGGAGATGTCAGCCCCGCATGGACAGCCGGAGCTCCTCCCTCTAATATCCCTACCACCGGTCATACTGCTCAGAGTCAAACTCATACCCTCTATTACCAAACTAAAGACAAGCTTGGTAATGTCTCGGCGGTAGAAAGTATCTCCTACTATATTAATAGCCCTCCCGAAATTACTCTCCATGACCCAACCCATAACCATGTAGTCACTCCCTACACCCCTTTGGTTTTTACTGGCACTTTTACAGACGCAGACTTAAGTCAAACAGCTGTCATTAAAGTTACTATTGATAGCATAGATTATGTATCTCCAACTTATCCTACTACTGGTGGGGCAGTAAACTGGGAGCTGGCAATAGACGCAGTTTCAGCCCTAGCTTCTCTATCTCCTTCCCAATTAACCAATCTTCCTTTAGTAGTAACTGATTCTGCTGGAGTCTCCTCCTCCACCTACTATACTGGCCAGATTAGTGTTTTTTCCTCCACTTCTTCTGAGATTTATATTTCTGTGATGAGAAACACTCCTTTCTCTTTAACTATTGGGAAAGTGGGAGCGATTAATGTTACTTTTGGCACTAACCAAGGTATTACTGTCTCCACCAACTCCTCTGATGAGATTATTGTCTCTGGTTCTCTCTCCTCTCCCGTCTCTATTCCTTTTGGAATTACTACCCTTGTTTTTACTATTTTAGATGAACCAAGCACACAAGTACAAAAAATTGAGTTTATATGATAAAATAGACTTACTCTCGCTCTTTCTCATAGGCCAAACCTATATAGGCTTTTTCTTGGCGGAGAGAACTTGGTTTGGCCTTTGAGAGGGAGGGAGAAAAATAAATGTCACCACCACAAACGGTGCCAGCAAAGCATTATTAAATTGCCCCACCGCCATCCAAGCCGCCACAAAAGGCAATAGTTCTGGTTTTTCTCTCATCATCTTTTTTATCACCTTCACCAATACATAAACAAACAACCCCAACCCCCCCACCCCAGTAAAGTTTAACACTGTCAAAAACATATTATCCCCCATATACGCCGTTTGTTTTACGCTCTGTCCATCATCCAATAGATGCGGATACCGCTCCCTATCCCATCCTCCAGTCGTAATAAACAACCCTCTCCCCACCAACCATTGATGTGGCTCTAAATTAAAAGTATATTTTTGCAAATGTACTAGTCGTACCTCAATCGACTCCTTTCGCAGTAAATTAGTCGACACCATCTCTCCTCTATTAATCGCCGCCAACATCCCCGCGAAAACCACTCCCACTCCTGCCACTATCAACGCCGCCCTCTTTTTATGTTTTTTTATTTGCTCGCCAAACCTCTGCCACCCCAGAACCACCCCTCCCACCCCCAGCGCCAAAAAACTCGACCTCGAATAAGTTAGGAGGATTGCTATTAGGGTAATTATTATTAAAGAAAAACTTATCAGATTAATCTTAATTTTTTCTAATAAATACAATAGCAACCACACCAATATCAACCCTATAAACGCCGGATCCCACAACGTCCCCACCAACCTCCCATAATGATCATCCCACCCCATCGGCTTCAACCAAGTCATGTCCGGCACCAATATATACTGCGCTAATCCTCCCATTAAAAACCACCCCCCCAACAAAGGAAACAAATATTTTTTCTGCGGCAATTTTATCTGCCATAAAAAATAACCAAACAATCCATAAACCACCAGTCTCCCCAAATAAAGCAATGCCGTTAGCGCTAAAGTCCCAGTCAACAAAGCCCCTATATATCCAGCCAAAATTATTACTCCTCCCGCTCCAATTATTCTCCTATATTTCCGTCCCCACTCTCTCATTTGCTTTAATAATTTCTTCCCGCCCCCCTCCACCAAATGATAAATCACCCACCCTCCAATCAATGCGTCATGTATATAAAAACTAACTTGCGGCGTCAATTGTACTCTTTGCAGCTGTCCCAGCGCCACCACTCCCACCACGATTAATAAAACCAGCAAATTAATCCGCTCCGCCACCCTACTTTTTGACATTTTTTTCCACCAACTTCGTGATTTTCTTCTCAAAGGCACTAAAAGAATATTTTTTCGCTTCTTCCCGTAAAATCTCCTGAGACCATTTCTTTTTTTGTGCTTTTTTTACCGCTTCCGCCAAAGCCTTTGCTGTCAACTCCTTAAAAAACACCCCAGTTTTTCCTTCTGTGATTGTCTCCAGCGGCCCGCCCGAAGCATGCGCCACCACCGGTGTTCCCAGACTCATCGCCTCAATCGGTATCATTCCGAAGTCTTCATTTACCACTGGATACAATAACAATTTTGCTCGGCTATACAAATCCGCCAACTCCTCATCACTGGTCACCCCCAAAAACTCAATCAACTCCCCATTTTTGTGGTTCTTCGTCATCTCTTTCAAATCATTCAACATCGGCCCGCTCCCCGCCACTTTCAACCGCCACCCATTTTCCAAACAAGCCTCCACCGCCAGTTCTGGATGTTTCGCCAAATGCAAGCGATTTACATACAAAAACCAATCCTCGCGTTTTTGTTTGAGTTTTATCTCCGGCAGAGACACTGGCGGATAAACAATCTGCGCTTCCCGCTGATAATATTTCTTAATTCGCTTTTGGGTTGTTCCCGAGTTAGCCATAAACACCCCCACTTCTTGCGCCATCTCCCAGTCGCTCTGTCGCAGCCAAAAGTTCGCTATTTGTCCGAGTTTATGATATAGCGGATTTTTAATGATAATATCCGTCGTTTCATAACCATATAAGTTTCTTGGCGGCGTATGGCAGTAACAAAGATGTACTGCTCCCTCTCGTACTTTCACTGCCTTCGCAAAATAAGCATTAGACGAAGAAATCACCACGTCAAACTCGCTTAAATCCAATTTAGCAAACGCTTTCGCGCTAATCAGCCTCAGTGGCGAAAAAAGTTTTTTAATAAAAGGAAACTTTTGCAAATAAGTTGTTCTAACTTCCGCCCCCTCAAACGTTTTTCTTCCCAGCTCTCCCAGTGCCTCCCAGTCCACAAACGCCGTATAAATTACCGCCTGCGGAAATATTTTATGCAAGGCCCCCACCACTCGCTCCGCCCCACCAAACTCCCGCAAATAATCATGCACAATCGCTACCTTCATGCCCTTATTATACCAAACAAGCCATCACCTCCGCCACCTGCCCGTCCCCGTCTTCCTTTTTTGTCTCTACTTTTTTATAACCCCCTGCTTCTCCATTCTCTGGAGGAACATTTATCAGCGCCACATCCGACTTTTTCCCTTCTACTTCCTCTAGTACAATCGTAATTTTTTTACCTCCCAATTTACTCAGCAATCGCTTATTAGCGCTTTTTTTTAATAACCCCTCATGAAACTTCCGCCGCACTTTAATCACCAATTCCTCCTCTGTCTCCCTCTCTTTACTCGCCAGATACAATACGCTTTTGAGCATAGCATTTTCTTTTCCCACCGCTTTAATAAACTCTGCCCAAGTCATTTTTTCTGCTCACTCTTTTGCTTAATGCGCCATGTCAAGTCCAAACATTTCAACTCCAAGTTCAAAAAAGGTATTACTTGTGCTTCTTGCCGACTAATGCTATTCAATTCTTGTAGTAGCGAGTGTGCCACTTTTGGTTTTAACAGCATTTTCCTCTTACTCCCCTTTAGCCCCGCCACCAGCTGTCCATACACCAATCTCCATAGCGCCTTATTAAACCAGTCTTCATTTATTCCAGATTCCCGCAGTACCGCAAAAAAATCCTGCACTGCTGTCACCTCTTTTTTCTCCATCATTATTTCCAACAACTCGCTCGCTCTTTTCTCCAAATTACTCCCCGCCATTTTTTCCATTTGCTCTTTAGTTACCAGTCCATCTTTTGCTCCTAAGCTCGCCAGCTCCAACATCTTAATCGCATCCCGAAAGCTCCCATCTGCCAATTCCACCATCTGCTTTAGCGCCTCTTTTTCTAATGTCAGCCCCTCCTCTCTGGCCACTCTATTTACTGCCGCAATCAGTTCCGCCGTTGTCGCCTGATAAAAATCCACCGCCACCACCCGCGACAAAATTGTCGCTGGGATTTTATGTTTTTCTGTAGTCGCTAAAATAAAAGTTACTTTCTCTGGCGGTTCCTCCAACACTTTTAATAAAGCATTCCAAGCGCTATTAGACAACATATGCACTTCATCAAAAATATAAACCTTTTCCTCGCTCATCCCCGACGGAATATAAACTGTCTCTTGCAGCGCACGCACATCATCCACTCCGTTATGACTCGCCGCATCAATTTCCGTCACCATATAACTCTGTCCTTGAACAATCTTTTGTGTTTCTTTTTCATCCACCTTATTTAATATCGCCGCCAACAATCTCGCCGTGGTGGTTTTGCCCGTCCCTTTTGGTCCCGCAAATAATAATACCGCCGGAATCTTTTTTGCCTCCACAAAAGTCCGCACTTTTTCTTTTACTCCCTCCAAACAAAGATCATCTATTTTCGCTGGTCGATATTTTGTGGCCCATGACATCCTATTTCATCCCGTCATCATGATGATAGCCCAATAAATGCATTATTCCATGCTCCAAATAAAATTGTAGTTGTTTGTCCACCATTTTCCCTCTGTCGCGCGCTTCCTTAACTGCCACCGGAAAACAAATCACCACTTCTCCCAAAGTCGGTGGAATACCTTCCGGCATGGGAAAATCATTAACCTCGCCTTTCTCGCTGTGAGGAAAGCTCAACACGTCCGTTATTCCTTCATGCTTGACAATTTTTTCATTTAGATATTTCATTCGCCGCCGCCCTACCACACTCACCTCCAGATGGGCATGATCAATTCCCTTAGCCAACAACATTTTTTCTGCCGCGCCTCGCAGCAGTTTTCTATCCACCAGATAATGTGATCCCACATTAAAGTTTATTTCCAACATAGTGTATAATGATTATATCATGCCAACCGACAATTTCCTCACCAAGGTTGCCCGCCGCTTAGCCGCTTATCGCCTCGAGTTTGTCACTGGTTTTCTCTGGTGGGGGATAGGCAATCTTCCTTTTCATCATCTACGCCTATTTTTCTATCGTCTCGCCGGTATGAAGATAGGGAAGGGGAGTCGTCTCCATATGCAAGCGCGCATTTTCTACCCTCGCGGGATCGCCATCGGCAGCGATAGTATTCTTGGCGAAAAGATCACTCTCGACGGGCGCGGCCAGCTCCCCAAATCCAAAGGCAAAATTGTCATCGGCGACCATGTGGACATCGCCTCCGACGTGCAAATCTGGACCTCCGAACATGACATCGAGAGTGTCGATTGGCAAGCCACCGAAGAACCCGTCATCATTGAAGATTATGTTTTCATCGGCCCGCGCGCCATTATTCTCCCGGGCGTCACCATTAAGCGCGGCGCCATCGTCGCCGCCGGAGCCGTAGTCACCAAAGACGTCCCCGCCATGACCATCGTCGGCGGTGTCCCCGCCAAACCCATCGGCAAGCGCCAGGCGAAGCTAAAATATAAGTTGGGGAGAGTTAGGTTGTTTCAGTAGGAAGTTTTATCAGACAACAGATATTCTTTTATTAGCGAGCTCAGCCTGGTTTGCCAGGCAGGAGCATGACGCGCTAGTAGAGTGGGGTTGGGGTCTCCCACTCGACAAGCGCAGTCAAGCCGAAGCGTGATAAAAGCAGTATCTGTTGGCTGATAGGATGACCTCAATTTTTATGTCTAGCACGACGCCACTCCCTAATCCTCCCATGATCCCCACTCAACAAAATCTCCGGCACCCCCATCCCCTTATATTCCCTCGGCTGCGTCCACTGCGGATACTCCACCTCTCCCAATTCTCTCCCATGCGACTCCTCCGCTAAACTTTCTTTATTCCCCAGCACCCCCTCCAGTAACCTCGTCGCACTATCCATCATCACCAAACTCGCCACTTCCCCCCCCGTCAATACAAACTGCCCAATACTAATTTCTTCATCAATCAGCTCCTTCACCCTTTCATCCACCCCCTCATAGTGCCCACAAATAATCGTCACCCACTTATATTCCTCCTCGCTCTTTGCCGCCCACTCCGCCGCCATCTTTTGATTCCAAATCTTCCCCTTCGCGCTCGTCAAAATCACTCTCCCTTTCTCGCCTTTTTTCTCTAAATACTCCAGCGCCCGATCAATCGGCTCAATTTTTAATATCATCCCCGCCCCACCCCCAAACGGCTTATCATCCACCTGCTTTTTCCCTCCTTCTTTCCCTTTCGCAAAATCCCTTAGCGACAAAATATTAAAAGTTACCAACCCACTTTTTCTCGCTCTCCCCAATATCGACTTATCCAGCACCGTATCAAAAAACTCTGGCACCGCGCTCAAGATATTAAATTGCATATTTCGTATTATACATTACGACTAACTTATTATGCTCCAGCGTCTCAAAGCCATGCCTCTGCCTCAGCTTGCCAAGTTAGCCGCTCAAATACGCGAGCAAATTATTTCTATTGTCAATCGCTCCGGCGGTCATCTTTCCAGCAATCTCGGCGTGGTTGAATTAACGCTCGCTTGGCATCGCGTTTTTTCCGCTCCCGAAGACCAACTCATTTTTGATGTTGGCCATCAATGTTATACTCATAAGATCCTAACTCGCGGCTTTGATGCCTTTCAAAGCTTTCGCCAGCCCCATGGGCTCGCCGGCTTCCCTAATCGTTTTGAAAGCGCTGACTTCGACCCTTTTGGCGCTGGCCATGCCAGCACCAGCCTTTCGGCTGTCGCTGGCCTTTCGCGCGCCAAAAGACTCCTCAATAAAAAAGGTCTAGTCACCGCCCTCATCGGCGACGCCAGCTTTGTTGGCGGCCTCTCCCTCGAGGCCCTTAACGACATCGGCTTTCACCAAGACCCCCTTCTTATTATTCTCAACGACAACGGTTTTTCCATCGACCCCACCGTCGGCGGTCTCTCTCAGACCCATCGCTACCATCAACTCGCCGAGAGTTTTGGCATTCAAGTCCATCCCGAAATTATTGACGGCCACGATTTATCCGCCCTCCTTAAAGCCTTCCGCCAAGCCCGCCGCTCTCTCCTTAAACCGTCTGCCCGACCATTGCTTATTCATGTCCGAACCATTAAAGGTTTTGGCCTTGAACGATCAAGACATGATCCAGTCAACCACCACGGTATTAAAGCCAATTTTCTCTCTCATAATTCCCCAACAATCTCCTCTCCCACCGACGACCTCGTCGCTCGCGAGCTCCTCTCGCTGATGACCAAAGATAAGAGCGTCGTCGTTCTCACTCCCGCTATGGGCAGCCGCTCTGGTTTGTCTGTTATTCAATCCACTTTCCCCGATCGTTTTTTTGATGTGGGCATTGCCGAAGAACATGCCGCTGTCACCGCTGCCGGTATGGCCGCCAATGGTCTCAAACCTTTTCTCATGATCTACTCCACTTTTCTCCAAAGAGCCTATGACCAACTTCTTCATGACATTGATATTCAACGCCTTCCCGTCCGCCTCCTTATCAACCGCATCGGTGCTCATGACCATATCACTCATTTTGGCATCTATGACATTTCCTTCCTCCAACCCCTGCCCCATTTTGCCCTCCGCGCCCCCACTAGCGACGCCGATTTAATTAAGCAAATCCACTGGCTTCATTCCCAAGACAACTGTCCCAGCAGCATTCGCTTCCCCGGCTCGCGCGGTTTTTTCCTCACCCCCACCGCTGGCACCGACCAAACAGCCTTCCTCATTCTCGGCGGGCTCGACACTCCCTCCCTCATTGATCAATATCAAGCTTTACTAAACACCCATCCCGAAGCCTCCGTTTTTCTCCTCAACCAAATCAAGCCTCTCCCGCGCGATTTTCTACTTAAAAAAATCTTGCCCCATTTTTCCCAGATTTTCACTTTTGAGGATGGTGTTATTACTGGCGGTTGGGGAGAGCAAATCAGTTTGCTGGCGCAGCAACAGAATTGGGGAGGGGAGATTAGGAACGTTGGGAATGGAATAGAGAACTTAATTTAATTTTCTTACGACTAGAGAGCAAACGACAGTATTTTTCGCTGGTGGCTAGAAGAAAGTCAGGGCCAACGCCCTGCAAGTCATCTTCTAGCAACCCGAAAAATACATTTCGTTTTGCGAACTCGGAATAAGAAAATTAAGTTGAGTTCTCTATGCGAATGACCTACTTAAATAATGACTCCGTTGGGAACCAAGTAATCTCACTAATACTACTAGCGCCAGTAAACACCATCGCCAACCTATCCACCCCCACCGCCACCCCCGCCAACGGCTCCTCAATTTCCCCCAAACTCGCCACAAACTCCCTGTCATAATCCGTGATTTCCTTCTTCCCTCGCCGCTGACACTCCACTATCTCCGCCTTAATCCGCGCCTCTTGTTCCTCGGCATCAATCAATTCGCTATAAATATTCGCTATCTCCACTCCCTCTATCCATAACTCCGCTCGCTCCGCGAGTCGCTCATCATTTTCCGTCAATTTCGCCAGCGCTGCCTCCTGCGCGGGATAATCATAAAGAAAAACCACCCCTTCCTCGCCTAAATGTGGCTCAATTTCATTACTTAAAATCTGGTTAAAAATCTCCTCATAAGTCGTTTTTTTATCCACCTCATACCCCTTCACCTTCGCTTTCTTTAATAACTCTTTTTCGTCCAATAATTCGTCTTTTCCTATTTTTGCCCATTTTTCAAAAGCCTCCACCACCGATATTTTAGTAAACTTTTTTTCCGCCAACTCATGTCCCAATTCCCTACCAATTTCTCCGATCATCGAGGTTAAATCGTTCATAATATCCCGATAATTAGCCCTACTGCGATAAAACTCCAACATGGTAAACTCGCTATTATGTAATGGCGATCTCCCCTCATTATTACGCATCACCTTGCTAATTTGAAAAATATTTTCCACTCCCGCCGCCACAATTTGTTTCATTTGCAGCTCTGGCGAGGGCGCCAAATAGGCCTTGCGAGGAGCTTCATTAAATATTTTTATCTCCGTCTCCAATAAATCATAATAAGGCTCAGTAGTGGGAATACTCAAGAGTAGGGGAGTGTCCACCTCATGAAAGCCCTCTCTCTTTAACCATCCTCGCAACCCATCCACCACTTTTTCTCGGATCAAAACTTTTTGCCAATCAACTTTTTTTTGCATTAGCCAGTTTTTTGCGCCGCCTGCTGCAAATCCTTTTTGCGTAGTCGCAGGTTTAAGGGTGTTACTTCTAATAATTCGTCAGCCGCCAAATAACTCAAGCTCTGTTCCAGCGACATTTTTTTCGCCGGACTCAACCGCACCAACACGTCGGCATTGCTCCTCACATTAGTCAATTTTCTCCCCTTACATACATTCATCGCCATATCGCCCGACCTACTATTCTCGCCCACAATCATCCCCGCATAAACTTCCTCACTCGGCTCCACAAAAGTAATTCCTCGCTCCTGCAGTCTTGCCAAATCATAGCTCAGAGCACTCCCTGTTTGCGCTGCGATCAACACTCCATTTCTTATCCAAGTCATAGCCTCGCCCATTTTACGATAACCAATAAACAAACTATTTACTATTCCCGTTCCACTCGTCTCGCTCATAAAACTACCTCGAAAACCAATCAAATTGCGCGTGGCAATTTCATATTCAAACCGCACCCCTAACTTCAAATTACGCATATTCTTAAAAATCGCCTTGCGCTCACCCATCCTCGAAGTCACCACCCCCACAAACTCCTCCGGTGCTTCAATGGTCAGCAATTCCCAAGGTTCTTCTTTTTCACCGCTCTCATTTTCCCGAATAATCACTTCCGGCCGCCCCACACTAAACTCATAACCCTCGCGGCGCATATTTTCAATCAAAATCGCCAAATGCAGCTCCCCTCGCCCACTCACCAGCCAACTCTCACTACTCGGCCCCAAAGCCACTCGCAGTCCCACATTCTTTTCTAGTTCTCGATCCAATCTCGCCTTAAGCTGGCGCGAAGTGGAAAATTGTCCCTCCCTGCCCACAAAAGGCGAAGTACTCACCAAAAACTGCACTTGCACCGTCGGCTCACTAATCTCCAAAGGATCCAGCGCCTCCAAATTATTCAAAGCCGTTAAAGTATCGCCTATTTTAATCTCCACTCCTAGGCCAGCAATAGCCACCATCTCTCCCGCTCCTGCTTCCTCAATTTCCTTCCTCTCCAACCCCTCAAAATTAAACAAGTATTCAATTTTTCCCTCGCCAACTTTACCTTCCTCACCGCGCACAACAGCTATCCGCTCTCCTTTCCTTATTTTCCCCCTCGCAATTCTTCCTATCGCATAAGTTCCCTTATATTCATCATAATCGATATTAGTTACCTGTAGCTGCCAATCACCTTCTTCATCTCCTTGCGGGCAAGGAACCTCTGTTACTATCGCCTCAAATAAAGGCTCTAGATTTTTGCTACCAATAACTTTTAATGCTCCTGAGATCTTTTCGTCCACTGCCACCTCCTTGCCCACCACTCCCTCACGCCCCACCGCATACAATACCTCAAAATCTAGCTGCTCCTCGCTGCTAGCCAACTCCAAAAATAAATCACTAATTTCCTCAATCACCTCATCAGCCCGCTGGTCCCTGCGGTCAATTTTATTCACCACCACTAAAGGCTTTAGTCCCAATTTTAAGGCCAAACTCAATACAAACTTAGTCTGTGACAACACCCCCTCCGCCGCATCCACCAATAACACACAGCCGTCAGCCATGTTTAACACTCGCTCCACCTCACCCCCGAAGTCAGCGTGCCCAGGCGTATCAATAATATTTATTTTATAATCTTTCCATAACACCGCCGTGTTCTTCGCCAAAATGGTCACTCCTCTTTCCGCCTCCAGTTGATCACTATCCATCACTCTCTGAGCGCCATTTAGTTCTTGTTTTCTACTCAAGGCATTAGCTTGTCTGAGCAAACCATCTACCAGCGTCGTCTTGCCATGATCAACATGGGCAATAATCGCCACATTCCTGATTTTATCTTGACTAATCATGTTTCTTTATTAACAAAGTCCAGCTTTTTTACCTGCTGGACTTTGTCTCTTTCTTTCTTTTTAAGTAGTGGAGATCTTATCAGTCATTCTGCTGATAATTTCTGGGTCAATATTCTTCATCTTCTTGAGTCCTCTCAAGCGTCTGGCCAATCGGCGCATATCATTACCTGCCATTTTTCTCGCCTGCGAAGGTCGCTGATGGAATTGTCTGTCCTTCACTTTGACTAACATATTGCTCGAAGTCACTGCCTTTTTGAACCTCTTTACCAAATCCCCAGTACTATCCCCCGGTCTTGCTTTAATCACTATTGCCATACTCGATCACCTCCTTCATATTGGTAACAACTTTTTAAGAAGGTATATTATATCATAAAACTCGCACCTGATATAATACCTCCATGTTAAATCAATTAGTTACTGCCCTCAAAGAGCGTATTGAGGACCTACAACGCCCCTTAAAACCCCTCGAGTTGCAAAAACTTATTCGCCGCTTTCCTCGCCCCAAACCAAACAGTCATCCTTTCTTTAACAAAAGCGACATTCTCGCCGCCTATCAGCAGTCTGTCCCACTCCCAAAACAAAATCCCCATATCCTGACCACTCTCACCACCAAACCCATCCGCACCCAATCAGGAGTAGCCACCGTAACCCTGCTCACCAAACCCCATCCTTGCCCAGGCAATTGCCTTTTTTGCCCCAACGACCCCGCCCAACCCAAAAGCTATCTTTCTTCCGAACCCGCCGCCGCCCGCGCCCTCAAGCATAATTTTGATCCTTTCGCTCAGGTCACTTCTCGACTCCTTAATCTCGCCGCCATGGGCCATAACATCTCCAAAGTTGAGCTGATCATCCTCGGCGGCACCTTCACCGCCTACCCTAAAGATTATCAGGAATGGTTTATTAAGGAGGCGCTGCGGGCATTATCTGATAGCGGGTGGCGAGCGGAGGGGGACCCCCAAAAAGAATTAAGAGCGACAGCGAATGATTTTTTTGGGGGAGGAGCGACGACAGGACCCGCGTCCCAAGTTTTCAATGTCGGCCTTGTGATCGAAACCCGCCCCGACCACATCACCCCTGAGAATCTCACCTTCCTGCGCTCCCTCGGTTGCACCAAAATCCAGCTCGGCGTCCAGTCTGTCAACTCTCGACTTCTCCGCCTCAATCACCGCTCCACCACCCTCACCCAAATCAAAGACGCCTTCGCTCTCCTTCGCCTCTATGGTTTCAAAATCCACGCTCATTTTATGGCTAATCTCTGTGGCAGTACTCCCGAATTAGATAAGCAAGACTTCGCTAAGTTTTTCTCCTCCCCTCATTTCCGCCCCGATGAACTCAAACTCTACCCTTGCAGCCTCATCGCCTCCGCTCCTCTTTATCAACTCTACCTCCAAAACAAATATCAGCCCTATTCCAGCGAACAACTTCTCAATGTCCTCACCCACCATCTCGCTCTTGTCCCCGAGTACTGCCGAGTTACTCGCATGATTCGCGATATTTCCTCCCATGACATTGTCGCTGGCAACAAAACCACCAACCTGCGCCAACTTGTCGAGCAAAACACTCCTCATATCCAAGAAATCCGCTCTCGCGAAGTCAAAAACAAAACTCTCAACGAGAAAAACCTCATTCTGGACGAAATTATTTATGACACTAGCGTCTCCCAAGAGTATTTCCTCCAGTGGATTGATAGTCACACCCGCCAAATCGCTGGTTTTTTACGCTTGAGTCTCCCTTGCCAATCAACTCTCGCCAAATATCTCGCTGATCCAGACTTCGCCCAGCACTATCCCGCCGAGTTAACTGCTGCTCCTGCCATCATCCGCGAAATCCACATCTACGGCGTAGTCGCTGGGGTAGGGGAGAAGAACTCTGGCCAAACTCAACATCTGGGCCTAGGCAAAAAACTCCTTGAGCGCGCCGAGAAAATCGCTCGCGAGCACTCTTATGGCTCGCTCGCTGTCATCTCGGCGCTAGGCACCCTAGATTATTATAAAAAATTGGGCTTCTCTCAATCCTCAGGACAGATTTATCAAGTTAAAAGTTTATAAAGAAATAATTAAACTTATGTTAGCAGAGAACTCAATTTGATTTTCTTATGACTAGAGAGCAAACGACAGTATTTTTTGCTGGTGGCTAGAAGAAAGTCAGGGCTAACGCCCTGCAAGTCATCTTCTAGCAACCCGAAAAATACATCTCGTCTTGCGAACTCGGAGTAAGAAAATTAAGTTGAGTTCTCTGACAAACTTTTTCATGCTAGAATGCATTCTATGACCAACTACATCACCCTCAACAACCACTTTTACCAACAAATCGCTCCCCACTTCGCCAAAACTCGCAACTCCAGCTGGTCCGGTTGGGAAACTTGGTGGCAATCAGTCTCCTCTCTCCTCCCAGATAACCCCACCGTCCTCGACCTCGCCTGTGGTAACCTCCGTCTCAAAAAGTTCCTCGACAAAAAACTAAAAACTTACTCTTATCTCGGCGTTGATTCTTGCCTCGAGCTACTCCAACTCAGCAATGAAGATTCTCGTTTTTTTCAACATCTCGACCTCCTCACCCCTCTGGCCAAAAACAAATCCTTCGTCCCCGAGATTAAACAACCCGCCAATGATCTAATTTGCTGTTTTGGCTTTCTTCATCACCTTCTCGACAAAAAACTCCAGCTCTCTTTCCTCAAAGAAACCCTTAAATTGCTAGACGACCATGGTTTTCTCGTTCTCACTTTCTGGCAGCCTCTCCAAGATAAAAACCTTGCCCAGCGTGCCAAACACCTAAGAGATAATAATTATCTACTCGACTGGCGCGCCGGTACCACCGCCGTGCGCTACTGTCACAATTTTACCCCCGAAACCATCGCCCAGCTCCTCTCCGAACTCCCCGTCAAAGTTGTCCTCAGCTACCAAGCCGACGGCTCCACCCACAACTTAAACCACTACCTTATTCTCCAAAAACTCCTTGATTGATGTTATAATATCTCCCTATCCATTTCCTCCCTGTTCATTTCTTCTATTTCGGCGGAGGTATATCTGTCCAATTCTTCGTATGCTGGAGCCGCATATTCGTCAATCCTGTCGAGGATGGTTTCTTCTCCATCCTTAGTAAATATGACACCACCGCGCCCATTGGCGGTGAGCCTTTGGCCGTCGGGCCAGTGTGCGAAGATTCGTTGGTCTTGCATAGTTTCTTCTTTCTGTGTTGGTCTTTTTTGGTCTTAAAAAAATAAGACCGGAGCCAAGACCAACTTAATCTCCGGCCTTATTTATCGAAGTAGTGAGAGTCGAACCCACGAAAAAACCCGCTCCATAAAAGCGGTACTCCGTCTTTATACTATTTGATATACTGTGATATAATGTTGATCTTGTTGGCATCTCAATATTTCTATTGAGAAATGTTTAAGAAAGATTTTTTACGTAGCTATTGACCTGTTGTTAATGTTATAATATCCTCCTAACATGCCCGATCGTCTAACGGCAGGACAACAGCCTTTGGAGCTGTCTATCTAGGTTCGAATCCTAGTCGGGCATCATATGTCTTTTCTTGATATTGACTACGACGAACCAGTTGTCGTCGAGCATAAAACTAACTACTCCTCCCTAGTGCTATTTTTTATTGGAGCTGCCCTTTTTATAGGCGGCTTAGGTTTTTATGCTTTCGCTCGCTTAACCAAAAAACCCACCCCAGAAACCCCACCCCTGATCTACTCCTCAAAAGACTTGACTGATGAAGAAATCCTAGGCAGCATTGCCACCGACTTCAATTTAGACACTGG
>WRMU01000010.1 GCA_009776965.1 Microgenomates group bacterium | reverse complement strand
CCAAAATCTCGGCATTATCACTCCCGAAGAAGATGTGTTAGAATAAACACTCTATGCCACAACAAAAATATAAAATATACTACAATCTGATGATTAAAAATAATCAGCCTCTCCTCGACGCATTTAAGCTTATTCATGACAATTATCAAGCCAATCCCAACAAATATCGCACTGCCTTCAATAAAACCGGTCGCGACGTTCTCGACGTCATGCGTAGCTTCGAGCGCAAACTCTGCTCTGGTATGGAGCGCACCAACAACGCTGCTTATTCCGACAGAGTTGCCGAAAAATACTGGAGCGAGATTCGTAAAACTTTTCCCTTGATTGATCAAGTAGGGGTTACTATCCGTCAGGTTAAAGTCAATTAGCCTAAGGCCGCCTAGCTCAGTTGGTTAGAGCGTCCGGTTTACATCCGGTAGGTCGGGGGTTCGAGTCCCTCGGCGGCCACCATGAACCATCCTCTCATCTCTGTCATTGGCCCCACCGCCACCGGTAAATCTGCTCTGGCCCTCTCACTCGCCCAGCAGCTTATTTTCGCCGATAAATGTGCCGGAGTGGAAATCATCAGCGCCGACAGTCGTCAAGTCTATCACGACTTTCCCATTCTCTCTGGCGCTGATCTGGACGATTTTACCTCTCTGGGCTTCCAGCGCCACTCTAAAGCCGATTATCCCTATCATTTTTTCTCCTCTCCAGACAAAACCATCAATCTCCACGGTATCGGTATCATCGACTTCACCGGCCACTGGTCACTCGGTCTTTTTTTTAAGCTCGCCACCCCCATCATTTCTCGCGCTCTTGAAGAAAACAAGGTTGTCATTATTGTTGGCGGAACCCTTCTCTATCATCAACGTCTCCTCGGCCAAAATAGCCTAACTTCCGCCCCCCCCAATCCAGCTCTAAGAACCAAATTAGAAACTTGCAATATTACCGAGCTTCAGCAGCTCCTCTTTGCCAAACACCCTCTCCTTTTTTCCGCTCTCAATAATTCTGACAAACATAA
The DNA here is from genome assembly GCA_009776965.1 of Microgenomates group bacterium. Lineage (GTDB taxonomy): Bacteria > Patescibacteriota > Microgenomatia > UBA1400 > PJMF01 > WRMU01. Next base: position 17,332 of record WRMU01000010.1, on the reverse strand, counting down.
TCCTCGCCGTCTCATCCGTCATCTCGAAGTTCTCCATTGGCAAAAAACCAATCCCCAACCCCCAACTCCCCCCCCCAACAACTGGGCATCTCTCCATCAATACCTCATGCCAGATTTTGATCTAGCTTCCCTGCGTCCTAAAATTAAGAGTAGAGTAGAGAAGCGCTTTGCGCTCGGAGCCATCGACGAAGTCGCTTCCGCTCTTGCCATCATTAAAGATAAAAAACTAAACCAGAATAAATTAGCCCTCCCCTTAGGTTTCGCCGAAATCGCCAGCTTCCTCCACCAAGAACTCAATGAACAAGAAGCTCTCGATCTCTGGGAGCTCCGAGAATGGCAATACGTCCGCCGCCAGCTAACTTTCTTAAAGAAATTATTGAGCTAGCATGTCATACATAAACTTTTCTAAAACGAAAATACCGATTTAGGGAAGTTTATCTTACTTATAACTCCCGTCGGGGGCCAACTCAAATCCCAATAACCTCGCCATAAACTCCGGCCTAAAAGCCACCCGCATCGCATCATCTTGAGAAATCTGGTTTTTTTGCACCAACTCAAACAAATAGTTTTCCATTAGCATATTTCCCTCATCTGCCGAGGTCTGGATAATATTATCAATTTGATGTGTTTTTGCCTCTCGGATCAAGTTTCGAATCGCTCCATTATTCACCATAATCTCAAAAGACGCCACTCGCCCCCCGCCAATTCTCGGCAACAATCTCTGTGAGATCACCGCATTCAAATTAGCCGCTAATTGCTGGCGGATTTGTCCTTGCTGATGCCCCGGAAACACATCCACGATCCGGTCAATCGTCTGTGCTGCTGTGGCCGTATGCAGCGTGGCGAACACCAAGTGTCCCGTTTCCGCCACCGTAATCGTCGCTCCAATTGTCTCGTAATCGCGCATTTCGCCCACCAGCAAAATATTGGGATCCTCGCGCAAAGCGCTCTTGAGCGCCGCCAGCCAACTCTTGGTATCCAATTCCAACTCGCGCTGACTAATAATCGACTTATTCGGCTTATACACAAACTCAATCGGGTCCTCGATAGTCAAGATATGCTCCCCGCGATCATAATTAATCTCATTAATCATCGACGCCAACGTTGTCGATTTACCCTCACCAGTAGGACCAGTCACCAACACCATTCCCTGCCTATATTTTGTCAGCTTTTTCATCACTTCTGGTAGGTTTAGCTCATCCATCGTCTTGATTCTGCTCGGAATCAACCGCAATACCGACGCTCGCTCACCCATAGCATGAAAAACATTAACCCGAAAACGCCCTTTATCAAAATATTGATAACCAAAATCAATTTCCTTATTTGTTTCATAAGCCTGCCGCTGCTCATCATTCATCATCGGCAAAATCAAAGCGTCTAACTCACTCGACCCCAATACCGGATAACCATTCACTGGCGTCAATTCACCACTTAAGCGCACATGAGGCACCAATCCATGCTTCAAATGAATATCCGAACCTTCCTGCTGCACCAACAACTCCATCAATGCATGAATGGGAAGCTGTTCCTGAGCTGGCGGTTGACTAGGGGCAGGCACTGTATCTTGTTGCATAAATCCATTTTACAGGATTTCTTCCCTCTCCACAAGCTCCTCTTTCTGCCAAGGCAGATAATACAAATCTCGCCGCATCTCGTCTTCCCCTATAAACTCCCCCTCACCTTTTAATACCCTCTCAAACTGCCGACAATGAATACAACCTTTCTCTCCCTGCGGACAAACAAACTTCTTTAGCTTGCGAGCCAATTTAATCTGTCGCGCCACTTCCAAAACCTGCTTCTGCGCCTTCTCCAAAGACGGGATTTTCTGTTCCGTTAATTCATCATCTGTTTCCAAATACCAGTAAGCCGCCCCCAACACCTCATGTTTTTGGCAATTATGCACCAATAAATGGTAAATTGGCAATTGCAGCGAGTTTTCCTCCTCTCTCCTTTTTCCAGTCTTAAAATCCACAATTTTTACCCCATTCTTCTCCTCATCATACTCCAACCAATCAATCTTCCCACACAAAATAATGTCATCTTCCTCGCTCAAATAATAATAGGGCAGCTCCTCTTTAATTTTCACCGCTTTTTTACCCACCACTCCCGAATTGTTCATTACCCTTCTGAGCATTTCTGCTCCCCGATCACGATATTTTTTCTCTTGGTCCTCGCTACTAAAGCCGCCTTTTTTTCCGCTAACTTTTTTCCATACTCGATCATATTTAGCAATCAAACTTTCCTCGAATCGCTCCGCCACCGGCAATACCGACAAACTCTCCAGCACTTCATGCACCGCCTGCCCTAAGCTCAAAGCTGGAGCTACTATTTGGATTTTATGATTAGTTTTTGGATCTTTATAAACATTTTTCAAAAAATATGCTCTCGGGCAATGCAAGTAGTCCGAAATAGAAGAATGCGACACCCACACCGCGCTATACTTATCTCCCATAATCCTGAACTTTTTTAATCAACCATACTATCATCAATCCCAACCCCAACCCCACCCACACCAAGGCCATCACCAGCCAGCCTCGACTCACCTGTTCATAAATCACTCGTCCCAATGCTGCCATATCCAAGCTGCTTATCGCCTCAATCAACGCCGGTACAGAAATCTTAGCAATCGCAAACAAAACCGCGCAAGCCGCTAAAATAAAAAACGGCAGACCTACTACTAATGTCAGTATTACTGTCACCAACCAATATCTGATCACCCACCACACCGACCTGCTTTTGGCCCCAGCAGCCTTCTTTCTCATTGTCTCGTTTTTTGGTATTGTCGTTCTTTTTTTTGTCGTCGCCCCTGCGGGTTTTTTGGCTGCTGTCGACTTTTTGGTGGTCGCAGTTTTTTTTGTCGCCGACTTCTTTGCTGTCGTCGCCCTGCTAGCAGTTTTGCCCGCCACCTTCCCAGCCGTCTTTTTTACTACCTTCTTCTTCGCCGCACTAGACTTTTTCGCTTTGCGTTTTGCCATAATTTAAGCTGTATTATAGCATAACTTGTCCGTAAAAATTATCTTTTATAGACAGCCACACTCGCCTGCACCAAATATTGCGTCGAGTCTTTAACACATGTTTCGTCTAAAAGATATTCTTCATACACCGGCCCCACCGGCACGAGATTATTTTTCTCAGCATATCGCATCATTTTCTGTGGCAAATCGCCAAATTGACCATAATATCCCCGACGGAAACCCACCAAATACTCTCCCGCTTCTTTTTTACACTTTCCTCTAGGATCTAAAGAGATAAAATGCTCTGGTAACCCCGGATTTTCCAAAAAACTCTCCATATTGGCGCAATATCCACAAATAGGAAAGCTTAAGTTTACGTTTAGATCATCCGCCTTATTACAAAAATTGATAAAGGGTTCAAAAAAACTACCATCCTGTTTATATTCATTAAGGGGCCCCAAGGCAAAAGAACTTTCGTTCATTTTTACCACCGAAATCTCATCTTCTGCCGCTTTCATGCCCGCATTAATCATTTCTCGTCTCGTATGGATAATGGAATGGCATTCTTGTAGCCGTCTCATTTCTGCATCCAATATTTTTTCCTGATGCTCGACTAATTTCATAATGCTCTCTGGATTACGATTGGCATCAACCCCCTTAATTTCCTTTAGAGGAATATTAAGGCTACTCAAAACAGTAAAGAAATTAACCGCAATAATCTGCTCGGGAGAATAATAGCGATAATCATTCTCAGCATCCCGCGTTGATGGTGAAAACAAACCTATCTCATCCCAATAACGCAAAGTTGAAGCTTTGATTCCAGAAAGTTCAGAAAACTCCTTGATCGTTAGCCGGTCTTTCATATTGTTTTCCTATCATTAATTAGCCAATAATGACTTTTAATCTATCACGGAAAGGCCCAAAAATCAATTTCCAAAACCTTCCATTACTCGAAGGTTTTGGCCACCTTTTCCCCTAATTAGACATAAAAATACCAGTAAAAGAACACTTCCACTATGCAAAACTTAAGTCAAGTAGCATCTCCCAAATGAACAAAAATGATCAAAAACTATTGACCTTCAAGCTGCTTCATGGTTTATACTTGCCCTCAGCCTTCGAGTTAGCAAGCTCGGCGAATTATGTGGACGGCGAAGGCAGTCGTTCTGGACATTTTATACGACTGTCTTTGCTGTTTGCACTAGTAAAGTAATACTATGAAAAACAATTTGCTTAAAACATTACTAATTATTTTTGGTATGACCGCGACTGCCAGCTCAGCCGCCTATTTCACCAACAAAAATAACGCCTCTGTCAAGGCCGCCTATGACACTTGGCTGGATGCCGGCAATACTGGTACCAAAGACGAGTTTTTAGATTGGATTAAAGAAACTTCTCATAAAATACCAAGTAGCAGCACACCTACAACTCACCAAACATCCTCTGAGTCCAGCGAACCAGAAATAATTTATATCTCCACACCCAATAATGAAGCTAGACCTGCCACCAGCGCCGCCTATAATTTCTGGCTTAGCCAAGGCAATCGAGGAACACAAGAGGAGTTTATCAGCTGGATTAGAGACGCGGTCAACAAAAAAGCCAACGATGAGGCGCACCAAGATAACAACAATTCCAATAATTCATGTAGTAATAATACCAACAACAATACCCCGCCCTCGCCCAAGGAATCTCCCTTTGACAACGTTAAGTTTGATTCTTACACCACTGTCTTCGACGAAACCCCTCACGAAATAACAGTTACTAATGTTCCAGCTGGCACTCAAATCCACTACGCCAATAATATTGCCACCGATATGGGCGTTCATCGAGCCTTTGTTCGTCTTTACCGAGAAGATTTGGGCGAAAAACTCCTCACCGCCACCATCACCATTGTCAAAGCCGATATTAAAGGCATCGCCTTTAGCGACGCCTCTTTTACCTATGACGGAGGAGTTAAAAACATCCAAATAACTGGAGAGATCCCCGAGGGAGTAGAGGTGCAATATTTTGTAAACAACAGTCCTTTTGCCGGAGCTAAGGACGTGGGAGTTTATCATGTGACCGCAGTTCTATCTGGTAGTAATTACGACGATTTAGCACTTACTGCCACCCTCACTATTGATAAAGCCCATATCTCCGGCCTATCTTTTAACGACCAAACGTTTGAATATGACACTACCACTAAAAACATTACCATCACTGGAAGTTTGCCTTCCGGCACCAGCGTCGCCTACACTGACCTGCAGGGTAATGCCTTCAAGGGAGCAGTTATTCCAGAAGTTTATGGCGTCAAAGCTACCATTTCCGGCTCCAACTACCATTCCCTCGAACTCACTGCCACCCTCACCATCAATAAAGCCAACATCAAGGGCATTACCTTTATCGAAAAGTCAGTTCTTTACGATGGCGAAGTTCATAATGTCACCATTACTGGCGCCCCACCATCCGCCGTCACCGTCAAATATACTCTCGACAGTGAAGACGGCGATAAGTTTACCGGTGCTGTCGAGCCGGGGGTCTATGACATTTTTGCCACCCTCACTGGAGAGCATTATAATAAGCTAGTCCTCACCACCAAACTCATCATTGCTCCCGCCCGCCTTGATCAAGTCACCAATGTCTCCCTAGAACAAGTCGAAGTCCCCACCTTCCCCATTGGTAGTCCCACCACCGTCATCAGCTTTGATCCCGTAGATCATGCCGGTAGCTACGACATTCACCTCTACCATCTAGATGGCACTCCCGCTGCGGTAGTTAATACCCCAGAAACCACCTATGATCTCAGAGCTGGGGTCTGGGAGATGATTCTCAGAGACAATTACCACGTAGAGGTTATCGCTATGCCCGAGAGCGGCGATCCCAACCACGCCCCATCTCTCCCCTCGGAAGCCGTCACCTATAAACACATCGGTAAACTCCACCCACCTCAAAATATTCGCATCGAGGATGGATTTGTGAAGTGGGATCCCGTCCCAGAAGCGCAGGCCTACTATCTACTGGCAACTCGATATAACAGTATTGATCAGGTCATGAACTCTGACGGAGGGTTCTTATTCGACATCACCGATCTTAAAATATCAATTGACAGCATTCGCAAGAGTCTGGGATTACAGGCAGGTAATTATCGGTTTAGTCTCAAAGCATCCACCTTAATAGGTGTAGCTTGGAGCTCCGCCTACGAGTCCGGCTACGGCGAGCCCACCGATCTAGTTAAAATTGAGTAGCGGGGGGGGAGATTCCCTTAAAAACAATTCAACGAGCTAGCCCCTATTCTACTCACTAATAATCAGTTATAATGTTCTTTGATGAAGAAGAACATTGTTTCTGCTATTCTAATCTCAATATCAATTTTTGTCTTATATTTACTTTGGTTTATTCTCCTTGATAGAAGATTGGTTTTTCTTTACGGACACTTACATAGCACCCCATTTGATGAGATGAATTTGAGTCGGCATTTTATGACGGGCTTGGTAGCGAGTGGAATAGTTTTTATTCTCTACGCCCTCATCAATTTAGTCATCAAAAAAATCAATTCTAAATACCAGTTGCCAAATTGGAAAAAAGTCTGGCAGTATTGTTGTTTTGCTTTGGTGCTACCACTCTTTATTCTGCTAACATTTTTCGGTCTGCCACCGATGACAATTACTATGTCATTGGTGATAATCTTGGTTTTGTTTGTTGGGTTAAAACTGGCTTTGTATATGGGTGATTATGTAGTGAGTAATTTTAAGCAATCAATCCTTACTTTCTTTGATGGGATTAGTTTTGCCCCTACTTTAATTCTAATTCCTTTGGCAATTACTTATGGCATTCGCAGAGAGTCGCTTTTTCACCTTGTTGTTTTTCCAATCGTTGCTATTATTTTGGGCCTTATTTGGCTGGCAATAATGACCCTAATACAGAAAAAATTAAAACGGACTTTTTCCACTCCTAAAAACATTTTTCTTTATGCTCTAACTATTCCGTATTTGCTCGGCTCATTACTCCATTATTTTATTTCCAGACAAGAGCATTTATACATCACTAACTCTGGTAATTTTATTGCTGATAATTTCATCTGGCAGATTCTAACTTTTGCTATTGTTTTGGGCATGTTGTGGTTGGTAGGTCTATGGAGAAAAAACAACGACTGGCAATCACTAAAAAATATTCTAATTATTTTGTTTGTGACGACTATTAGTATCTATGGGGTGACATTTTTAGAGTTTGGTAAATATGAAAATATCTGGTCCTGTGAAAACGACCAATGGGTGAAGGTTGGTGAGCCAAAATATCTACAACCATTTCCCGAAGAATGTGGAGTAATTGATAGAGCGATGATGGATTTAGATTAATTTACTAACTCAATTTTTTCAATAACTAAAACCTCATTACCAATCAATAAGCCAGAGTTAGTGGCTTGTTGTATAAACATTGGTAGTCCGTGCTGAAATTCACCCCAAATATAGACGGGTTTGTTTAGATAAGATGTGAAATCAATAGTAGTTTGGTCGCTGATTATTCTGCCAAGTATCTTGTCTGGTGGATTACCCCTATCTTCGCCTACTGGGAAGAAAGTATAGTAGGTATCAGCAGGAATAATTGTTCCGTCATTTCCGTCTATGGTTTCCAAGTTAGGAGTGATGATATATTGTTGTCGTTTTCCAAGTGGGTTTAGTTGCCTTGCGATATGGGCGTATTCATCGCCATAATAAGCAATATAGTAGGTGTTGGCTACTTTCCATATTAACACACCCAATAACAGCACAACACCGATTATGGTAACTGCTAAACCAAGAGATTTATTTTTAGGTTTCTTCCTCAATAAGACAATACCAGTAATAATGGTTGTTACTGGTAGCAGATAAACTATCACAAAAAGAAAGATTGTTATTGCATAAAATCCAAGAGTTAGTATTGGGTCATTATTCATAATTATTTATTAAAAATTGGCCGAGAAGTGTCCCGAAGTGAGCGGGAAACGGGACTCGAACCCGCGACCTTCTCCTTGGCAAGGAGACGCTCTAGCCAACTGAGCTATTCCCGCGAAAACCAAATAACAATAAAACCACTAATATTATACCACAAAACTTGCCATTCTTAAGTTATAATCAAAGCCATGCAAGAATTAATCCTCGTAGATTTGGACAGAACGCTATTCGACACGGAAAGTTGGCACCAAGCATTATCCGCAGCCATGTCGGGAGAAACGCCAAACGGTCCAGACGATCTAATTGATTATCCACCAAAAAGTTTTCTCTATCCCGATGCAGAAAGCTTTATAAGCAAGTTTGACTTTACGATATTCACCTACGGTGAAGAATCGTGGCAGAGGATTAAAATCAAAGTTAGCAAATTGACGCACGAAGTCTTATTCGCCGAGACTGAAGATAAGACAAAACTAATTGAGCTAATGATGGGGAGCGGAAAATATAGTCGGGTTGTTTTGATTGATGATAAATTAAAAAACTTCAAAGGCTACGAAAAATTACCAAACGCAACGGGGTTTTTGGTTGACAGAAGGAGGCGTTTCATCAATGACCGAATGCCTAGCAATGTAACCCGAATTGAAAGTCTAGAAGAAATAACATCACTATAACTATTTGTACCCAAGACAGGACTCGAACCTGCACGCCTTGTCGGCACATGATCCTAAGTCATGCTTGTCTACCATTCCAACACTTGGGCTCGCCACCCATATTATACCTCAAAAAACGAGCTAACAAAACTCTCTGTAAGTGAGGATTTTCGGTCTTTTCTCGAGCGGAATAAAATTCTAGTTTACTAGACGTAAATGAATTTTATAGAGCGAAGAAAAAGAGCGAAAATACTCGGCTTACAGAGAGTTTTAATCAAATAAGTCTTTTTCTCTCCTGCGTAAATGCGCCCTCTTACTAAACCTATGCGCCTCATCCCTAATCCTCGAGAGTAATTTTAATGCCATGTCATCCACCGCTAAAGACAAAATCTTATATTCAATTTTGGCCGTTTTTCCGCTTCGTTCAATCTTTATCGGCAATACAATTCTATCCGGATTTTTCACCAACCCTATAATCGGCACTGCCATCTGATAATCATAAGCCTTCAAAGCACTTCGTACTTGCCCCTTCCCGCCATCAATAACTATCAAATCTGGCCTCCCCCAATCCGCGAAATGTTTTTGTCTTCTCTCTTGCGCCATTTTATGCATCAAATAGTCATCCGGCTCATTTTTATTATCAATTCCAAATAACCGATATTCATCGGCCCTCATCTCCCCCTCAATAGCCACCACCATACTCACCATCGCCTTCTTTCCCGAAGTATTAGACACATCATAACCCTCAATTCGCCGCAATTGATAATCCGCAGGCAATCGCAGATAATCATGCAGTATTGAGCGCAAATAAACTAAACTTTCTCTCCCACCTTGAGCATTATCATATAAAGTCGGCAGGAAAAAACCTTGTCGCAGTCTATAATTCTCGCTTGTCACTTCCTCAACTAGCTTTATCTTATCCCTTGTCCTCCCCGCCTTTTCATATTCCTCCCTCGCTGCCTCTCGCTTCATTTCTCTCGCCAAGTCCCTCAATAACAAAGTCTTTTTTCCTCGCAAAAAGTTTTGTAAATTACCCATCATCTCGCCATAATCTTCCCGACTTATCTCTCCAGTACACACCCCAGAACAAAGTCGTAAATGATGATAGAAACAAGGTTTAGTTTTAGTTTTGATAGTCTTTTTACTCCGCTTTTGATTGCACCAAGGAAAAATCCGTCGCGCAATTTTTAGCACTTCATTCACCTTATAACCCGAAGGAAAAGGCCCAAACTTCACCACCTTCTGATATTTTTTTAGCCGCAAGTCCCTTGAGCGCACCTTCAACACTCTCGGAAAATCCTCATTAGTAAAAATAATATACAGTGGCGATTTATCGTCTTTGAGCAAAGTATTAAAGGGAGGTTGATGGATATTAATCAATTCCGCCTCCACCAGCAGTGCCTCCAACTCATTACGCATGCTCTGCCAAGCCACATAACGCGCCCTCTCCAGCATTTGAGCAATTCTGCTGGACTTGCCCGTCAAAACCTTATAAGAAGATAGCCTATTTTTTAAGTTTTTTGCCTTACCGACGTAGAGGATTTCTTTTTTTTCTGATAAGAACCAGTAAACCCCCGATTCCGGCGATAGCTCCCCCGATGATACCGGCCATAAATAATACTTCTCTCGTTCTTTCTTTTTGCTCATATTCGCTTTCACGCTCGATTTGCGCAATCTCCTCACTTATCTCTATTCTATCATCCTCATGCAAGAGCTGTAGCTCCAGCTGCCCATCTCCCAATTCCTCGCCCCACTGCTCCGCCAGCCACCCCAGCCATTCACCCGCACCCATATCATTAATCACCAGCAGCTGCTCCCACAATAGCTCCATCTGCCCACTCATTCCACTAATCTCTATCCATTCCTGCGGCTCAATTTCAATCACGCTCTGATATTGGATATGCAATTCCTCCTGTTCCTTGCTCAAAAAGGTTGCCACCATTCTTCCATCGCTCAACTCTTTGATCTTCTCCGGCAGCGGCTCAATGCTTACTAAAGGCGTTCTCGGTATATTTATCTCCACGTTCATCGGCGCATTCGCCATATTTTTCCGCTCCATCTGTGCCGTCAACAGTAATCTCTGCTTCTCCCCAAAAATTAGTATTTCTCCCGCCTCTAGTCGCGGCTCACCCCAGCTTTCCTCCCAAACAACCTCCCTGCTTTGCTCATCTATCTGTCCCTCAAAAACAATACTTGGCATTTTCACTACCGCCAACAATGGCTGGCTGTTTAGTAAGACCACATTACTATTCAATTCATAGCTCACTTCCCAAGTGGCAGTTTTTTGCTCCCCCACCACCGGCTCTGTCATCTTTATCAGTACCAAACTCCCCTCTCCATCATTTTTTTGCGTCGAAACACTCAGTTTTTGCTCCGAACTCTTAATATTTTTTACCTCCCCATCCACCTCATAGCCAAACTCTGCCAAATATTTCGTTGCCGTTAAATTAGTCACCTGCCACTTATCTGTCACCGTCATCTGTCCGTTCTCCCCAATCTCCACCTTCGTTTCTAATACAATCTGATAATCGCTCTCGTTTGCCCTCACCACTCCCGCCATACTCCCTAAAAAAAGCGTTATCACTAACACCAATCTCAAAACTACTTTCATTTCGTCTATTATATCAGATATAATAGACATTATGATCGTCCTCAACGCCCTCCTCGCCACCGGCTTAGTCTTCCAAACCCTCCTCGAGACCGCCATTATCGAAATTGACAAAAAAGACTTTATTAGCCCCCTTGTTCCTTCCAATTTTGATGGCACTCGCTTAGTTTTTATTTCTGACACCCACATGAGCCCTTTTTTAACCAATAAAAAGTTTTTTGAACGCTTAGCCAAAAAAATCTCTTTCCTGCAGCCAGACCTGCTTCTCTTGGGCGGAGACTATATCCAAAGCGAAGTTCTCCCTCGAAAAAAAGCTGACTACCTCACCGAGCAGATGCGCCTCCTGAGCAATATTCGCGCTCCCTTGGGCAAATACGCCGTTTTAGGCAACCACGACCATAAAAGCCTCGGCGCCTCCCAGACTCGCACCATCCTCAAAATGCATCAAATTAAATGTCTAGACAATCATGCTGTCTGGATTTGGAAGGGGTTACAGCGCATTCGCTTGGGCGGAGTGGGGGACACTTGGAACGAAAAGCCAGACCTCACTCCCATGAAACAAAAACCAGACCATCGCACTCTCGCCATTCTCCTCTCCCACCAACCCCAATTAGTTGACTCCCTTCCTGCCCATATCAAAATAGATCTTATGCTCACCGGTCATACCCACGGCGGCCAAATCTTTCCCCTTCCCAAACACCTTCCCTTCAATATCGGCGATCTCATCGCCAAGCGCCGCGTCCGCGGCTGGCAACAAGTTAACCAGACCACTCTCCTAATTTCTCAGGGTATTGGTACCGAAATGCCTTATCTGCGCTTCTTTAATCAGCCCCAAATCCATCTCATCACTTTGCGTCGGAGCTAACCACCTCTAACTGCCCAGTGTCATCTAACTTAATCTTTTCCTGCCTAAATCTCTTGATTAGGGCCAAGTTCACCCTTTGCTTAATCTGCACATAAGTCCCATAGTCCGCATCCCGCACTGTATATACTATTTCAAAAGTAAACCCTCTGTCAGTAATTTCATCAATAAAAGCCCTCTTAAGCTCCGCATCTCCCTTCACCTGTTCATCATTCTCAAACATGTCCTTCACTATCTCACTTAAGTTCTCCAGTTTCGCTAATCCAACTGAAGCATCAATTTTTAGCGAATAAAACACCGTTCTTTCCTTAAGTCGTCCATAATTTGACACCATATCGTCCACCAGCTTTTGATTAGAAATTACCACATTATGCCCTTTTGCCGCCTGAAGGCGCGTCGAGCGCATGTTGATTTCGCGCACCGTCCCCGACACTTTCGGCGTCACAATATAATCCCCCACCTTAAAAGTTCTGTCCTGATAAATAGAGAAAAAAGCTAAGACATCTCTCATGGCGCTTTGAAAAGCCAACCCCACAATAATACCCACAATTCCTAGTCCCCCCAGTAATACACTCACATCAAATCCCCAACCTTGCAAAACCATCACCACCGCTGCTGCCCACAACAAAATACTCACCACCACTCTAAAAAAAGTTACTGCCGTTTTATCCACCACATTATCTTTCTTGCCAATTTGTCCCGCCACCTTAAAGACATCCACTAATAAACGCTTGAGCATTAACACCAAATACACCGCCATAATCACCACAAACATTCTATTAAAAATGATTTCTAACAATTCCGGCAGTCTCACCACCAAAGTAGCTGCATAAGCCGCAAAACTGACCGAAAAAAAGTAATTTAATTGGCTCACAAAATCACTCACAATATCCCAGCCATCTAACATTTCTGGATTTTCCAGCTTTGCACATACATATAAGACCACCTTCCGACCTCCTCGAAGAAGCACAAACACCGCTAAAAACATCACCACCACACTCAACCACTCGCCCGCACCATTAAAATGCCATCCCGTCAACTCCCGCTCCAAAACCGATTTTACTTGTAGATATAAGTTATACATAAACAAAAAACTTGTGTTATACTAATGTTATACTAAAATCAAACAAAATAAAAGAGCCCTTACTATGTCGCAGATCGCTTCACTTCTCGTTGTTTTAGACAAATTGGCATTAGTGGCCACCTTTAATAAAGCTAAAATCTCACCTTTTTGGGAAATTGCCACCCTGCGCCAAATCAATGGCTCTTTCATCAACGAAGACCATAGCCTCAACACCGTCAATTTAGCCAAGCTTTTCTCCAAAATTGAGCCAACTACCTACCATCTAGTCCTGCCCGATCAACTTTTCGAGCTAGACATGCATAGCGTCCCCCACACTTCTGACTCCGATATCGCCGATTACCTCGACCCCGCCCCCGCCGACAGCCTCAAACAACACGAAGTTCTCCTCAAGCTCAAAGATAAGAGCCAAGTCCAAACCGCCGCCATCAAAAAACAACTTCTCGACCAGCTTTTTCACCTCCAAGAGAATGCCGATTTAATCATCTCTCAAGTTATGGCCCTCAGTTGGCTAACCAAACCCATTATCGGTCTCGAGCCAGCCCTCTCTCTCATTCATATTGAAGACAAAATCTATCTCTCCCAGCACTATCTGGGCCTCGAAAAAACCACCGAGCTCTCTCCCTCCGACTCCGCCGCCCTCATCGACCATCTCAAAACCCTCAAGCAGCAAGAACCCAACCTTCAAATCATCTATCTCATGACTGAGGCCAGATTGGAAAATCTCCTCAAGCGCGAACTCAAAGGGATTCTCCCTGTCCAGCAACTCTCTGGAACCATTAGCGACGATAATATTGCTCCTCCTGTTAAAGCCTATCTAGAAAACGCTTGGCGAGCCATCATGACTAGCGGCAGTTTACTGATTAGTTTTTCCGCCCAGTCCTTTGCTAATATTCCCCCTGCTGCCCAACCCGCTCCAGAAACTCCAACAGAACCATTAGAAAAAATAGCTCTCGAGCCCGAACCAGAACCTGAGCCAGAGTCAGAACCCGAACCAGAACCCGAGCCCGAGCCTACTCCAGAACCTGAGCCAGAGTCAGAACCCGAGCCTGAGCCTGAATCAGAGCCCGAGCTAGAATCAAAGCCCGAGTCTCCTCCTGAGACTGAGCCCAAATCAATCACCGAACCAGAGACTTTAGACGCTCCACCCGCCACTCCATCCAACCTCATCAAGAGCCTGCCTAGTGACGATCATGACAGTGATTTCGACCAAACCCTCGCCGATGTGGTCGCCAAACAAAAAGTCATGCTCGACAACAAAGTAGAGGAGACGCCAGAAAAAGAAGATGATAATAGCGCTACTCCATCAATCAAGAGTGAAACTAAATCCCCCGAAAAAAAGAAGAAGTCGCGCCGCCCTCTAATCATCGCCCTCATCATTATTGTCGCCACCATCGCCATTGGCTGCATCTTGGGCAAGATCCTTCTAGGTGTCCTCGACTCCTCAGTAAATGATGAGTCCCTCGACGACCCCCCGATCGAAAACATTGTTCCCGATCCCACTCCGGAAGACATCCCAGATGCCACTACCTCCGCTCAAGTTGAGGAACCCGAGGAAGATTTTGATCCCGCCAAATATTCCATTCTCGTGGTTAACGCCACCAACGTCTCCGGTTTAGCCGGAAAAATCAAAGCTAAACTCAATGCTGCCGGCTACAAAGAGGTAGTTACCGGCAATGCCGCTGGTGATTATGATGCCGCCGGTGATTATGAAGGCTTAAGCGGCGATCTAGTGCTCCTCAAAACCCCCAACCTCGATCTCATCGCTGGTCTAAAAAGAGATTCTGAGCTCAACCTCTCCCATGACACCAATCAAGAAAACTACCAAGCCGAAGATGCCATTGCCAAATATGATGCCGTCATTGTTTTACGCACTGGAGAATAATTATGGAAAAGACCACCTTGAGTCGCGAAGATCTACAACTTGAGGATAAAAGCCCCCAAGAACTCAAAGAAATTGCCGATAAAGCTGCCCAGCTAGAAGTAGAAAAAGAAGCTCGCAGGAAACTGCGCGAGCATAAACGCCTCATTAAAGAGCTGAAAGCAAAGCGCCAGAAACAGTCGCTGTGGACTGGCGTGGCGATTCTGCTAGTGACCTCACTTGTGAGCTTGCTGTTGCAACTGGTATTCCGTCAGGGACCATAAACTTATGCGCCACTTGATCTTGTTTTGCCAAAGTTAATCTCATCACCTTATTCCAAATCGGCGACGCTCCGGTCACTCCCGAAGCAATCCTACTCATGGGTGAATTATCATTATTCCCCACCCATACCGCCACCAGCCTGTCAGTGGTATAACCCACCGTCCAGTTATCCCGCAAACTATTAGTCGTCCCCGTTTTCACCGCCACTTCCTGTTCCGCAATATTAATCACGCTCAAAGAACCAAACCCAGGTGTGCGCGCCTTATTATCTTTCAAAATATCCGTCACTTGATAAGCTATCCTCGCTGGTAAGACTCTCTGTGACCTGCCCACACAATCACTCAAAAGCGCACAAGGATTCTGATAGATTGTTTGGGCCTCTTTATTGCGCACTTCCAAAATTGGATTTAGATCCACCCTTTCCCCCAAGTTAGCAAACACCCCATAAGCCGTCGCCAAATCCGTCATCATCACTTCCCCCGCCCCCAGCGTCAAACTCAACCCATACCTGTTTCTCTCCTTCCAAGTGGTAATTCCCATGTCTTCCGCCAAATCAATTAAATTACTTGTTCCCAGCTCATTCAACAGCTTGACTGCCGGAATATTGTAAGAGGAACCCAAAGCCTGACGCAAGCTCACCATCCCTCGATACTCACCATCATAATTCACTGGAGCATACACTTGCCTGCTCCAAGGGTCAACATACTTAAACGGCGCATCCAGTATTTTATCTTCCGGACTATACCCTCGCAAAAAAGCCAGCGCATAGGTCAAGGGTTTAATCGAGCTCCCCGGCTGGCGCTGAGCCAAACACACATTAGTTTGTCCATCATTACTATCATCCCAATAATTAATACTCCCCAGCATCGTTAAAATCTCTCCTGTTTTAGGATTAGTAATCAATACCGCCCCATTGCCCACTCGCAGCGATTTTAAGGCATACACTTGTTGCTGTAATTCTATCTGTGCACTTTGTTGTAAGTTAAGGTCCAGTGTTGTCACCACTTCCAACCCTCCCATCGCCACCGTATCTTCCCCATACATTTTTTCCAAATAATCCCGCACATACATCACAAAATGCGGCGCCTTAATTTGGGTGACATTAGGCAAAAAACGCAACTCCTCATTTATCGCCACCTCATATTGCTGGCTCGTAATCAACTCCTGCGCCAACATTTGGCGCAACACCTCCTGTTGTTTATTTATCGCTCTATCCAAGTTCCCCGCAAAAGGCGCATAAATCGAAGGCGCCGAAGTAATACTAGCCAAATAGGCTGCCTGCGCCAAAGATAGATTTTTGGCATTCTTCCCAAAATAAGTTACCGCCGCCTGCTCTATGCCATAAACCACTCCTCCGTAACTAACATTATTCAAATACATTTCCATAATTTGATCTTTAGTATAAGTTCGCTCCACCGCCACCGCCAAAATCAATTCTTTCAATTTTCTGTCTAGCGTTTTTGATCTATCCAACAATCTATTTTTCACCAATTGTTGGGTGATAGTTGAGCCACCCTGAATATTCTGCCCTCCCAAAATCCGCATCGTTGCTCGAGCAAAACCAGTCATCGACCATCCATCATGACGATAAAAGTCCCGATCCTCGCTAGCAATCGTCGCTCCAATAATATTTTGCCCCATTTGGGTCAAAGGAATATTGCTGCGGTTTTCATCTACATAAATGCTATATAGCAAATAATGGTTTCGGTCATAGATTTTGGTTGTTGCTCGCTCTGGAGCCACCGACAATAGCGCCACGTTTGGCAAATCAGCTATCACATCCATCATGGTGAAAACAATCAACTGCCCCAAAAAGATCAATATAAAAACACTTATCCCCCAACTCACCAGTCTCTTGGGTAAAAAAAGGCTACTCATGTACTGTATTATACATTAAATTATAGTAATATACACATCCGTCTCCATATAGAAAGCTTTCCTTAATCGAGGATTTTCGTGTTAGAAATTAAAAAATAAGCATAGATCGAGTAAATGTTAAAGCGAAGCATAAAATGTTAAAGCGAAGCATAAATGGATTATTTTCGAAGTTGAAAGGAAAAAGAGATTCGATACGTACTTTACGTACGTTGAGAATCGCTTTTTACCTCTCGAGCTGTGCTCGAGACTTTC
>WRMU01000009.1 GCA_009776965.1 Microgenomates group bacterium | reverse complement strand
AATACCCGAGCCTGTACTTCTAATGCTGCCTTAATCGACACCACTCCTCCCACCTACACCCCTCTCCCACACCCACCGGTACCTCCAGCTGGACAACCTCTACCTCCCTAACTATCACCCCCTCAGACACCGGCGGCTCCGGCATCGCCGAAACCCGCTACTCCACCGCCAATAATCTAAATAGCACTTGTACTGGCGGAGGGAGTGTGGGGACTTCGGTTACTCTCTCGGCGGGGACGAATAATATCTATGTCTGCGTGCGAGATAATGCCGGTAATGTTTCTACCAGCAGCAGCGCTTATAATGCGGCGAATGTGTATCAGATAAACAAAGATCCGGAGGTTATGCCTCCGAGTGGCACTCTTAGTAATCTCACTCAGGGCCAAATCATCCAAATCGCCCCCAACGCGGGGACATATATGTGTAGTAACGCAAGCTGTAGCGGTAATGGTGCCGCTGCCGAATCCTACAAACTAATGTACTCCGGCCTCTCCGACACCACCACCCGAGGTTTTATCATGATAGATAACTACTGCGCTTGGAGAAGTGCGGATTGTACTCAGGCATATAATACTATTAACACTAAGCTCTGGTATGGCACCTCATGGAACTCTAACTATGGTAATACCACCCAAAGTAATGACTTAGGCGGTAGCCGCCTGAGTCAGCATATTCTCATCCAATTAGAAAACTTCTACAATTCTTTACCTTCCACCATCGGCGGAGTAGCCAAGGCCACCGCCATCCCCTCCAGAACCTTCGATATGATTGGCATTCCCGCTGTATCAGGCTCAGGAGCTATCTCCTCAGGTAATTGCCGAACCTCCACTAACTCTACTCCCTATGGAAACATAGGAACCACCTTTGTGGGTACTATTGGTACCACTGGAACTTGCACCATGACCTCCCGCGTCTCCCTCCCCTCCTATGAAGAATGGCTGGGAGGCCTCTATGGTTATGGTTACTATCCTCCCTCCGGAACCTTAGGCTACGCCTTTTGTCAGGTCAGATATGGGGCTGCTGGTTGCAATCAAGCTGGTTCTACAGTAGATGGTATTGCTACTACTGCCTATAATAAGTTTGATCAGGCTTCATACCTTAAACGTCCTTATCGCCCTTGGCTTAGAAGTCCGCTTTCGAGCAGCGTGACGGACGTGTTCCGTGTTTTTGCGGACGCCGCGACGCGTTCTCTCTACGCTTACGACTCGAATGTCAACTATGGGGTTCTGCCCTGGCTTTACATCCAATCTTCAATTCCCATCTACTCCGGCTCAGGCACCTATGCCGACCCATATACCATAGAGCCTTCTGATCCCACCCTAGAAAACACCACCCCCAACATCGGAGCCTACGCCTCCTATGTCTCCGGCTTCAACAGCTTAGTATTGGCCGGCTCCGCCAAAGATGAAGATATCGGGCAAACTCTGACCATCCAATACCAAATAGATGGTACTGGTGGGACATGGTCTAACCTAACTACCCTCGTAGCCGATGGCACTAACCAAAACTGGAGTGGTACCATCACTCTCCCCGTAGGACTAACTGATGGCACCCACACTGTCTATGTTAGAGTATATGATGGTTATGGTTACTCAGGTAATAAAACAGCAAGTTTCTACCTAGATGATATTCCTCCCGCTAATACAGCTAGTTTAGTAGGAGGAGTCTTATGTACTGGCATCCCCACCATCTACTGTACTCCTCCTACTGGCATATCTCTCAGTAGTAGTGACCTCACCATTGGTCTAGATGCCTATCGTACTCAGTGGGATACGGCCTTTGCTGCTGGGGATGTTAGTCCCTCTTGGACAGCCGGAGCTCCTCCCAGTAATTTAGCTACCACTGGTCATACCACCTCAGGACAATCTCATACTCTGTATTACCAAACCAGAGATAAACTAGGTAATGTATCCGTAGTAGAAAGCATTAGTTACTATATCAACCATACTCCGGAGATCAGTCTCAGTGGCACCAGTCATGACCAAGTAGTTACTCCCTACACTCCCTTAGTCCTTAGTGGTACCTTTACTGACTTAGATCCTACTCAAACAGTTACTGTTAAAGTTACCATTGATAGTATAGACTATGTATCTCAGACCTATCCCACTACAACAGGTACTGTATCTTGGGAGATAGTCATTCCCTTTTCCTCTCTCCAAAGTCTATCTCCTCCTCAGTTAACCAATCTCCCTTTAGTAGTAACTGACTCTGCTGGAGTTTCTTCTACTACCTACTATACTGGCCAGATTACTCTTTCCTCCTCTATTTCCTCTGAGATCTATCTCTCAGTGATGAGAAACATCCCCTTCTCTTTAACTATTGGCAAAGTGGGAGCAATGAATGTTACCTTTGGTACTAACTCCGGCATCACCGTTTCTACCAACTCCTCTGATGAAATCATTGTTTCTGGTTCCCTCTCCTCTCCCGTCTCTATTCCTTTTGGGGTTACTACTCTTGTCTTTACCATCTTAGATGAACCTTCTACTCAGGTACAGAAAATTGAGTTTATATGATTAAAAACTATCTTTATAATTTACTTCCCCCTCACTCCTTCCCACAGGCCAAACCTCATAGGCTTTTTCTTGGTGGAGAAAACTTGGTTTGGCCTTTGGGAGGGAGGGAGAAAGTAAAAAATCACTAAGGGAAGTTTTCTATGTTATACTATTACCATGGTGTTCTTCCGCTGGACAATTCTGCCATCTTTCCGCTGCGTCTGTCTAAGCACAGATAGCTTCTCCAGACACACACACACACACACACACACACACACAAATAGGATTTGTTAGTTCCCTAAAAACAAAGTTTTTCTCGGCAGGGATTTGTTTATTAGTGGTGGGGGTGGTTATGGCAGGGGTGCTGGCGGGGAATCCTCAAAGCGTTTCTGCCCAGACTACCCTCGGCGGCATGAGTATCGGCCAGATTTTCCAAATCGCCCCCAACTCGGGAACATATATGTGTGGGGCTGAAATCTGCACCACCAATGGCGCCCCCGCCGAACCCTACAAACTGATGTACTCTGGCCTCTCCGACGGTGCCACTCGTGGCTTTATCATGGTGGATAATTATTGTGCTTGGAGAAGCGCAGATTGTACTCATGCATATAATACTACCAACAATAAGCTTTGGTATGGAACCTCATTCAACTCTAACTATGGTAATCCTACCCAAAGTAATAACTTGGGTGGCGACCGCCAAAGTCAACACATTCTCATCCAATTAGAAAACTTCTACAATTCTCTCCCCGCCACCATCGGAGGTGTCGCCAAGGCCACCGCCATACCCTCTAGAACCTTCAATATGATTGGGATTCCTTGGGTCTCCGGTACTGGGGCTATTTCTTCCGGTAATTGCCAAACCTCCACTAACTCTACTCCCTATGGTAATATCCAAGCTACTTTCACTGGAACCGTTGGTACTACTGGAACTTGTACTATGACCTCCCGTGTCTCCCTTCCCTCCTATGAAGAATGGCTAGGAGGACTTTATGGTTTTGGTTACTACCCTCCCTCCGGAACCTTAGGCTACGCCTTTTGTCAAGCCAGATACGGTGCTGCTGGCTGCGATCAAATAGGTTCTACAGTAGATGGTCTGGCTACCACCGCCACCAACAAGTTTAATCAATCCGGATACCTTAAACGTCCCTACCACCCTTGGCTTCGTAGTCCGGCTTCGGGCTACGTGACGGACGTGTTCCGTGTTCGCGCGGACAACGCGGGGTATTCGCTCTTCAGTGAAAACGCGAACTTCGACCGTGGAGTTCTTCCCTGGCTTTATTTTCAATCTTCAATCCCAATCTTGTCTGGAGCTGGGACGTATGCCTCTCCTTATGAGCTAGGTATTCCCAACACCACCCCCACTATCACCATCACCAACCCAGCAGGAAACCCATGGAGAAGTGCCGTAAGTGGATATACCGATATCACCGTATCGGGATCAGTAACTGATCCCGATACCCAAACCCAAGCCATCCAATATAGTATAGATGGAGGAGCATGGACAGCAGGACAGAATCTAGTAGCCGGTACTGGGACTAGGAGCTACAGCTTTAGTGTCAATGTAAGTGGTTTAACCGAAGGAAATCATACAGTAATGACTAGAACCTATGATGGAGTAGCCTATTCTGCTCAAACAGGAACTCTAAGTTTTAGATTAGATAAGACAGTCCCCACAGCCACCAATGTCACCTGTAATAGTGTATCTTGCACTAATACCACCAGCTATTACTCTGCCACTGGATTCACCATCGCTTATACCGCCACTGATAGTGGCAGCGGAATCTGTACCTACCAGCATTGGCTTTATGGCCCGATCACCCCTTCTCCGAGGACTACCTCACAGGCCTCAAACTCTATTGCCTATTCCGCACTTCCCAATGGCAGCTATACCATCCATGGAGTCATATATGACTGTGTTGGCAATTACATCAATATAGCTGGTCCGTTCCCCACCTACGTGGTTTTAGACACAGTAGCTCCCACCTTCACCCTCTCCCCATCTCCCACCGGCACTTCCAGCTGGACCACCTCCACCTCCCTCACCATCTCTCCCGCCGACACCGGCGGCTCCGGCTTGGCTGAGACCCGCTACTCCACCACCAACAACCTCAACTCTGCCTGCACCTCAGGAGGTACCGTAGGCACCTCCATCACTCTCAGTGCTGGTACGAATAACATTTATGTTTGCGTTAGGGATAATGCGGGGAATGTATCTACCAGCGCCGCAGCATACAACACGGCGAATGTATATCAGATAAACAAAGATCCAGAGATTATGCCTCCGAGTGGCACTCTTAGTAATCTCACTCAGGGTCAAATCATCCAAATAGCTCCCAACTCAGGTACCTTTATGTGTGGCGCCTCTACTTGCACCTCCAATGGTGCCACCGCCGAACCCTACAAACTAATGTACTCCGGCCTCTCCGATGCCACCACTCGCGGGTTTATTATGATAGATAACTACTGCGCTTGGAGAAGTGCGGATTGTACTTATGCATATGACACCAATAACGAAAAACGCTGGTCTGGCACCTCATGGAACTCTAATGCTGGTAATACCACCTACAATAATGACCTAGGTGGTGGCCGCCAAAGTCAACATATCCTGATGCAATTAGAAAACTTCTATAACTCTCTCCCCGCCACTATCGGAGGAGTGGCCAAGGCCACCGCCATACCCTCTAGAACCTTCAATATGATCGGGATTCCTTGGACCTCCGGCACTGGGGCTATTTCTTCCGGTAATTGCCAAACCTCCACTAATACTACTCCCTATGGCAACATAGGAGCTACCTTTACTGGAACTATTGGTTCCTCAGGCACCTGCACTATGACCTCTCGCGTCTCCCTCCCCTCAGTAGAAGAATGGTTGGGAGGCCTCTATGGTTATGGTTACTATCCTCCCTCCGGAACCTTGGGCTATGCCTTTTGTTTGGCTCGCTACGGTGCTGCTGGCTGTAATCAAACAGGATCTACAGTAGATGGTCTAGCTACCACTGCTACTAATAAGTTTAATCAAACTGCTTACCTTAAACGTCCCTACTACCCTTGGCTTCGAAGTCTGACTTCTGGCTACGCGACGAGCGTGTTCAATGTTAATGCGAGCACCGCGACGAATTCGCTCGGCTATAACTACTCGGATGTCAGCCGTGGGGTTCTGCCTTGGCTCTACCTCCAATCTTCAATCCCCATCTACTCCGGACAGGGCACCTATACAGATCCCTATGCCCTAGAGCCTTCTGATCCCACAGTAGCCAACTCAGCTGACCCTAGCATCGGAGCCTTTGCCAGTTATGTTAGTGGGTATTCTAGCCTAACCCTAGCAGGAACAGTAAATGACTTAGATGTAGGCCAAACCCTAACCATCCAATACCAAATAGATAGTACCGCAGGGAGTTGGTCTAACTTAACTACCCTAACTGCCAATGGTAGTAATCAACCTTGGTCGGGAACAGTAAATCTCCCCTCAGGATTAACTGCCGGATCTCATACCATCTACATTAGAGTATATGATGGATATAGTTATTCGGCTAATAAGTCAGTGAGTTTTATCTTAGATCTATCAGCTCCCACCAATACTGTTTCTTTAGTAGGAGGAGTTTTATGTACTGGGATTACTACTATTTATTGTACTGCTCCCACAGGGATTAACCTTTCCACTTCCAGTGATGGTAGTGGAGCAGGGATAGGGGCATACCGAACACAGTGGGATACAGTTTTTGCTGCTGGGGATGTTTCTCCATCATGGGTAACAGGAACTCCTCCTAGTAACTTAACCACCACTGGTCATACCATTGCTGCAGCTACTCATACTCTATACTATCAAACAAGGGATACGGTAGGTAATGTATCGGCAGTGGAGAGTATTAGCTACTATGTTAATAGTACTCCGGAGGTGGAGATTAATGATGCTAATCATAATCAAGTGATTACTCCTTATACTCCTTTAGTCCTTAGTGGTACCTTTACGGATTTAGATTCAAGCCAGTCAGTGACCATTAAAGCTACTATTAATGGCATAGATTATGTATCTCAGACTTATCCTACTACTAGCTCAGTGGTGGCATGGGAGATAGTTATTCCTGCTTCTTCTCTTTTAGGCTTATCTCCTTCCCAATTAACTAACTTCCCACTTACCATCACTGATTCTGCTGGAGTTTCCTCTATTGCTTACTATACTGGTCAGATCTCTGTTTCTTCCTCCACTTCTTCTGAGATCTATCTCTCAGTGATTAAAAATATTCCTTTTGCCTTAACTATTGGGAAAGTGGGAGCGATTAATGTTACTTTTGGGACTAACCAAGGTATTACTGTCTCTACCAATTCTTCTGATGAAATCATTGTTTCTGGTTCTCTGGCCTCTCCTGTCTCTATTCCTTTTGGGGTTACTGATTTAGTGTTTACAGTGTTGGAGGAGCCAAGCTTTGAAGTACAAAATATTGAGTTTGTTTAAGTTTGCCTAAAGGGGCGAAACCTTGCTAAGCTGCTGCAAGGGCAGGGGAGAGGTGCTCCGAGTAGTAGCGTTTGGCTAAATCGAGATGAGGGAAGTCTTGGTTGGAGGGCTGGACGTCGAAGCGAGCGAGGAGACGTAGGGCTTTAAGTTGGGGGACAGCGAGCTCATTAAGATGAGAGATGTTATTTTTTTGGAGTTGGTTGGCTAGTAGATAGCCCTCGAGGTAGGCGCGGTCTTTGAGGGAAGCAAAACTCAGAGGATTGCTAGTGTCGGTATGGCCGCGGAAGGCGCGGTAGGTGACTAGCCAAGCCTCGTCGTCGATGACTGCGCTTTGTTGCTCAATGTCTTTGCCGCTCGCCAAGAACAACTCGGCAATTTTGGGTCTGATTTCTCGAAAGGTGGCGACAAAGTCTTTTCCTTGAGCAGCCATTTGCTCAGTGAAGATGTAATAGATTCTTCTCTCGGTGATTTTGGGCTCGCGACCGAATAGCTCGCGCTCGAGTCGATCCTCATTAACTAGGGCTAAGCCCTCCATGAGGACTTCGTCATTGATCTTGAGGGAGCCGCCGCCTAGGCCGCCGATTTTGTCGCTGCTGCCGTTGAGGCCTTGGCGGGCATGAGCCTCGATTTCGTGCTCGATGAGCTTGAGGAGGGCATCAACTTTGACAATGCGGTGCTCGGGGACGACGACGGTTTTTCCGAATGGAGATTTGTCTCGGACGTCGATGCTGCTGGCAGTGGGGTCGATGATCACTTGATACTTTTTTTCTGGGGGTAGAGGTTGTTCATGGGAAGCGTCGTAGTGTTGATAGTATTGCTCGAGAGACCACTCGAAGGCGTGTTTAATTTGGGCGGCATCGGCGTAGTAGGCAGCTTGTTGGGGGTTTTGTTCGCGCAGCAGGGCGAGTTGCTCGACGCCAGCGGCATTGCTAGGGAAATCAGGGAGAGAGTCGATGGTGGTGACAATGTTCTCGGGGACGAGGCCAGCTGGCTGGTGTTCTGGGGAGGAGGGTTGCTTAAGGAAATCAAAGAGTTGCTCGGCGCTGGAGATGGTGGCGGGACTTAACTCTTGGCCGTAGATGCGCCCCAGAGAAGTTTTGACTTGAGCTTCGTTGGCGGTGGCTAAACCTTCGGTCAGGTCGAGAGCGGCGAGATGGTCGCGGATAATTTCTCCTAAAACAAAGCGGGCGATTTGCTCGACGGAGCCGCGGTCAGTTTTGATTTCGAGGAGCTGGCGTCTGGTTTCTTTAAGATGATTGACGACGGAGGAGATGTCTCCGCCGAAGGCTTCCTTGAGGTCGGTAGTGGATTTTTGGTAGGTAAAAACAGGGTTTTGGGTGGGGTTGGCGAGGAAGTCTGCCTTGACGGCGTTGAGATTGTCGATAGTGAGAAGGTTGATGGGGTTGATTTTGCTGGTATAGGGCTCTATTTCTCTGGCTAACTCGAGGATTTGTTTGAGGGTATCGGAATAGTTCTCGGGGGAGGGGAGGGGGAGCTTGTCGGGTTGGTGGTAGATCTCGGTGATGGTGGCGACTTCTGGGTCTTGAGGGAGCTGATCAATAAAGTTGGTGAGGGAGGGAGTGGTAACTTCTTGAGGAGAGAGTATCTCTTGAGGAACTGGTGAGGCAACTTCTGACATGTTATGACTTATTATATCATAAGGGGTGGACTTCATGATAAAATGTGGGAGGCGGGGCGTAGCTCAGATGGCTAGAGTGCTGTGTTCGGAACGCAGAGGTCGCAAGTTCGAGTCTTGTCGCCCCGACGATCTTTAAAATCTTTTCAGAGGGGTAGAGAAAGGAGAAAGTTAATGTTAATAGAGATAACTGCCAACCCAAAGTGGGAGGATAGGAGAGATCCTATTTCTCAAGAAGTAAGCGAGGAATTGCTGGGAGAACAGTTCCGCGTACGTGAGACGCGAGGTAGTCGTGAAAGTCATGTTAATCTGGCGCTGATAAAAGTTTGCAGAGCATTGTGGCTCAAACCACGGCATGGTAATGGCAAAAGTGCCATTAGCTTATGTAAAGTTTTTTTGGAGGATTGGTATGGTCGGGATATACCTGCAGATTTGCAGGAGGTTCGCAATTGGACTCAGTTAGAGCGGGAATTGAGGAAAACTTGGCCGAATCGCACCGTACGCCTTGAAAAAAGTGAATATACCATTATTGAGTAAAGGAAAGATGACTCTACCCCTCATCTTTCTTCTCTGAAAAGATTTTAAGTCGAGAAAAACAATAGTTATGATTAAAAATAGCTGGACACCATATCTGGAGGAGGAGTTTGAACAGCCGTATTTTAAGGAGCTGAGTGGGTTTTTGAGCCATGCTTACCAGACAAAAACGATTTTCCCGCCTAAAAATGAGGTGTTTCGGGCGTTTGAATGGTGTGATTTGGACGAAGTGAAGGTGGTGATTATTGGGCAGGACCCTTATCACAATTTTAATCAGGCGAATGGGCTTTGTTTTAGTGTGCGAGATGGAATAAGAATGCCGCCGAGTTTGCAGAATATTTTTTTGGAAATAAAGAATGATTTGGGCAAGGCGATGCCCAAGACCGGTAATCTGGAGCGATGGGCGAAGCAGGGGGTGCTATTACTAAATAATGCACTGACAGTGGAGGCGCATGTGGCGGCTTCGCATCGAGGGATAGGCTGGGAGGAGTTTACGCGCAGAATGATTGGGATTGTGAATGCAAAACGGGAGAATGTGGTATATTTGCTCTGGGGGAGAGACGCGAGGGCAAAAAAAGAATTGATAGATACGGAGCGTAATTTGGTGTTGGAGGCGGCGCATCCGAGTCCGTTCTCGGCGCATAATGGGTTTTTTGGGTGTAGACATTTTTCGCAGGCGAATACGTACTTACTTTTCTGCGGACAAGAAGAAATTGATTGGTAATAAACTTCCCTAAATCGGTATTTTCATCGTTGAAAGTCTCGAGCACAGCTCGAGAGGTAAAAAGCGATTCTCAACGTACGTAAAGTACGTATCGAATCTCTTTTTACTTTCAGCTTCGAAAATCCACGATTTATGAAAGTTTATGTGTTGAGGTTTATCTGCGCTTACTTCTTTATCTCAATAGCGTAGATATTGTCGAGGCTGCCAGTGGCGAAGGAGGTGAGGATGAGGAGTTTGGAGCTGTCGGGCCAAGGGTAGAGGAAGTTTTCGCCGAGATGGCCGGAGTAGAGGAGAACAGGGTTGGTATTGTCATAAGAAACGATCATAACTTGGCCGTCTCTGATGCGGGCGAGATGACGGGAGTCGGAAAGCCACTGATAAGTGTCGGCGTAGAGAGAGGAGTGGTAGACCTTAAAGTTGTCGGCTGTCTGGAGAAGATCGTCGGGAACGATGAGTTGATTGAGATAGGCAGAAGGTGAGGCAAAATCGGAGGTGATGAGTTGTTTGGTGAGATAGGGGGAAGTTTCCTCGGCGGCGATGACCTTTTCTTGACCGAGGGCAAAATTGGTATCTTCCTCGAGATCATAAACATACACTCCGCCTGCGACGAGAGTGCGAGTTTGAGGCTGGGAGTTTTGGCTGATGACGCCCTCGAGGATATGCTCGGGGAGGACAGCGGAAGCAGTGGCGGTATAGAGGAGTTTTTTCTTATCTGGGGAGAGATAAACGTTTTTGGCAGAGTCGGTGATGAGCTCCAGAACTTCATCGGGGTAGCGGGCGAGAAATTGTCGCTCGCGCAGGACCATTTCGCTCTCCCAATCGGCGATGATTTGATTGGCGCGGAAGGTGACGTCGGGCTGGCTCTCGAGAGGGGAGAGGGAATAGGCAGAGAGGAGGAAAGTGCCGGAGGCGGTTTTTAAGAGGAATTGATTGGAATTGGCCGACCAGATGATTTCGGCATTGGCGAGGTCGAATTGGGGGGCGTCGTCGGTGATTTGGACGGGGAGCTTGGGGGAAGAAGTGAAACCGGTGGCGTTAATATCGAGAAGATAGAGGCCGTTTTTGGTGGTGGCGGAGGTGGAGGCAGTGTAGTAGATGATTTTTAAGCCGTCGGGGGAGACGGAGAGGTTTTGGGCGCCGGTGAAGGTGAGAGCAGTGAGGCTGGGGGAACTGGGAATGAGGAGGGCATCGGTGGAGGTGACCAGAGAGCGGCTGATGGTGAGATTTTTTTCCCAAGTGGCGTAGCCATCTTTGATAATTTTAACGTTATATTCGCCGGGGGCGAGATAGAGGACATCGTCGGTGGCGGTGACGAAACGATCGTTGATATAAACGCTGGCTTTTTGGGGGGTGGAGGTGACAGAGAGGAGACCGGTTTCGCGCGCGAGGGTGGGATTGAGAGGATCGACTTGGTCGAGACGGAAGTCTCCTCGGGCCCAGCGCACGGCAATATAAGTGCCGCCGATGATGACACAGGCGGAAACGATGGTGTAGATGATGCCAATGAGGGAGCGACGAGCGAAGGAATCGGATTTAGGCTTGGCGGGTGGTCGGGTAACTTTGGGAGAAGCGGTGACTTTTTTTACTGGCATGGAAGATTATTATATAATAGGGACTATGATAAAGCAAAAGATGGTGAGGATGTTTGATTTGGAGATTTGGGCAGAGAGGAGGGAAAAGTTTGAGGAGGAGCTAAAGAGGAACTGGCAGAAAAAGGGTAAAAAGGGGCAGATTAAGTTGATTTTTACCCCTAATCCGGAGCAAATTGTGTTGGCGGGAAAAGACGCGGAGTTTAAGAGATATTTGCAGGCGGCGGATTATTTGATTCCTGATGGAGCGGGAGTGGTCTGGGCGAGTAAGTACTTGAGGAAAAAGAGGCGGCTGGATAAAAAGGCGCAAAAACAGGAGATTGAGGGAGAGGACGAAACAATTATCGCGGAGAGGATCACGGGAGCAGACATGACAGCATGGATTTTAGAGGAGGCAGAAAGGCAAAAAATGACGGTTTTGGTGCTGGGGGGATTTTATGCTAATTTTGTGGTGAATGGTGATATAGCAAACATACCTTTTGATATAACTGACGATAGTAAGATTGGTTTAATTAGGCGGATTAGAATGAAAAATGGAATGATAACAAACTGGCTGGAGGGATATCAAAATATAAAGAAAATGACTAAGAATGAGACAGAAGCGGTAAAACAGGCAATCAAGCAATTAAAGCCAGATATACTATTGGTGGCTTTTGGGGCGCCGACTCAGGAAAAATGGCTGATTGAAAACAGGGCGTTTTTGAGCGAAATAGGAGTAAAAACAGGGATGAGTATTGGGGGAAGCGTGGATTTCTTGACGGGGAAAGTGCGGCGAGCGCCAAAAAGGTGGCAAAAATGGGGACTGGAATGGCTTTTTAGGCTAGGGCGGCAGCCGTGGAGGGCGAAAAGACAGATGGCGTTGATCGAGTTCCTCGAATTACTAGCCAAACATCCTTGAAGCAAAGAAAAACCCCCGACAACTAGCAATTCTCAAAACATTAAGAATTATTAGTTATCGAGGGTGTAGGCTTTGTGCCGTAGCATCAAGTCCGGTGTGGGCGATCCACACCACTTAACCCTTTCTAGCCTCTATTATAGCAAACTAGGTTAAAATTGTCAAGAGTCGGCGGGTTTTTCTTTGGTGATGCCCAAAAGCCAGAGAACAGCCTCTTTTTTATAGCGGCGATCGCCGCGAGAGTTGATGCGAATGGCTTGGAGCTTGCCGCGAGTTCCCCAGCGCTTGATGGTGAGAGGGGAGACGCGCAATAGGTTGGCAACTTCCTTAACGGTCAAGAGATCGGGTAAATTGTGGATGTCGAGAGAGATGGCATCCTCAATTTTACCGGTTTTCTGGACGGAAGTTGTTGCTTTTGCAGACATAATTTACCTTTCTTTTAATCATACTAAGCTAAAGTTACTATCACATTAGCAGAATAGACCACAATTAGTCAATAGGGAAAAAAATAACGCTTACACCTTGACGGGTGAGAGGGGGTGTGGTATAGTATGGCTACTGTTGGAAACAACAAGGTGAGCATGAAGGATGCTCACCTGAAAAAGGGATTTAGCCTCTGCTCTTGAAAGTGAAGGCTATTTTCTTTTTCCCCTGTTTAAGTTTTTTAATCTCGATAGAGATCAAATCCCCAAACAAGAAGTTGAGAAGTCTTATCATCGACTTCCTTTCTAAGGTGGACTATTTACCCACCTTGCTGTTTCCAAAGAAGATTTGAAAGAACAATTCCTCCTAGTATATGAATAAAAACCGACAAAGTAGTTGCAAAAGTGGTGCAAGATTTACAAAAAAAAGGATCGCCTAGGCGATCCTTTTTTTGTCCAGAATGAGCTAAATTATTTCAACTCGACAACACAGCCGGCCTCCTCGAGGGTTTTCTTGGCGGCATCGGCGTCTTCTTTCTTCGCGCCTTCGAGGACGGTCTTAGGAGCGCTTTCGACGAAGGTTTTAGCTTCGCTCAAACCAAGATCTGGCTTGAGAACACGAATGGCTTTAATGGCGGCAATTTTGTTGCTACCACCGTCTTTTAGGACGACATCAAACTCGGTTTTCTCCTCTGCTGGGGCAGCGGCAGCGGCGCCTGTGGCGGCCACGGCTACTGGAGCAGCGGCGGAGACGCCAAACTCCTCCTCGAGTGCTTTGACAAGCTCGGAGACTTCCATTAAAGAGAGTTCTTTAACGGCGGAAACGATTTTTTCAACGTTTTTGGTCATAAATATTCTTTCTATTTATTTCTAATTAGTATTATTTATTAGCAATAGCTTGGAGGGCATAAACGAGGTTGCGCGGACCGGCCTGTAGGACATTGACTAGGCCATAAGCAGGACCGTTGAGGCGGGAGATGAGGGAAATGATGAGTTCGTTCTTGCTGGGTAATTTGCTGAGAGCCTTAATGGCATCAGCGTCCACAATTTGTCCGTTTAAGGAGCCGTTTTTGATGGTAAGCTTCTCGCTATCTTTCTGGAAGTCAAAGGCGATTTTGAGGCCGCTGACTTCGTCTGCGTAGGACAAAATGAGAGCGTTCATACCGCTGAGAGAAGCGGTGACATCAGCGTTTTTGTCGAAAGCAAGGTTGATGAGGGTGTTTTTGGTGACAAAAAACTCACTGTCAACATCTCTGAGCTTGGAGCGGAGGTTAGTGAGCTCGTTGACGGTGACACCTTGGTAGTCAACAATGGCGGCAGATTTAGCTTGAGCGAGTCTTTCTTTGAGGCTCTCGAGGTTGGTTTGGTTTTTACTGTTTGGCATAATTTCCTTTGTAAATAAAAAATCTCTGGTGTTAAGCTAGACCAGAGAAGAAACAAAGGTGTTTTTCCTCGACGCGACTTATTGGGGTGCACGTGGTCTTAGGTAACAAGGCGTATTATATCACAGTCTAACCGACTGTAAAGCGGTATTTTCGGCCTTTTTCTTCGCCTCATAATCGCTTACAGCCGGTTACTATAGTTTAATGGTAATGCTCCAGCGCTTGGGCGGCGGCGGCCTGCTGAGCCTGCTGTTTGCTCTTACCAGCTCCTTCGCCCTGAACTTCGCCGTCGATGACAGCTTGGATGGTGAAAGTCTTGTCATGATCGGGGCCAATGCTGCTCACAACTTCATAAACAGGAATGGCAAGCCCTCGAGCTTGGACAATTTCTTGGAGGTGGCTTTTGTGGTCGCGATAGGAATGGGTGCGCATAATTTCGTCAAAAACGGGAATGAGGGTTCTTTTGAGAAGGGCAGTGACGGCGTCGATACCTTGGTCGAGATAGAGGGCACCTAGCAGAGCCTCAAAACTATTGGCCAAGAGAGATTCATTGTTGCGACCATTAGTTTTTTCTTCGCCCTTGCTCATAAAAAGGCGCTCACCCATATTAAGTTCGTGTCCGATCTGGGCGAGAGTGGTGGTTTTAACCAGAGCGGAGCGGATGAGGGTTAATTTTCCTTCTGGTTCGTGGGGGAGGCGATGGTAGAGGAAGTCGGTGATGAGGAACTCGAGAATGGCATCGCCAAGAAACTCGAGACGCTCATTAGATTCTTTGGAGGGAGTTAGGTGCTCATGGAGGGCAGAGCGATGGGAGAGGGCGGTTAAGAGCAGGTTTTTGTTCTTGAACTCAGGGAAGGGGAGTTTTGAGGAAACATCGGAGAGGGTGATTTTGGGAGCTCTCATATATTTATCCTAATTCGATTTCGCTAGCGATGATGTCGATTAAATCGCCAACAGTCTCGATTTCGGAGATGACATCGGGATCGGAGAGGATGTCGAGGCTGATGGGGGCGAGGGAAGGGTCCTCGGGGACGATTTGAGAATTGTAAGCTTCCTCGATTTGTTTAACTAAGCGATGGATATCCTCGAGGGTGAGGTTGAGTTCGGTGGTGAGAATGGCGCCTAGATGGACATCCTCGATGGGGTTGTTGGTTTGGGTGGAGATGAGTTCTTGAATAAAGTTGGTAAGGTCAAGAGGAGTAGCTGACATATTTAGGCTTGATTGGTAGTAATTAATAATTTTTCTAAGACGGCGTTGATAAAGGCAAAGGAATTGTCATTACCGAACTCCTTGGCGAGTTCGATGCCTTCGTTGATGAGGACTTTGGTGGGGGTGTTTTTGGTTTTGTTTTCGTAGAGGATAGTATAGAGGACAAAGAGGTCGGCTTTGGTGATTTCTTGGATGGGACGCTCGGGGGCGACGGCGATGATTTGCTCGTCAAACTCGGGGAGATATTGTTGGATGTCTTGGACTTTATTGATAGTTTTTTGGTCGAAATTGAAATCTTGTTTGTCCCAGTTCTGGGGGGTGAAGCTATTGGCAAAAAGAGCTTGGAAAAGGAGAATGCGTCGGGCATGGCGAGGGTCGGTATCCTCAGGGAGGTCGGCAGTCTCGAAGTCTTCTGGTGGTGTGGCAGTTTCAGTCATAGTAATAATTTATAAACATTAACGTATTTATGGACAAGTGTCAAGAAATTATACTCAGTAGAATTATTTAGCGAGGCTGAGCTTTTTGAGGAGAGTTTGTTTATGGTGGGGAACCTTGGTGACTTTAGCGTCTCTCTTGAGAGAAGGGGTGTTGCCAGAGCGGCGCTTGCCTCTTTCGGCGCGGGTGATTTTGTTTTTTGGTTGTGCTCCCATAAATGTACATTCTATTTTAATTGAACGGAGGTATTATAACACAAGAAAAGGCTGGTGGGGCGCGGCACGAGGCCGCGCCCCAACCAAAACAAGAAAGGAGGAAATGGGTGCATGTTGAGATGTAGGGATCTACTTGTTAGACGGACCATGGAGTTCATCGCTGTACCCCATTAGGTTCGTCCCATGGATGTCGTCGATTGGATCACTTTCGTAAGTGACTGCCTTATTGCAACATGGGCAGTAGAGCTCTGCTGTGTCTATGTATGTGTACACAGGTATTTGTTCTCCACAATAATCACATTCGCAGACGTGGTTAGGATGGACATCACAACTGTCGCAGGGGTCGGTGAGGCTGTCGATGATGTCGCGCGTAAGGCCTAGCATCTCAAGAGAAATGTTATGAAAAGCGCAAAGCGTCTTTTCATAAGTTTGCTGTGCGTTTTCTCCTTCATAGCCGGCGGCTTCTCTGCTAACTTTAATTTCGAAAAGGTTAGCTAGAGCGCGCATAATGACGTCGTTGGCGTCGCTGACAATAGCTGCGACAATTTCTGCTTCTGTGGTGTGTATCTGGTTGCACATAATTGGATCTTCTCCTTAAAAAATTATGGCTGGCGCGGATATTGATCGGCGGCCAGCAAGAAAGTTGATGCGCGGACATGATAATCGCGAGTAAAATGTGGGTACTTATAGAAAAACCTCCTCTCTTTGTTAAATAGGGGAAAGAACTAGTAGGCCTGCGCGATGCATGTCACTAGATCTAACTGTAGGTAACTATAACAAAAAAACTGGAAAAAAGCAAGATGTAAAATATGATATAATTTGGGCATTATGACGAAAAAAAATGTCGCATCACTAGAGGAAATTAGACATAGCAGTGAGCACATTTTGACCTATTGTCTGTCGCAGTTGTTCAGGGGAAGTAAGAATATTGTGATGGCACATGGTCCGGCAACGGAGGAGGGATTTTATACCGATTTTGCTAATGACGGAGAAGGGGAGATTGGGGAAAAGGATTTCGAGAAAATTGAGAGGGAAATGCAAAAAATTATTGAAGCGGATTGGGAGTTCAAAAGTTATGAAGTGAGCTTGAGCGAGGCAGTGGATTTCTGGGCGAATAATCGTTTTAAGAAGGAAACGATAGCAACCATAGCGGTGCAGAGGGAGGCTCAATCTTCGGGAAGTCCGGAAGTAACCTTTTATGTGTTGGCGACGAAGGAAAAAATGGAACAACTAGAGGAAAAATGGTGGATGGACGTCACTTTTGAGGAGATGCTAAAAAGAGGATATTTTGTGGATTTATGCATGGGGCCGCACGTTAAAAAAACGAGCGAGATCGGGGCAGTAAAACTACTGAGTATGTCTGGAGCTTACTGGCAAAATAATGAGCAGAATGAAATGTTGACGAGAATTACGGGAACGGCTTTTGCTACCAGAGAGGAACTGGATAATTATTTGACGATGATGGAGGAGGCAAAAAAGAGAGATCATAAAAAATTAGGGAGGGAATTAGATTTGTTTAGCTTCGACTGCGATTGTCCCGGGGCGGTGTTTTGGCATGAAAAGGGGATGGTGATCTGGAATGAGCTGGAGAAATTGGGGAAAAAGCTGCGGCGAGATCATGGGTTTATCCAGATTAAAACGCCGATGATGGCAAAGAATGGACTGTGGGTGACTTCGGGGCATTGGGATCATTATAAGGACGACATGTTCCAGTTTCGGCGCTCTGAGGATGATGTGGACGGCGGCTGCGATGATAACAATGCTATTTATTGCCTAAAACCGATGGATTGTCCGTTTAATATCAAGATTTATCAAACGCGCCAGAGAAGCTATCGGGAGCTGCCGGTGCGCTATACCGAGATCGGGCAGGTGTTTCGCAATGAGAAAAGCGGGGAGTTAAATGGGCTATTTAGAGTTCGGGAAATTACTCAAGATGATAGTCATATTTTGTGTCGGGAAGACCAAGTATCAGCGGAAATTGCCAATTTGCTGGAGGCGGTGAAGAAATATTATGAGAAACTGGGCCTGACTCCGAGTTATTTCTTGAGCACGATGCCGGATGACCATCTGGGGGAGGAGGCGACTTGGAATAGAGCGGAGAGTGATTTGATGAGTGCGCTAGAAACGGAAGGGATAAAGTATGAGGTGAAAGAGAAGGACGGGGCGTTTTATGGGCCGAAGATTGACGTGGATATTGCGGATAGTCTGGGGAGGAAATGGCAGGTGGCGACAATTCAGCTGGATTTCCAGCTGCCGGGGAGATTTGGTTGCGAATATGTTGATGCGCAGAACCAGAAACAAGTGCCGGTAATGATCCATGCGGCGATTTTCGGGAGTTTTGAGCGGATGATTGGGGTGTTGATTGAGCATCACTCGGGGAGACTGCCTTGGTGGTTGAGTCCGGTACAGGTGGCGGTACTGAGCGTGACGGATTGTTGCAGCGAAAAAGCGCAGGAAGTGGGGGAGAAGCTGCGGGCCTTGGGGATAAGGGTGGAGGTGGATAATGATAATGAGCGGCTGGGGGCAAAAATACGAGCAGTGCAGGCGCAAAAAATCCCAGCGCATGTGGTAATTGGCAATAAGGAGGTGGCGGGGGAGAGAATGAAGATTGAGATTAATGGAGAGGGGCTGCTCGATGAGGATGGAAAGAAGCTGGTAGAGAGAGCAGAGAAGTTAATCAATGAAAAAACTGCGACTGTCTAAGAACTTGTTGAGCAGTTTGTTTTTGTTGGTGGTGGCTTTGGTGATTTGTGTGCCTTTATGGTTACATGGAACGATCTGGGGGCATGATTTGGGGTTTCATTTGTATCGGTTTGCGGGGCTAGAGAATGCAATACGCGGAGGGCAGATAGTGCCGCAAGTGGATTCGGAGTTGCTTTATGGAGCGGGGTATGGGTTTAGTTTGTTTTATGGGCCGTTGGCCGCATATATGGCGCTTCTGGGGAAAATTATTAGCGGAGGTAGTTGGATCTGGGGAGTGAACTTAATGATTTTTGGTTGTGTTTATGGAGGGGGATTAGCGATGGCGAAGATGGTGAATGAAATTAGTAAAAAAAGGTATTTGGGGTTGATGGTGGCGATGGTTTATATGCTGGCCCCCTATCATCTGACGGACATTTATGTGCGTAGCGCCTTCGGGGAATTGCCAACTTTCTTTCTGGCGCCGATGTTGTGGTTGGGACTATGGCGGTTGATAGAGAAAAAGGAGAAATATTTGCTATGGACGGTGCTGGGAATGGCGGGAATGTTATTATCGCATAATTTGAGTGTATTTATTTTCGGGTTGATCGCTGGAGGATACCTATTAATAAACATAAAAAAATTACTGTATATAAAGGTGATAAATAGGTTATTGCTAAGCGCGGTAGTGGCTTTGGGGGTTAGTGCTTTTTTTTGGGTTCCTTTCGGGGAATTGAAAATGGCTAGTAATTATAATATTTGGCAAAAAAACTACCAAGAAGTGATTATGGCGCAGAATGGCGACTTCTTTAACTTCGGAGCGCTGACTTTGCGGAGGCTGTTTTGGGACGATAAGGTGACCGGCGGAGCGAGTAATGTGATGGCTTTTGGGATTGGGCTGGCGGCGATGGCGGGGTTGGTGGGTTTTTGGCCGTTGAGCAAAAAAATGGAGAAGGAAGAAAGGGATTTGGGGCGAGCGATGTGGATTTTGGGGGTGGGGTCGATGTTGTTGACCACCAATTTAATTCCTTGGGAGAGGATGCCGAGCGTGTTTTATATGATGCAGTTTCCTTGGCGGATGCTGCTGGCGGGGGGTTTTTGTTTGAGTATTGTGGCGGGGCGAGGGGTTTTTTTTTTTTTGTGGTTTGTTCCCAGGCCAAAGGGGGGGGGGGAGGGGTATACAGAATTACTAAGGATTACTTTACCTTCATGTGACCTTGAATCGTAATAAATTTCTTTTAATAAAACCAACAAGACGACGAATTTTATTTTGTCAAAAATCTCTACATTTTTCGGACATTTCCTTTGCCCATCATTAGGATTTTTCTACTGTACATTCGACATTGGTATATTTCTTGCAGGTTTGATGACAAATTCCAAGCACAGGGTCAGGATGGAACTGATGGAGTTCCATCCTGACTCTGCTTGGAAGTGGTTATCAAACCTGCAAGAAATATACCAATGTCGAATATACAGTAGAAAACTCCTGACGATGGGCAAAGGAAATGTCCGAAACATGTAGAGTTTTTTTTTTGACAAAATAAAATTTGTGAAATTCGTGCGTCTTGTTGGTTTTATTAAATAGAAATAAGGATTACTGTTTGAACAGTAACTATATATCGTGTCACTTAACCCTT
>WRMU01000008.1 GCA_009776965.1 Microgenomates group bacterium | reverse complement strand
GGGTTGGGGATGAGTATAAGTTCTGTGTGGGGGCTTATGCTATTGAGCCTCATAGTGCTGGTACTTATACTGGTAATATTACCTTTACCCTTAGTTCGATTGATGGGATATAAAGGAGAGAGCGCTTTACATCGGAGCTGACTTCCCCTATAATAGTTCTTATGAAGAAAACTACCCCCACCAAAAAAAAGAAAGTTGCTAAAACGACGACGAAAAAAGCGGCAGCGGCGCGAAAGAGCGCTCCGGCAGCAAAGAAGGGAGGGGCAAAAAAAGCAGTTAAGCCAGCGGCAAAGACGACTCGAGCGGCGAAAAGCGCTCCGGCAGGGCGGAGAAAAGTGGCGAAAGAGACTAATTTATGGCCTCTGGCAGGACTGATTATAGTGGTGATGGTATTTTTGCTGGGAGTGGGACTGCATACATTGCGGAGGCTAAAAGGTGATGTGTTGCCTCCCAATGCACATACGGATAATGCTTTGGCAATTGCGCAGAATAAGTGGTTATGGATAAGGACAGTGGCGGATAATGATGCGGAGGTGAAGCCCAGAAAGGCGGATGCTTTTATATTGAGTTTTGCCTTGGACGGGAGTTTGATTACGAGAACTGACTGTAATGGGGGGCGAGGAACATATGAAGTGCGAGGAAAAAGGATTGCAATTTCTCCTTTGATTTCGACATTGATGTTCTGTAATAATTCGCAGGAAGGAGATTTTAATAATCAGCTGCAGAATGTAAGTTCGGTGGAGATTAAAAATGGGATGATGATGATTGGGCTGGGAGGATCGTTGGAAAATTGGACGATGGAGTTTAGAGCGATTGATGAGAGCCTGCCGATTAGCTGGCAGAGTAATGTGGACGCCGAGGAGTTTGCGCAGGAATACCCGATGGTGAGCGAGATAAATCCCTTTGTTTATGCTGATGAGAGGCAAATGTTGAACTTATTTGATGAAAGTTTGGCACAAACAGGGATGATTTTCTTTGGTTTTCCGACTTGTCCTTGGTGTCAGACAATGTTGCCGGAGCTGATGGAGATGGCGAAGGAAATGAAAGTGGAAAAGATCCTCTATTATAACCCGAGCGAGTTGAGGGATAGCGGGAGCGGAGATTATGCGAAGTTGCTGGGATATATCGGCGAATACTTGAATAGCGATGAGGAGGGTAATCCGAGGCTGTTTGTGCCAGACGTGTATTTTGTTAGAGAAGGAGAGATTGTGGGGCATCATCTGGGGACGCTGGAAAGCCAGACGGATGTGAATAGGCCGCTGACGGAGGAGCAAAAAACGGAACTGAGGAGGGCTTTGGGAGGGCTAATGGGTCAGACGTGGCCGACGGGCGCTGAGACCAGATAAGTGGGCGGCTGGTTAAATCTGTAGTAAAATAGACTATATTAGCGAGGGAAGCGTCGCCTAGTGGCTATGGCAACAGACTTGAAATCTGTCGGGGTTTTCTCCATCGTGGGTTCGAGTCCCACCGCTTCCGCAAGTAGCCGAGAGCATAAGAAAATCGGCAATTCCGATTTTTTACTGAACTAACTAATTATTACGGTCCGGATTGTCATCATGCCTCAGAGGAATATAGGTGCTGTGATTGATTCAGGGTCAATAACTTCGTCAATATACTCATTGCCAACTTTAGCCAACCAAAGTTTGAATGGCTCGGCTTTTTTGCTGGGAATGGATTGGATAAGACGCAAAACTTGCTCGGTGTCGGCGACATCAGTGAGGTACTTTTTGCCGTCAGCGGAGAGCATTTTGAGTTGACTACAATTTGTAGTCAACTCACTGCCTTCTTTCCTGAGCCTAGTTTTTAGCACGCTCCAATATTTACGTGAGTTTGGACTTTCTGTTAAGATGCCGACAATATCTAAAATTGAAAACCACCATTTTTCATTCTCCTCATCCCAGATTGAGCGGACGGAATGATTTTTGAATAGTTGGATTTTATCTTTGTACATAGGTCTGATTATATCAGACTTAGTTTGGTATTTTCGCGTTTCATTTGCCCTATTTTCATGTATAATTGGGAGCAAGCTAATTAGGAAAGCCTATATGCCAACCAAACAAAAAACAAACTCTGCTTCCACTCAAAGCCAAAGCAAAAAAACTGGGCAATGGCTAGTTTTGGGAGTGGTAGCATTGGGGCTAGTGTGGTGGTTGACTACTTCCTTTGGTGATAAATCGCCAGCAATCCCTTTTATTAATAATGGCGTAGAACAATTGGTCAGCAGCGACCAATATGCTCTCCTCAGGCAGGCCGATCAACAGATTTTCGCTGCCAATTTGGCCACTGGCCGAGAGAAGTCCTTATTGCCCGCAGGAATGGTGGTGGTGAGCAGCAAAAGTGATAGTAATAATTTTTCCTCTCCTTGGCTAATAGTTGATCAGGACTCTAACTTACGACTTTATAATGTGAGCAACCAGCAAGTGATCGACCTTGGACTGGAAGTATCACCCGATCAAAATGTGTATGCCCAGCAATCATTTACTAATGATGACTTTTGGCTGGAAATCAATACCATGGAAGTGGTGGATGATGATGAATATTCTCTTTATGGCTATCGGGTTTTGAGGAGGGAGCGATATTTAATTACTCCCAATGACTCAAAACAAAAAATGGTTCTGTTGGAAGCTAAAAATGGGCCAGATCCCTTGGAAATAAGTTGTGATGTTTTTGATGGTAAAAATCAAAAAAAATATGCTTTCTTTTGTGAGGACGGATTCGGAACTGGCTTGCCGATTGTTAGCCGCGATTTGTTCACTGGAGAGGAGGAAGTGATTATGGTTGAGGAATATGAATATGACCCTGATGATCGGCCGATGATTTGGCACTCTATTCATTTTAGTCAGGGTAAGTTTTTTGTTTCACAGATGGATGATTGGGGTAGTTTACAAAAAGTTGAGATTTTTGATCCGCTGACGAGGCAAATAAAGGCTATTGATTTTTGGTATTTTCCGGATGATGAGGAAGATTTCTTTGCTTATAGCTTGATTGACGATGATAAAAATCAACAGCTAATTGCTGGCGGGGCGAAAAAGATAGTTATTTATCCTTATGGCGAAGAAAAAGTGGCTAGCAGACGTCGGACAATTGAAATTGACGAAGGGCTAGATTTGTATGCTAATTTTGTCTATTTATTGGATAATAAACTATATTATCTGGCTTATGACGAAGGATTGATTGGTGGAGGTTTATATAATAGCGGGGGCAATACTTATTTGAAAGAAATTGATCTGCAAAGTCCGGCCAAGATACCCAAGTCGTATCCACTCACGGAGTTGAGTTTTGTGGAGAGTGGTTTGAGTTTCTTGGAGGCAGAGGTGGGGGTATATAGAGTTGAGTTTTGACGATTGGAAGGAGTGTTTTGACGGCTGATCTGGTTGGCGATGGTCCAACATTAGATTAATTGCGGTTTTTCGATGCCGTGGACAAGGACTAATTCTGGTTGTATTATAGAGGTAATGCATAAGAACAAGTTGTGGCTAAATGTAGGCGCGATAATTGTCTTGGGGCTTAGTTTTCCGTTAGTGGTTTCAACCTTCTTTAGCGATAGCACTAATTCATCAATTGCGGTGGATTCGGGAGAGCTGCGGATAGAGGCAGTGTTGGAAATTAATGGAGCGGCGGGCGACCTAGTTAATATTAGCTGTCATGATCTGGGGTGTAATAAAAATGATCAGGGACTGGCGGCCACAATGGTGTTGCCTAATACAATTTATGATTTTTCTTATACGTTGACTAATCAGGGTACGGTGGATTATCAAAATAATACTGGAGATAGGATTGCGGTTTGGATGGAAAGCGTATTTCCTGCAGCAACTAATCCAATGTCAATCTTACTTTATGCAGTCGACACTGACGAAACAATAATTAATGCTGAAGTGGCAGGCATGCAGTCGGGATTAACGACAACTGCTCCGAGCGCTATTAGCAATTTAGACGGGTCGGTTTGTAGCGAGCTGTTTCTGGGGACAAATCCGGAGGTGGATAGTTGTTTGACTGGGATATTAGACACAACATGGGGGGAGGAGTATTTGACGGGAGAAAGCCGAACTTATGATTATAAGTTTGTATTGTTTGTGCCGGAAGAAATAATCCCCCTACATTCGGAAGCATGGGTCAATTTTGGGATAGTGTCGGGAGCAAAAGGCATTACGGCTATCAATTGGCAGCAGCAACTAAATCCATACGTGAGCGCCGTTGCTCTAATTGTGGATGTGCCGGTGATATTGGATGCGGGAATGAATAGACAGCCATTTATTGATCAGATTGGGACGGATAGTGCCTCGATACAAGACTATTTAGCGGCCTTAGTAACGGCGGCGGACGGCGAGGATGGGGAGTGTGAGTTTATGGGAAGTGGATGCACGATAGCGATAGTGAGTGATGGAGGGTTTGATCCAACCACTGCGGGAGTATATGAAGTGAAATATGTGGCGGAAAATAATTTGGGGCTGCAAAGCTTTTTAGAGTTGGTGGTGGAAGTGTGGGATTTCGAAAAAATTGCGGGAGGGTTTCGCCATGGTATAGCCTTGGGCTCTAATGGTTCGGTCTGGACTTGGGGATATAATGGCGAGGGTCAGCGGGGACAAGGAAATACCAATAATGCTTCCACGATGCGGGCACCCACTCAAGTGGGGCAAAGTCATTTTGGCGGATGGAGGGCAATAGAT
The DNA here is from genome assembly GCA_009776965.1 of Microgenomates group bacterium. Classification (GTDB taxonomy): domain Bacteria; phylum Patescibacteriota; class Microgenomatia; order UBA1400; family PJMF01; genus WRMU01. The sequence continues at coordinate 16,222 of WRMU01000008.1, read as the reverse complement.
ATTGCGGCCAGCGTGAATACGTCTTGTGTTGTTAGCGAGGTGGGAGTGGTTTATTGTTGGGGAGATGGCGCTAATGGAGCGCTAGGCAATGGTTCAACAGTAAACATTTCATTGCCAAAGGAGGTGACTATGCCCAGTGGTATAGCTTTCACGCAGATAGCTGGCTCGCAAGGAGATGATATTCGCGGTTTATTTGTCGCTTTGGGAGATGACGGAGATGTTTATGTCTGGGGTAATGGAGCGAATTATCGCTTGGGCACTGGGAGTTATGACAATGTGTTAGTGCCTACTAAGATCACCGATAACGGCGACTTTATCCAAGTGTCGCAAGGGTCGAGCAGCGGCGCGGCGCTTAATGCGCTGGGGCAGGTTTATGTCTGGGGGATGAATGGTTTTGGGCAATTAGCCCAAGGTAATACCAATAATTCTGATGCGATTACTAGCCTCCCCCAACTAGTCAACGGATTGCCTGCCATCCAGCAGTTGAGCACTGGCGGCTATAGTAATTATGGCACTACATTAGCTCTGGCGACCAATGGGGATGTTTGGGCTTGGGGGCGGAGCTATGGAGTTAATGGGAATAGTGGCGGTCATGCTACTACTCCAGTTAAAATACCAGCGGTGAGCAATGTGCGACAAGTAAACTCTGGAGCGGATTTTGCTCATTATGTGATCGGTAATGATCTTTGGGCTTTGGGATATGCTGATAGTGGCGAGTTATTTTATGGCAATACGGCTACTCATGGCTATCCGGTACAATCGCCATTAGTTAATGTGGTGGGCAATGTGGGGATGGTGATTGGCGGCTATAATAATGCTTGGATTTTAAGTATTGATAGGAAAACAGTATGGGGAATTGGGGCTAATGACGCTGGGAGTCAAAGGTTTGGGAGTACAATCATGCAATCAGGTTCGATTAATGCGGTGGTGCCTTGGACATTTATACCCGCGAGTGCGCCTTAAAAGCCACTATTGATTTATAATTATCAACTTATTATAATGGTAGTGCTATTAATAAGTTTACATAGCTTCCCCAAAGCCTATTTTGGAGTTAGAAACGATTGTTTAGTCGAGTAGTTTGCTCGATCTGACTTCAAGGTGGCTGTGTTAGAAACAAAAAAAGGAGGCTTTTATGCCAAGGAAGAAAGATCAAAAAAACCCCAAAACTGTTTTGGGGGTAATCGCTTTAGTGATGGCGGTGGCCCTAATTATAGGAGTGGGATACGCTTATTTTAGTGATGTGGTGATTGGGGAGGGAGCGGCGACTGCAGGAACTCTCGATATTAGTGGGACTCCAACCATTTTGCATAATGGCGAGGAAGTGATTAATAATCAAATTAATAATTTCAACCCAGGGGATATAATCTCTTTGGACACTGGAGCGATTATTAATAATGGCAGTAAGGCGGCATGGATCCGCGGAGTGTTGATATTCACGGAGCTAAGTGGCACTGAGAATGCCGGCGGATCTTGTAGCGATCCCCTCTATACTGACCAGATAACTTGTGAGAATGAGGAGGAGGTTTGGACACCGGCGGGAGCAGGGGTTGGCGTGGGTAGTCTGGCTGATTATTTATGGGTGTGTACTGGAGAGGAAAGTCAGACAGACTTAATTACAGCTAGTTTAGACGTGGGAGGGTTTGCGGGGAGTAGTTATGCTGCTATTAATGACGGTAATTGCTCGCCAGTTACCAGCTCTGACGTAAATACGACGGTGTTTGGAGCTAAGGATATTTATGTGGCTCCAGACGATGTGATTAGCGGGAACTTAGAACCGGACGGATTGAGTACTGTCTGGGAAGCAACTAGCACGGCAAAGATTTATTTTGATGCAGCGGCGCCTAATGCGGCTCAAAACGGTAATGTGGCCTTTGGCATTTTGATCCAAGCGCTACAATATCGCAATAATACTACTTCACCAACTGAGCTGCAGTGGGCCACGGTGGTGACAACTCCGTTTGCATTGTAATAGGAGTTTAATGATGGTGAATTAATAAAGGACCCGATTCAATATCGGGTCTTTTATGGAATTATGAGGGAAATGTTAAAAAAATTACTGCTGATGACGACAATAGTTTTAGGGGCTTGCTGCTGGGCATCGCCGCTAACCGCCCAAGCAGCAGATTATGAAATAATAATTGACGATGATTTAGCCATCACTAACCAAGATATTATTTTTGAGTATATAAACGTGGGGCCGGGCTTTTCGATGGGAGCGCCGATCTGGATTATTAATAACTCTAGCGCGGCCATGGAGATTAAATTGGCCGCGATCACGCCAGATCCTGCTGATGATAATTTAATGTTACCTTATGTCAAGTTGGCGTTGATTAGGGCGGGGGTGGTTATGGTTAGCGGCACGCTTGAAAATAGTAGGGATTTGACCGAGGTAGCTTTTTGTGTGCCAGAGACGACAAAGGATAAATTGCTAGCTTATTTTGAATTGCCGGATTGGGTGGGGAATGTGGCACAAAATACTTCGCTGCAGCTAATTTATACTTTTGAAATTGCTACTATTGATGAATGCGTCATAGAATTACCACCTACGGAAATGGAAGATTCTGAGTTAGAAAACCCTGCGGAGAGCGAAAGTCTGCCTTGGCTGGAGGCATGGATGGAGGCGGAGGCGGAGACAGAAAGCAAAACTCCGGAGGTTTTGCCGCCGACAGGAGAGAGTATGCTGACATTCTATATCTTGGGAGGGATCGCAGCGGTTAGTTTGGGCGCTATGGTGGGACTGGGGCTGATATTGCTGATTACTAAGAGGGTGGAGCGAGGGCGAGAAAAAAAAGTAGTGCCAGCGACAGAGAGCAAGGATAAGAATAAAGAGGGAGGGGAAGGAAAGAAGACAAAAGAAAAAAAGAGGAGGAAAAAACGAGGGAGACGAAAAATCATTATTGTGGCTGACGTGTTTTTTGGGTTGTGTTTATTGGTGTTGTTGGGGGCAATTTGGCTGACGGTTCAAGTTCGCAAAACAGAGGAGGCAGTGGTGGTGGGAGGGTATCGACCGTTTATCATCGCTACTGGCTCAATGGAACCGACACTACGGATTAATGGATTGGTGATTACTCGCTACGACGATTTTGATGACGTGGAGATAGGCGATGTGGTGGCGTTTATGGCTAGAGGCTTGCATGGCAAGCCGGCCCTGCATCGAGTGATAGACATTGAGGGTGAGGGAGAAAACAAACAATTTGTCGTTAAGGGGGATAATAATCCAAATCCAGACGGAGCGGCAGTGACAAAACAAAATTATATCGGGAGAGCTATAGCCAATACTAACTTAACTGCTAGTTATTTTAATATCTTGTATCACCAGCCTCATGGCAAGTTGAAAGCGATTGTGCTGCCGATGGTGATGTTGGGACTTTTATATTTGGCAGTAATTTGGTTGGTGGGTTCGAGAAAAAAATGGCAAAGCAAGAGTATGGCGGCAGCGGCGACAGTCTTCATGGTTAGCACGGCGATTTTCTTGTCTTATACGATTTTTACAGTGCGGAAGGTGGATTTTACTAACCAGACATTGACTCAAGTAGCTCAAGACTTTGCTCGATGTGAGGCTGGGGGAAATTGGCAGGTCGCCAATCAAGAGGTTATTGGTCGGATTGAAATCCCTAAGATAGGGATAGATTACCCGATTATTAAATATGCTCGGGCTACTAGTCTGGACATAGCTATCACCCATTTTGCGGGAGCGAAAATTAATGCTAGCGGTAATACTGTCCTAGCTGGCCATCGAGCTTTCGGACGGACTTCGCCGTTTAATATATTTTTTACAGCTATCGACAAATTGGAAGTGGGGGATGAGATATATTTAACTGACATGAATTGTGGGCGAGTGAAATATCTGGTGACGGATTTTCGGACTGTGGAGCCAGATGACGTGTCGGTTTTAGAACAGTCTGTTGATGGACGAAAATACCTGACCTTAGTTTCTTGCTCGTATGATTTGAAAGACCGGTATATTGTGGAGGCAATTGCGGATTAAAAAATGGACTAAAAAAGACCGAGGCGAGCCTATTCACCTCGGTCTTTTTTCAGAGTAGATGCGAGATTTTTAGAACTACCCTTTAATGCTACTCTGATAAGCTGGATTATGAGGTGAGAAGTAACTTGAAGGTCAATACCCAATTTGAAAATGCATTTTGTCTGGAATGGGGGAAATTGATAAAAAAAGCTCCAAAAAAACTTTGGATTGGTGGAAGGTTTAGCTATTTTTTGAGGCTGCCAGCGATGGCTGATCCCGCTAGCTCGTCGGCATTATGGCCGGGAAGGCGAGAGTCGGTGGTTTTTTTGCGGGATTCGATTAAGGTATCGCTTTTTTTAATATTGGTGATGGTGGTTTCGGTCTCGCGCTCATAGACATGGCGTTTGTCGCTATTGCGATACTTAAGCGTCATGATGCCATAAAAGGCAGGACCGGCTAGTAATAAGATCCAAGCGCCGCCGCCTTCATCTTCGCTGTCGCTATAATCGTCGCTGTAATAATCATCATAAGCGTATGCTGGGGAGGGATTGGTGAAAGTTACTGCGGCGAGAGTGGTAAATCCAGTTAAGAACAAACATAAAACGAGTCCTGCCTCAACTATTAACCAATGCCAGCGATAAATTATTTTTTTCATATAAATAAGACTAATAAAATTAAGGCCAAAACTTCAATGATGGCCGAAGTCATGAGTAGTTTGGCGGTATTGATGGGCACACTACCGCAAGTCTCGCCAGTGCGACCATTAACACAAATATAATGGAGCAATTGAGAGCCATTGCTTTTCACTTCTAAATAGGAATATAACCAAACAGGCAATAGGGCAGTCACCCATCGAGCGCCGGTAGTATCAACTTTATCAGACTCAAACTTGATGCCATGATTATACTGCTTCATGTCTTTATCCATAATTTGATGGCGGCTGATGTCCTTAAACTGATAATTAACTACTTGTTCTAGATCGGCAAAATTGAGGTTTCTTTTTTCGCTGCGAAAACCGCCTTGGAGGAATTGGGCTGAGTAGGGAATGAGCTGTTTGGTGTCGAAGGGCATAATGGCATTAATCACGTTTTGGGTGCTCTCAGCGGTGTTATGATCGGCGTAATTGCTATTACCTTCAATAGTTAAATCATTGATGGTAAGGTTAAAATCACGAGAAAAAGAGTACAAATCGTAGTCGTAGTAAGTGCGGCGGTTTTTATCACTGCCTTGGGAATACTGCTTTACCAAATGGGCCGCCTTACCAGAGTGGGAGGAATGGAGATTGGCATCAACGATTAAGTAGGGCAGGTAAATGGGGTAGATATTTTCTAAGGAGAACTCGGCCACAAACTTAGGCGAAGCAAAGAAGCGGCGTTTTTGGAGATATGCGGAGATCTTTTCTTGAGCTTTCTCTTTAGTGAGAGTGAAGGGCAAAATCCCATCGGGATTAATCCCGTTTTGGATTTGATCGGCCACGGAAAGAGTATGACGGCACCAATGACATTTGATGGTGGACTCATTGGTAAGGGCAAGAGTGATCTCAGCGTGGCACATTTTACACTTGAGGGTCATTACCTCTTGATCATTGCTTTTCTTGGCCGTGTCTTTGGTACCGGCTGAGATCTCGAGGCCTTTGAGATTAGCTACTTCGTTTTGAGCAATTAAAGTGGTGTCGGGATTCCACTTGCTGCGACAGGTTTTACAGCGCAGAGTTTGCTCGGAGATGTCGTAGTGAGTGTCGGTGCTGCCACATTTGGGACAACGTTCTAAATTGGTAGTGGAAGCGGTAGGTTTAGCTTTGGCGGTGGACATTACTTTTACATTCTAGAGAGAATCTCTTGCTGTTTAGCGTCGAATTGCTCTTGGGTAATTAATCCTTGATCAAGCAGGGACTTGGCTTGCTGCAGGGCGGCGGCGGGATCAGCAGCCGGAGCGGCTGGCGCTGGAGAGGCAGGCTGTTGCATACCAGCCATCACTCCTCCCATGGCTCCCACGCCCATGCCCATGCCCATCATGGCAGCTCCTCCCCCACTCTCGCCAGCAGCTAAAGCTGCCTTAGCAATAGTGGTTTGAGCATAAGCATTGCCAACATTCCCTTGCATCATAAGACCGGTATTGTATTGATCCATGAGCTTCTGGGATTCTTCGTCGTATTCCACGGCCTCCACGCCAACAGAAACGATCTCAATCCCCCAACGCTCCACCCATGAGCCATCTTTGCCTTTTTCTTCGGTCATGGCCTTGGCTAATTCAGGACCATGAGCGGGTAAATCGGCAATTTCTACGGTTTTGGAGAGGGAGTTGAGAGTGGCATTAAAGGTGGTGATAAACTCGGAGAAAAGCTGGTCGGTGGCCTGATCGTCGTTGGCCTGATAGCGCTCTACTCCAGCGGGGAGGAAGTTTTTCACAAAAAGGACGGGGTCGATAATGCGAATAGAGTAGCGGCCGCGAGAGACTAACCGGAGAACTGGAGCTTTGGTGCTGCCTTCTGGGGCGAGACTAAAGTCTTTATAAGTAATTGGGCCGGGGGTGCCATAAGTTAGGCCGCGGATTTCTTTGAGGTTGATAAAATAAGCGATGGCCTGTTTGCTGGGCTGACCACCAAACTTAAAACGCTTAAATGATTCACTTACTAAGGACTTAATCAAGCCATCACCGGCGAAGATGGAGGGGGCTTCTTTGTCATCTACGGTATATTCGCCAGCTTCTAGGGCTACGTCGCGGATTTTGCCTTGGTCAAGAATAATTAAAGCAGTATTTTCGGGGACGCGGATTTTGGAGCCATTGGAAATATAGTTATCGGAACCAGAAGTGTTGGAGCCTCGGCCGGCATTTTGTTTTTGAGGGATGCCTTGGACCGCAAAAGTAAACTCATCCATGGATCCGGGCTCGACTATTTCTAGCCAAGTATCTCCGAAGGCTCCTCCAACAGCACCGGCAACAGCTTTAATCAAACCCATAATTATCCTTTCTGATAATTTATCTAGCTTATCATGATCGCGGCCAGAAGTGGCTGATTTAGGGTCATGAATAAGGTGGATTATATCTTACTGAGGGGGGAATAACAAGCGGGATTTTAACAATTTTGGTCGTACTTTTTTTTCCTTAAACGCAATGAGTTAAGTACCACACTCACGCTGGAAAAAACCATGGCCACGCCTTCAATGGCGGGGCTGAGCACAATTCCCCAGAGCGGATAAAGCGCGCCAGCAGCGATGGGGATGGCCGCACCATTATAGAAAAAGGAAAAGAATAAGTTTTGGGTGATGGTTCTGAGGGTGTCCTTGGAGAGGTCAATGCTGACGGGAAGTTTAGCGATGTTGCCGCCGAGCAAAGTAATGCTGGCGGACTCAATGGCGATATCGGAGCCAGTGCCCATGGCGATACCCACGTCGGCCTGAGAGAGGGCGGGAGAATCGTTGATGCCATCCCCCACCATGGCCACCCGCCAACCTTGGTTTTGCAGTTCTTTAATTTTCTGGCTTTTTTGGGTGGGGAGAACTTCGGCTAATACCTCGTCGATACCAGTTTGCTGGGCAATTAAATTAGCCACGCTAGCTTTGTCGCCGGTTAAAAGGGCGGTTTTAATCCCTCGCCTATGGAGGCGCTCGATGATAGCGGGGACTTCCTTTTTAACTTCGTCGGACAGCCAGAGGGCACCAAGTAATTCTTTTTTAGTCAGCAAAAAGATGGGGGTGCAGCCAGAATGACTGGTTTCTTTAAGAAAGCTAGGAGGTATTTTAATTTTCAATTCCTTGGCCAGTCGTTCATTGCCGGCGTAGTATTGGACGCCCTTGATGGAGCCTTTTAGTCCCGAGCCGGCGATAATAGCAAACTTGTCCACTTTGGGCAGGCGGGGATTGGTGAGCTTTTTCTGGGCATATTTGACCACCGCACCGGCTAGTGGGTGTTCGGATTGTTTTTCCAGAGCAAGCAAGATAGCTAATTGTTCATTGCTGAGATTATGATCCACCACTGTGGGCCGACCATAAGTGATGGTGCCGGTTTTATCGAAGACAATAAAATTAATTTTGCGCAGTTGTTGGAGACTCTGGGCGTCTTTGACTAAAATCCCAGCTTCGGCCGCTTTGCCCACTCCGATGGTGATGGCAATGGGGGTGGCGAGCCCCATGGCGCAAGGACAAGCGACGACCAAGATACCGATGAAGCAGAGGAGGCCGAGGCCAAAATTGCCGATGAGGATCCAAGTGATGAGCGAGATGAAGGCGATGGCTAAAACTACGGGGACAAAAATAGACACTACTTTGTCGGCGAGGTTTTGGATGGGGGCTTTGCTGTTTTGGGCGGTGGTGACAGCTTGGATAATTTGGGCGAGGACGGTTTTATCGCCCACTTGGGTGGCTTGGACTTTGAGGAAACCCTGCTTATTGAGGGTGGCGCCGGTGACAAAATCACCGACTGTTTTATCTACTGGGAGTGATTCTCCAGTGATCATGCTTTCGTCGATGGAGCTCTCCCCTTCAACAATTTTGCCGTCGGTGGCGATTTTGGCCCCTGGCTTAACTAAAAAAACATCACCTGATTGTAATTGGCTGATGGGGATGGCTACTTCTTGACCGTCTCGGATAATGATGGCGGTTTTTACTTGTAGGCCAACTAGTTTAGCCAGAGCTTCGCCGGTTTTTGCTTTACTGCTGGCCACTAAATAGTCTCCTAAGGTGATAAAACCAATGACGATAATTACCACGTCAAAATGTAGGGAGGCATGATCGCCAAACAGAGTTTGCAATTGAGGGAAAAGTACCTGAGCGGCGGAATAAAAGTAGGCTACGAGAGTGCCCATGCCCACCAAGGCGTTCATGTCGGCTGCTCGATATTTGAGAAAGCGCAGAAAAGATTGGTTGAAACGCTGACCATAACCGAATTGGACGATGGTGGCGACGATGAGACTGATTTGAGTATGGACAAGGGGACCCCAGAATGGTGGTTCCAAATAGCCTAGGCTTACCGCCACATGATGGAACATTAAAAAGAAGTAGATGATGGCGAGAGGGAATAAAATTAGCACCGCGCTTTTTAATTTTTTGAGCTGAGATAATTGTTCCTGATGAGGGGAATGGAGTTCGCTGGAAGGGATGGTCTCTATTTGTTTATGGGGTGCGGAGGAGGTGGAGGGGGAATGAGCTTGGTTGGGAATAAGCTCGTAGCCGTATTTTTGGATTTGGTTATTGATGGCGGATAAGCTAGTTTGGTGCGGGTCATAGGTAACTTGGGCTTGATTGGTAGCTAAATTGATGTCAATGTTGGCGAGACCTCGGAGAGGGGCGGTTTTTTTCTTAATGATGGAAACGCAGGAGGCGCAATGCAGCCCTTTGACATAACAAGAGGTTTGAATATTGTCTTTCATTAAATAACCTCCACATTAACGGTCATCATATTCATCCAACAAGTGATTTTATATTTGCCGGAGGCGGGAGAAATGAACTCTTTAACCACGGTCTCTCCCGCAACGAGAGGAATCTTCTCCTCAAAAAAAGCAGGAGCGATAATAGCATTGCTGCAGCCAGAAACGCTGAGGACATCAATTTCTAGTCTGGTGGGGGTATGGGCGCGGATGGTGAGGCTGGAGGGTTTGTAGCCGCGAGCCTCGGCAGTGAGCTGGATGACTTGGACTTCGCCGTCCATGGGGACAAGATTGTCGGCTGGGGAAGCGGAGGAAGAAGTGGGAGCGGGAATTAAGATTTGCGGATCGAAATTGGGGAGGTTTAAGGCTCTAAATTGAGTGTTGAGATTGATGAGCCCAAAGGCGATAATCAGAGCTCCTAAACAATAGCTGACGATGCGATTGAGGCGTTGATTGCCCTGATAAAAAGAGCCGGAAAAGGCAATGAGGGATAGCATGGGAACTGTGCCGAGGACAAAAGAAGTCATAATTAGGGCCGCAGTGGAGGGCGAGGCAGCGGCGAAGGAGAGGAGCTGGACAGTGGCGGTGAAGCCACAAGGGATGAAGAAGGTGAGGAGACCAACTGCGGCGGGCCAGAAAAGTGAAGTGGCAGCGGACTTCTGGGCTAATTGGGGGAGATTATTACCTTTGAATAAGCGGGAGAAAACTTGGCAACCGAGAAAGTCTAGGCCCGCCAAAATCATTAATAGCGAAACTATAATTAATAAAAAGGCGCTGAGCATATAGCTAACATGGAAAAATCTGCCGATGAGACCAAGAATAAGACCGCCGAAGGCGAAGCCGGCAATTCTGCCAATTTGAAAACTTAAAATTGGCTGCCATTTAGGTTGGTTATTTTTGAACCAAGTTTTAGCGAGAGAAAGAATTATACCGCCGACTAAAACAGCGCAGCTGGAAATACTGGCTAGTAAACCAAAAATAAAGAAGGCGAGATAGCTGGAGCTATTATCTAGGTTGGGCTGGGTGATGATATTTTGCGCGGGCGACAAAATGATGATAAAGATAATGATTAAAGCGGCGCTAATGCCAAAAAGCATGTCGGGTAAATGATGGTTCTTGGAGGGCTGGAGGGAGAATACGTAGCTAGTGTCTTGAAAGATCTGTTGGATGAAAAATAAAGCGAGTTTGGGGTCTGCAAAGCGGGAGTTGGTGAAGGAAACATCAATTTTATTGGTTGAAGCAGAAAAAGTGTAGCTGGCGATATATTTGCCTTCGTCAAGAAGGTCTTTGATGATGAGCTCACAAGCGGCGCAGTGGATGCCTTGGACATAAAAAGTGTGGGTGGGTGGTTTTGGCATAGGTTTTTTGGTTATATCATATAATCATGGCCGAGGGTAGGGGTGGTTTTGATACGAAGGAAGGCCTCTGGTAAAAAAAATTATACCAGAGGCCAAGTTTCTTTTACAAAGTTGTGCGTCCGTGGATTTTATTTCCACTCCATTACTTCTAGCTCCATTTCCGCATCTGCTTCCTCAACTTTAGCCGCCTGAGCTTTTCTTCGCTCAAGCAGTTTGGCGCTTAGCTTCGGATCGTTGACGGCCAATATTTCCGCGGCCAAGAGGGCAGCGTTTTCGGTGGCGTTGATGCCAACGCTGGCCACTACGATACCAGCAGGCATGGCTGTCATGGATAGTAGCGCGGCCTGACTGTCTAAGGGATTGGTGGAGGATCCTATGGGCAAACCGACTACCGGCAAAACGGTGTGTGATTTGATCACTCCTGGCAGCGCCGCCGACATACCGGCAGCAGCAATGATGACACCAACATTACCATCGTTGGCGGCGAGGCTAAGCTCCTCAACTTTTTTGGGGTTGCGGTGGGCGGAAGCGACGTGGGGTCGGCCGGCCATTAAGGGTACACCGAGTTCTTTGAGCACTATGGCGCATTTCTGGACGACGGGCCAATCGCTTTTGCTCCCCATGATCAATAAAACTTCATTTCTCATGACGGAACCTCCTTTCGGCTTAAGGCGTAATCCAAGATGAGCTTGGCCAGAAGTTTCTTATCCTTGATTTCCACGCCGTCGAGAGCGACGCGCATGCTTCCGGCAGCGATTTCGTCGGCGACCATCCAGTAGGAATTGCCATTTTCGTCAGTGCCGCGCATGAACTCAATTTTGATGTCGATCAAGGTGAGCCCTGCGCCGGCTAAGTCGAGATGGATGATTTCGATAGCCTTGCCTAGCAGGTCATAAAGCTCATCGTATTCTTCGTGCGTGAGGATTTTTCCGGCTAGAATAATGTCGAGGGTGAGTGGAGGATCGCCGGCAGCGTCATTCTTGTGATGAAACTCCCTGACGTAGATTGGTTCGCCTTTGGCAAAAGCAGGATAGTCTCCATAGCGGGCGACGAAACTGCCATAAGAAAAATAGCGAACAATACACTCCATTCCGCGGCCAATAGGAGTCCCTATTTTGACTGTCATTTGCAACTTGTCGAGATCGGCGGAAACAAAATGGGTTTTAATGCCATGTTTTTCCAAAAGCCGGAAGTAGTATTCCGACATGCGAATAGTGATGTCGGCAATTTCAGCTTTTTCCTCCGCTGGGATGTTTTGGGCGACAAAATTGGCGCCTGGGTCGAGCTCCCCCTGAGCGTTGACGGTCTGATCTCCGGTAAACTGGAGGATGTAGTAGTCGCCAGCGTTTTTGTAGGGGAAATGGTACACGATCTTGCTCTTTCCTCGCGTGACTTCTTTTAGGTTAATCATCTCCATGAGCTATGCTCCTTTCTAAAATAGATTTCCAGACCTAATGATTCCTTAACACATAAACAGCACCTCTTTGTAAAAGAATTGTCGACACAATTTGGACGATTGGCTGACTGGGATATTATATCAAAAGATAAACTATTATGTCAGAGGAAGAAAAAGGGAGGGTAATGGATGGCGGAGGAGGCATGAGTGAGTTTTAGGAGGCGGCTTGACCAGCAGAACCAAAAGTGGTGATTTTTTCGACAATGACGGTGGTGGCTGCTTCGCGAGCAGTACCCAAAATCTTGCGAGGATCAATTTCTTGAGGATGAGCGGCGATGACATCACTAAGTTGCTGGACAAAAGCTTGGCGGATGTCGGTGTCGATATTAATTTTGCTGATACCGGACTGGATGGCTTTTTGGATGTCGGGAGCGGATACACCTGAGGAGCCATGCATGACTAGAGGGGTGCTGGGCAATAATTGGGAGATTTGGGTGATTAAATCAAAACGCAAAACTGGCTCGCCAGTATAGACGCCATGAGCGGTACCGATGGCGATGGCGAGAGAGTCACAATTAGTTTGCTCAACAAAATCGAGAGCTTCTGAGGGCTGAGTATAAGTGGCTTCTTTGGCGGAGACACTGAGGTCTTCCTCAACCCCCCCTACTCTACCGATCTCAGCTTCGACAAAAACTCCATGTTGGTGGGCGAGATTAACAACTTCTTGGGTGAGGCGAATATTTTCCTCAAGAGGCAGTCCAGAACCATCAAACATCACGCTGGCAAATCCACCGCTATTGATGCAAGTGAGGGCAGTGTCGTAGTCGCCATGGTCGAGATGAAGGAAGATGGGGAGGCCAGTATTTTTTTGGGCGGTTTGGGAGAGAGCGATGATATAGTCGAGACCGGCATAAGCGATGGCCCCTTTGCTGGCTTGGATAATGAGGGGGGCGCGGGTCTGCGCGGCAGCGGAGGCAATGGCCTGCATGATTTCCATATTATTACAATTAAAGGCCCCGAGGGCGAACTGGGATTGTTTGGCCTTTTGGAGCCAATCGTTGACAGTGAGAGTAGACATGTAAATATTATAGCATGAGAAAAAGACTAATTACTCGTCGGCGTAGTTGTCAAAATATCCTTGAATATAAACAATGGGAGTGCCTTTGTCGCCACTGCCACTGACCAGATCGCAGAGACTGCCAACTAAATCAGTAATTTGGCGAGGAGTGGTCCCTTGGGTTTCGTGTTGAGTGATATTTTTGTGCTTTATTTTAGCTATAATTTCCTCATCACTAAGACCGGCATTATCAACGAGGAACTTGAGTTTTAATTCATGAGGGGTGCCGCGCAGACCAGAGGTAAAGGCGGGAGACACCACTGGATCGGCTAGCTCCCAAATGCCAGCCACGGGATCCTTGAAGGCACCATCTCCATAAATCATCACTTCGATGTTTTTGCCGGTGAGGGCTTTGAGCCGAGCTTGGATGTTGTCCACGGCTTGCTGTCCATGGACAGGAAAAAGTTTGAGGGCTTCTTGAGTGGAGACATTGGAGCCGAGCAGACCGTACTGGTCATTATAGCCAGAACCGTCGATACTCTTATTCATGATGTCGGCAAGAGTATAGACTTTGGCGGCTCCAGCAGCCTTGATGATTTGCTTGGTTTTTTCCCTAGTATGAATGTCGGCAACCAATACATTTTTGGTGAACTGCAAAACAGCTGTGGGATCATTGGCAAAAATAATACTAATTTTGTCTGATAGATCATGATAGTATTGAGTTATATCCACGCCGGTGAAGGGATGAAGAAAGTCTTTGAGGGAAAACATGGCGCGGAATTGTTCTTCGGTGAAGATGTCGGTGAAGGTGTTTATTTGTTGTTGATAAACTTTTTCGGGATTGACGACGGGATTACCGACCTCATCGTGAGGATAATTGAGGATTAAATAAACTTTTTTTACTCCTCTGGCGATAGCCTTGAGGATGAGCGAAAAACGATTGCGACTAAAGATGGGAAAAACAACGCCAACTTCATGGCCAAACTTGGCATGAATATCCTGAGCAACAATGTCGAGACTAACAAAGTTTCCTTGGGACTTGGCGAGCAATGATTCGGTGATGCCGATGATGTCACGATCGCGAAACTGGAGGCGGTGACTTTTCATGGCCTGCGTCACCGAATCAATAACCATAGATTCCAGATCGTCTCCGGATTTGAAAAGAGGGGTGCGGACACCAAAAGCTAGAGTACCAATTGTACGCATAAGCAAACCTTTCTAGTATGGCTGATCTAATTTTTTCATGGCCCCAAGTATTAACTGAGCAGGGGTATTATATCATGACTAGGGAGCTTAGATTCGCACAGCATAATTATCCAGTGAGAATATCAAACTATCTAGCATAATTCGACAATAATGATAGAAGTTGTGCTGCTCATCAATTAGTATGGCCGCTTTCTTATAATACAATTCGTCGATATTACGATAAGAAATTGGAGCTATATCATACGCTAATAGAACCGCATTGGCTGTCATGCGAGCCGTGCGCTTGTTACCGTCTGCAAATGGTTGGAGATAGATAATCAGTCCACTGATAATAATGGCTTTTTCTATAGGATTGGTTTTTTTATTGACAATCTCAATAGCTCTCTCTAAATGCTCTCGGAGGGCAAACTCATTGTCCAGCGGTCTATAATTGGTGCCGGAAATGCCTACTGCGTGGCGACGAATTCCGCTATTCACGCCTAAATCAAATGTTAATTGTCGATGAATGTCTATGATATTATTCAAACTGATGTGTTTGAAACTTGCCGGATTTTTGATAATCAAGTCAAGGGCTGTCTTATGATTGAGAATCATTAGGGATTCTTTTTCATCGTGTCCAGTAGCTCGTTGCGCTGTCTTGATAAGAATCTCTGTCTCTAGTAAAGTGTAGGTGTTGCCTTCGATGGCGGACGATTTGTATGCCAAATCGATGACAAAACGCTCTAATTCTTTTTGGCGAATATCGGGTGGTAAATCAGTGATTTTGGCTTGGTATTGGATGATTTGGCGGTCAATGACTGAGATGTCTGGAGTGAGATTGGTTTGGGAAAGGCGGTGGAAAAACTCTAAATTAGGCTCGGTGGTGACTTGTCGGCTGTCTTGATGGGTGGCAAAATAGCTTTCAGCGTCAATCGGGGACAATAGGTTATTATCAATGGAATAAGTTGTGGCTGGACCAAGACCGATAGATTTGATGAAACCATTGTTGAGAAGGATAGTAAGCTCTCGGCCTAATGTGTCGCGTGAAATGTCATAGTTTGTGATTATCAGCTGCTTTAGCTCTTTTATGCTCAATGGCCGATGGGCGCTAATGATCTGGTTAAGAATGAATTGTTGTCGTTTAGTAAGTTCCATGCGGTGATTATACCATAATCACCGCAAAATGCGGTGATTATAGCCAGTTTTGCGGTGATTTTTATCTAAACTCCATGGGTGTATAATGGGGGACTCGGAAAATAGTAAAAAGTTAAGGAGAAAGTGAATATTGACGGCCAAAAAGGAGGTCGTATTGCCAGAGCCAGTGGTTATTTTTGAGTTCGAGGAGATCGGCGGGGAGGTCGTCGTCGATAACAAGAGAGCCGTCAGCGAGGACATTAATGCCGAGATTGTAACCGGTGAGGAACTGACGATGATAATCGAGCATCTCCCAGAAAGGAGGGAGCGGGAGGCAGCTTTGGCGAGCGACGAGGGGAGCGACTAAGGAACCGCTGATAATCCCTAGATCTTCGGGGACTTGATGGTAATTGGACCAGAGGAGGAAGGGAGTTTGGTGAATAGCAATAGACTCCTCGAGAGTGGATAAATTGTCGGGCAAAAGACTGCGGACGAAATCGCCGCCCTGCCAGTAGGGCCAGTGATCGCCAAAAAAGGCGAGGATAACCGGCTGATCATAGTCGGAAAAATGATCAACTAGGCGACCCAGAAGAAGGTCAGCATCACGAGCGCCGATGAGATAGTTTTTGAGGAGCTGTTCTTGTTCTGCGTCTTGGAGATGGGCGGGTAGGCGGTATTGAATGGAGTCATAGTCGGCTGTCTCATATGCTTTATCTTCGTAAAAACCGTGGTTTTGCATGGAAATGGCCCAGATGAGCTG
>WRMU01000007.1 GCA_009776965.1 Microgenomates group bacterium | reverse complement strand
AAAACGGCTGGAGAGGAGAGTGAATGGAGTGAATGGAAAAATGGAGAAAGTCAGGAGATAGAGCTGGAGGAGGATGGATGGTATGAGTTTGTCTGGCAGCAGCGGGACGGGGAAATGAATGAGGGGAGAGCGGTGGAGATAAAATGTCCGCTGATATTAGACAGACAATCGCCTAAAAGCGAAATCTACCATTTTAATCAAGATATTGAGGGTAATTTGGGGATTTATTATGAGGTGAGCGATAATGGCGCGCCACAAAAGGAAATTGGGGTTTATTATCGCTTCCAAGCTAAAAACGGTGATTGGGAGGGGAGTTTTACCTTGGCGGGGACTTATGAAAACCAGAGCGAGGGCGGAATGGTGTTTTTGGATAAGGATTTAATGGCGAGGAATGGCTATTATCAAATTATTACTATTGCTACTGATTTAGCGGGGAATATTGAGGAGTGGCCACTGGAAACGACGGAAGAAAAAGTCTATTACATGCAGTCGAGAGCGGGAGAATTGCCGACAGTGCTGGTTTATGAGGAGTTGAGTGATAGGGAATATATAGTGCCGCTGGCGGCCGAAGCAGACTTGGATTATGCGACTCTGGCGGTGGATGATCGAGGTTGGCTGCAGGGAGGGGGTGGGTGGCGGGTATTTAATCAGGGAGCGGTGAGTGTGGTGGGGAAGGAGAATGGGGTGGAACCAAAACTGGGAAGCAAGATGCTTAAGTTTAATGGACAGGCAGAGCAAAGTGACTTTATTGATGTATGGCTGAATTATAATACGGGCGGATGGTATCCGCGAACAGTGACCCTCAATTATCAAATTATTAGCAATCAACCGGAGGGTGATCTGGGAGATATTGGATTGGTAGTGCATCTGGGAGCGGGGATGGAGCGGGTGGTGGAGATTGATGGGAGTGAATTGGGCAGAGAAAAAATAGATGGTTGGTATCGTAGCGGCTGGCAACAAATACAGCTAGCACCCACGCCAAGACCAAAAGAAGTGATTGAGGATGGACCCAATAATGGCATGATTTTACTGAGCATGAATCATGATCTGGCGCTAGGAAAGGAAGTGTATATTTATTTGGATAAAATTGAGTATGACCAGACGGTATTGAGCTCACGATCGAAGATTCGCTTGAAAAACAATCATCACTATGACTATCCTTATGTGGGATATGAGTATATGATGGATGGCGAGATAGTGGCGGAGCGAGGAGGTGAGGGCGGGGATTTGTACCTGCGATTGGAGAAAACACCGGATGAGGGGAAAGTGGTAGTGTGGTTGGAGAATGAGGGGGGCGAGAGGGCAAGGGAAGCGAGTTTTGGAGTGGAGATTGATAATCAGCCGCCAAGCATTGATTTTGAGATGATGCACTTAGAACAAGTGGGGGTAAATATGGAGCAGTTGAATATGGGAGATTTGTGGGTTAATTATCTGGAATTGAAAAATCGAGAAGTGAGGGCTGCTGGCGGTCCGAAGCAAAATATCTACTATATGGCGACCAGCTACCAGCTGCCGCAATATGCTCAACTGGAGGACTTAGGGCATTACATCACGGCAGAGCATATGAAGCAAGAAGTGCTTACGGGGAGAAAAAACAATCTTCATGGACCGAAATTGGCTTGGGGACAAGATCGGCTGATGTTTTTTCATTATCGCCGAGGTGAGGAGCAGATGCCCTTGGCGCAAATTATGTATTACTACGGAATATTTATTGACCCAGCCTACAATGTCAGTAGCTTCACTCTAGATTTAGAAAGACAGACATGCACACCTACTATTTAATTTGCAGAAAAAATCAGGTCTGTGAGTGGGATGGGCAAAATTATTTGTGGCAGATCGAGAGATGGGCAAAAAAAGATTATTATCAGGCGGTGGAGATAAAAATAGTTAATGAAAGTCAGTGTTGGCTAGAGGTAACTTTGGACATGAAGGGAGAGGCGGGTCGAGAGTGGTTGGAAAAAATTGATTGGTGGATTTTGAATGAAAACGCGGAAGTTTTGGTGAGGGAGAGTGTGGCGGAAGCAACTGCAGCAGGAAAAATAGATCTGGTAAGCCTACCGAAGGAAGAAAAACGACAATTGACGATAGAGCTCAAAGGACGCGAGGAATTGGCAGATGAAGTGCAGGGAGACAAATGGGAGTTTGGGTTGGAGTTGGGAGCGCAGTTGAGTGGGTGCGAGGGGGAAATTGAGCAGGAGATAGCAACTATGGTTCATCTCGGAGACACTATGGTGATGTCCGACTCGACTTCGCCCCAGCTAGCCTCACGCGAGGAACATACGCTTGGGGCCGGTTCGGATGGGACTGTTGTCGCTACAAAATCAAGGGAGGAAAAGGCTGGTAGTGTTGATGTTTACTCCCTTAATAGACTCCCTTTGGAATGGACAGCTTGGACTATGGCGCTAGGACTGCTAATCCTGATAAAACTTTACCGGCCAAAAACTCGAGGCTAGCGGAGCCGCCAGTGGAGACAAAGTCGATTTGTTTCTCTAATTGAGCGTTTTTCAAGGCGTCGATGGTGTCGCCGCCGCCAATGACGGTGACCGCACTAGTTTTGGCCACAGCGCGAGCGATTTCTCCAGTGCCCATGCTAAAGCTGGGATTTTCAAAAACGCCCATAGGACCATTCCAAAAAACCGTGCCCGCAGAGAGAATAATCTCTTGAAAAAGACGGATGGTTTTGGGGCCAATATCGAGATACATGAGGTTTTTGTCTTTATCGGTGTCGTGCATATCGCGGTCGAGATTGATAAGTTGAGCCTGATCGGACTTTAAGTCGGAGGCCGCCCAAACGTCCACCGGATAAACAATTTTTTGGAGGGGAATATAGCCATCCTTGAGATAAACTTCCCAACAGTTTTCTTCAATGATTTTTTTGGCAGTTTTAACATAATTGATGTCTTTTTTCTTGTCGTCGGCTTCGACGGCGGACTCAAGATAAGATTTATGGACTTCAACTTTTTGGGCTTTAATAAAATTGTTGGCCACTCCCCCACCGACGAGCACCACGTCGGCCATGCGGGCGAGATTGGCGGTGGCCTCGACTTTGTCGGAGATTTTAGCGCCGCCCACCACAGCCACCAGCGGGCGGGCAGGGGTTTTAATAATTTTTTCTAAAGCGTTGACTTCTTCTTCGAGGGCAAAGCCGGCATAACTGGGGAGGATTTGGGCAATGCCGACAGTTGAGGCATGGGCGCGATGGCAGCTACTAAAAGCCTCATTAACAAAAACATCGCCAAAACTGGCTAGCCACTGAGCGTGACCACGGGTATTTTGTTTTTCGCCAATATAAAAGCGCATGTTTTCGAGAATGACCACTTCGCCGCCCCTTAGCAAAGAGATTTCGTCTTTGGCATCCTGCGAAATGTTGTCGATGAAAGAAAGCTTGGGCCACCAATTTTGCTCCTTAAGATAATTAAAAACGGGGCGGAGGCTATATTTGGCTTCTGGAGCTTCCTTGGGGCGACCAAGATGGGAAAGGAGAATGACTTTGTTGCCGTTCTCGAGGAGCCAGTCGATGGTTTTTTTGGAATTGACCAATCGAGTGTCGTCGGCGACAGTGAGGGAGCCTTTCTTTTCCTCAAGAGGGACATTGTAATCGACGCGGATAAGGACGGTTTGATTGGAGATTTTTTTGCTACCTTCTAAGCTGGACAGGGTGCGTAGTTTCATGGAAACATTATACACTAAAAATTGAGTGATTATGTTTTTACTTGGATAGACCAAGTGCTTTAGTCAGCTTACCATGTCTCTTGGCATCGGCTTTTTGGAGGAAATTAAGCAGGCGGCGGCGTTTGGCGACTTGTTTTAAGAGGCCGAGGCGAGAATGATTGTCTTTTTTGTGCGCTTTGAGGTGGTCGGTTAAATGTTCGATGCTGGCGGTTAGGAGGGCAATTTGCACTTCGGGGGAGCCGGTGTCCCCTTCCTCGAGACGAAACTTGGCAATGATCTCGGTTTTTTGATCTTTAGTTAACATAGGTATCTTTCTTTCCCTGAGAGCAGCAGTGGATACCGCTAGCTTCAAGTAACCTGTTGATAAGGCTTATATTATAACATACTTTGTGTTAGAATGGTTGAATGAATGAGACGCCTCGCCACCAGTCGTCCGAAAGAAGTCAGAGCTCGCCAGTGATGGAGATTATTACGCCAGATGAATTAAAAGAGCGCTATGGCATAGAGATCAAGCTCAAGAGACCAGTGATGGCGGAGGCAGTGGAAAAAGCTCAAGAGAGAAAAAGCCTGCCGGCAGAAGAAAGAAGGAGAATGGCTGAGGAAGCTTGGAGAAAAACTAGAGAACAGCGGCGGGAGGAGAAGATGAGAAAGTCTCAAGAGAGAAGGATAGTACTTATGGCGGTGTTTGGAGTGATATTGATATTAATAGGAGGACTTTTTGTGTTGCAAGATGGGGTGGGGCAAGTGGGAGCGAATGAAATCCGTGTGGGAGGAGTGATGGGAGTGGAAGACGGGAGTGGAGGGAGAATAGAGAGAGATAAAAAGAGGGAGGAGGCGAGAGATGAACAAAGAGGGGGGCGGATGATGTCGATGACAGCGGCAGATGGAGAGCAGGAGAGGGAGGTATTAGCGGCGACGACAGAAGTCCAGCAGGAGGTGACAGCAGACGTGATTGAGGAGGAGGTGCCGGAAATATTAGTGATGGAGGAGGAAGTTGAGGAGGGGGGAGAGGAAGAAGGAAGGGATGTGGCGGAAGAAGAAGCGGGGACGGAAATGGAAACAAATGCAGTGGATATAACTGAGCTGGACTTTGATCTGAGACATATGATAGAGACGGATGCGGGTTTTATTGATCGGGCGAAAGAAGTATTAATGTTAATTGAGCAGCATCCAGATTGGGAGGCACCAGTAGCACTGTCAATGGTGGTGGCGGAAAATAGACAACTGGATCCGAGGGCGGTGAATACAGCTAATAGTAATGGAAGCGTAGATCGAGGGTTGTTTCAGATAAATAGTATCCATGGGTTTGATGCAGACAGACTATTTGACTCCGCATACAATGTGGATAGAGCGCACTGGGTTTGGGAAAATCAAGGCTGGAGAGCTTGGAGCACTTATAATGAGGGGCTGCATATGAAGTACTTAAACTTCTATGACTACTTAAAAGGACTAGGGTAGATGTGTTATAATTGGGGTCTTGCTCGCGTAGCTCAGTTGGTTAGAGCGTTCGATTCACATTCGAGAGGTCCTAGGTTCGAGTCCTAGTGCGAGCACGCTGGGGCTCTTAGCTCAGCTGGCTAGAGCGCCTCATTTGCAATGAGGAGGTCGAGGGTTCGAGTCCCTTAGAGTCCACTTGGCGTTTTGGCGCGGCTGTGCTGGATAGATTCGTCGGCTGACGGACTTCTGGGCAGAGGATGATTAACATGTGCTGGTAGCTCAGCTGGATAGAGCATCTGCCTTCTAAGCAGAGGGTCCTGGGTTCGAATCCCAGCCAGCATACATAGGCGGCGGAAGTTTTTTCTTATATCTGGATTTTGCCCTATTGACATTTGCTAAAGTTTTGTTCTAAAATGGATGGGTCTCAAAAAATTGAGATCGTTATTTATATTTATGTGTGTATGTAAATACATACAAATAGAAAGAAAGGGATTTATGAAATCTGCCTTAAAATTTTCCTGCGGCAGTGCGATTTTCGCCCTTGCGTTAGGACTTGGAGTGGCTCGAGCGAGCGCTCAGGGAGTTGTGCCTGATCCGATGGATCAGAATACAGTGGTCAACTTGTTTGTGGCCGGAGCGTTAAACTTGGATTGTGCCAACTCTGTTGATTTGAGCATTCCCGCTGGTTTGGGTAGTGATGTACAACCCGTAGTGTGTACTGCTTATACTAATGGCCCAGGAAGCTATGACATTGAAGCCCAATTGTCGGCTACTTTAATGGGTAGCGGAGCAGCGACCGGAGAGCAAATTGCTAGAATTGCTGGCAATCCGACCTATGCCGCTCCAGCGGTTTTGGCTGATGGCGCCACCAATGCTTGGGGACTACATCGCTGGGCAATTCCAGCAAGTGTTTCTTGTTCTAGCTTGAGCCCTGAGGGTACTGCTTGGGGAGTGACTGGTAATATTGTGGCCAGTTCTTTAGCAGCGAGCAGCACTGGCGATGAGTACAAGTTCTGTGTGGGCGCTTATGTGATTGAGCCCAATAGTGCTGGTGTCTATACCGGTAATATTACTTTTACTTTGAGTTCGATTGATTTGATCTAAGCTGAGGAAATTACAGTAAAAAGGATGACCACCCGCTCTACGAGCGGGTGGTTTTTTGGTATGAGCAATGAGGAGGATAATCATCTGCCTCAAGCGAGTGGTTTTGTGATATTGACATTTAGGAAAAAAACATCTACCATGGACAGTAAGAACTATCAATTAACTGCCTTAATAGAAAGTAATTATGTCTTTAAGACCGATAATACCCATCCTCTCGATGTTGATTAGTTTAGGCATGGCAGCTGGGCCGGTATGGGCGCAAAGCACTGGTCTGACGGGACAGATGCAAGATCTGTCGGAAAATAGATTGATAGACGCTGATATTCAACCACTTAATAATGGCCGGATAACGGCA
Source organism: Microgenomates group bacterium (assembly GCA_009776965.1). GTDB lineage: Bacteria > Patescibacteriota > Microgenomatia > UBA1400 > PJMF01 > WRMU01. Next base: position 14,741 of record WRMU01000007.1, on the reverse strand, counting down.
GCGGATGATGCGGAGGCGCTATGGAAAGCCAATCAAGATTTCTTTATTGATCATGTAGGGTCGATTGAGCCGGACGGAAGATTTAGTGTGAGTCCCACCTTATTTACGCTCAACGCCCAGCGAGGAGATACTATCACTCAAATAATTTATGTCATTTCCTCTAATCCCGATCCGACCACTTTTTATCTTTCGGTGGAAGACTATGAAGGAACCACGGATTTGAGCAAAAGTCATGTGTTGCTAGGAGAGGAAGATAGTGAATATGGAGCACGTCATTGGGCGAACTTGCCGGTGGAGCAGTTTACGTTGAATATGGGCGAGAGAGCTAATATCAAAATTACTTTTACCGTTCCAGACTATGCTGACCCCGGAGAGCATTACGCAGCGGTGTTGGTGGCCAGAGCGCCCAGAGCAACAGAAATGGACGGTGATGCGCAAATTAGTGTGATTAGCAGGGTGGGAACGATGTTTATGCTTAATGTTGCCGGACAGACGCGGCTAGAAGGAGAACTGGTAGACTTTAGCTTGGCCCGCAGAGGTGATGACAAGGTGAATAATGTTTTTGCTAATGTATTGAGCAAATCGCCAGCAGTCTTTAATCTAACTTATAGGAACCCAGGGACAACTCACTTGGGAGTACAGGGAACACTGGAAATTACTAATCTGTTTGGCAGGGCGATTGAAGTAGTTAATCCCGATGCAATTAGAAGATCGGAAAGGCATTTGGGAACAACTGCTTTGGCGCTGGAGAAGTTTAATATTCTGCGCGGAAGTGTGCGTAGTCAGGAAGTCATGACTGGTTATGTGGACAGAGAGATCCCGCTGTTTTTTGGGCCCTACAAAGCACGTCTGACGATAGATGATGGTACTGGCATTCAAAAAACGGAGAGCGTGGCTTTCTGGTATATTCCCTTCCCACAAACGCCAATTGTGGCAGGGGTGATTGTTCTCCTAGTTTTAACAATTGTGATTAGAAAAAGAATTAAGAAAAATAAGGGAAAGAGTATTCTGGATTAAAAAATGCATAAGGCAGGTAAATGGTTGCTGGCTTTAGTGATAGTGGGAGCGGGGATGTTGGTGAACATCCCTGCTGTCTGGGCAGCGAAGGTGAATGAGCAGATTAATGTGACCGCGCGGGTGTCTGACCTGCGGCCATTAGGAGCTCCAGAATTGGAAGTGAGTACTAGCGGCAGTCGAGCTGACTTTACCAGCAGCTTTACCCATCTGGAGTCGTATGTTATTTATATCTGTAAGGCGGAAGTGTTGGGGAGCGATGATTGCACGAGCGCCACGGCTCAGGGATTGGTGGCGCAATTGACGGGAAGTTTTGCGTTTAATGATCCTGACTTTATACAAGACGTGATTAATGGTCTAAATCTGGGGGACGGTGATTATATCGCCCAGATAGTGGTGAAGGATTATTGGGGTAGGAGCGCTACTTCGGGGAAAAGAGCTTTTACTATCAGGACTCAAGTTCCTGACTTTACGGCAGTGAGTGAGAGTTCCTTTGATGGGGCGTCGCAGTGTAGCCTCAGCGCCAGACTGTATGGCACTTTTCAATTGCCGAGTTGTTTTAATATTGCTATGGAAAACCTAGGCAGCGGAACAACAACATTGATACAACGGTGTTTTACGACCGGAAGTAGCTGGAGTACGGTGATTGGGCTGGGAGTGGCAGGCAGCTATAGGTTTAGAGTGCAAGCAGTCGATCCTAGCACCCAAACTACTTCTGAGTGGTCGGCTTGGAAAACTCTGATTGTGCATAACTGCACTGAGCCTGAGAAACCGCCCTCGCCGCCGCCAGACCCGCCGACGGTGGACGGACCGACTATTGGAGGCTCAACTGGTGGGTTTGTGTGTGTGGAGATTTTCATTAGTAAGTATGGCGAAGGCGGGGAGAGTGAGTATGGAGGGTATAGATTATTGAAGTGTTTTTGTGCGAGTGAAATAGCTAATGATAGCTGGTCACTAAATTATGAGTTGCCGGACGGAGAATATGAGGTGGTGATACGGGGAGTGACGGAGAGTGGAGTGCCCTTGTCGGAATGGTCAGGGGAAACAAAGTTTGAAGGATCGGGAGGTAGTTTGTCGGCGGCAGCGGGACTGACAGCCCCTGGGTTTTCTTTATTGGCTTGGTTAGCATCCTTGAGCCAGACTGGTTATAAATATCTGGAGATGGGGATAATGGTTTTGGGAGCAGGAGCGGTGATAGGACTGTGGTGGCTGTTATGGTATAGAGCTCATATGGTGACAGTGATTGACTACGAAGAATGGAAAAAAGATAAGAAATCAAAGAAGGTAAGAGCGGAAGGAGCGATGGTAAGGTTTATTGACGCAACAGGAAAAGTTGTTTATCAGAGAATTACTAATAAGAAAGGGCGAGTGCATGCGCGCCTAAACAAAGGGGATTATGTGGGAATGGTGAACTGGCGCTTCTATAGATTGATGGAGACAAAAGATTTGGACGTGGCGGATAGAGAAGGAAAAAAGTTTTTAGCCGCAGATACCACATTGTCGCTGAAACATACCAAGTCGCTAACTTATTACCTGCCAATGGCGACGGCACCATTGACCGATAATGAATAAACAGGCTATAATGGTTAAAGTAAAATGTTAAAAAAAATATTATTAAGTCTGGCTGTGGGAATGTTATGGTGGGGAGGGAGTGTATCGAGAGTGGAGGCGCAGTCGGCAGGAACACTAGCCGATCCATATCAAGTGCGGACAGTGAGTACGATTTACATTGCGCCACCGGCTACCTCGAGTGGTATTTTGAGTTTTAGTGGAGTGGCTTTGTCGCGTTTTCAACCCATACCGTCGGCGGGCATAGACAGTGGCAATCCGGCGCATTATACGGAAGCAGTAGAAATTGAAGATGAGGATGAATGGGTGGTGACTTTGTATAATCAAAGTGGGGCGCTGCAGATGGTGGAGGCGACGGTATCTGGTCAGCTAACACAGGTTTTCTCGCTTGATTACCAAGATCCTCAGGTATTTAAGAACTTATATAGCGCTGACTTGGATTTGGCTGATATGGGTATCTCAAACACCAATATTAAAGTTGATGAGCGTATTTTTAAGTTGCAGGTGGATTATTTATATCGCACGCCTAATAATATTGAATGGCGGTTTAGTGCTGATCCTTTCTTCTATAAAGTTTCGACTGATGTTTATGCGCCAATGCTAAATATCTATCGAGATTGCGACCCTATGGGCTCAGGAATATGTGTGCCGATGCATTCAGGGAACATTAATTATAATGATAGTAGTTTCGAGCTGCAACTATATGCGGTGGATCCAGACGTAGTGGGGGGCGAAATAGTAGTGAATACGGGATTGTTGCGCTACCGATATAGTTGGGTGGAGGATACTACCGGAGGGGTGGCTAGCTGTAATGATTACTGGCAGACGGCATCGGGAAGCGCGATAGTATGGCAGGGAGCCTTAAATACTGGAGTGCCCAATGATGATGGATTGTTATATCAAGATACTACCACCCTAGCTGATGTGGAGACGGCCACACCGAGTGCACAGCTGCTTTGCTATCAAGTGGAAGATAATGCGGGCAATGTAGGAAATGATGAGGCGCGCTTCAATTTGGTGCTGCCTAAATATATAACCCTTAGTTGTGGTGATTATCGAGGTCAATTGTATGGTACTTGCTCAGGAAGTGAATGTGATAATTTGTTATTAAACCCGATTGCTCTCTGGGGTCAATCATCGCTGGTGAATGGCTTGGCTACAGACGCAGGCGAGGAGATGCTGGGGAATACGCTTTCCTGCGATATTACGACTAATTCGCAAACCGGTTATGAGCTCCAAGTGGCGGCGCAGACAAGTGCTAATATGATGGGGAGTGGCGGAAGTGAGTTTATTGGAGTGGTATCGGGGACTATAGCAGTGCCACAGGCGTGGCCTGATCCGCTAACTAGCTCACAATGGGGGTTGCGTGTTCACTCAGCTTCGGGGGCAGATATTTATGATAGTACTGATTGGGGAGCGGATAGTTATACGGGAGGAAAGTGGGCGGGAGTGACCACTACAGATCAAGTTCTCTATAGCAGAGATAGTAACTTGAACTTGAGCTCATTGCATACAGAAGTGGCGGCCGATGACAGGGCGGTGGTGCAGTTTGGAGTGGAGGTGAAAGATACGGATAATTTGCCAAAAGGGACTTATGTGGTTAACCTAACTTTTACAGTGACGACGGTTGACGATTAAAAAACTTTCTTAAATTAGACCTACTTGGGATATAATAGACGGTATGGCAAGTGAGAAAAATGAGCTGTTGGAGCGAGTGGAGGGGTTTTTAACGGCTCAAGACGTGGAGAGCAAGGAGAAAGAATTAGCATCTCAAGAAAAATTAACTCTAAAAAGTGACTTTTGGCAAAGCGCGGAGGCCAAAAAGGTTAATCAGAAAATTGCCTCATTGCGAGGGAAAATTGAGGAGCTAAAAAAGCTCAAGTCTCTGAGAGAAGAATTGGAGATTGCCTTATTTCTAAGTGAGGAGATGAAGATTAAGCAAATCGGCCAACAGACGGAGAAAATGCTCCAAAAGTTAGAGTTAGAAACATATTTAGGCGCCCCTTATGATAAAAATGGAGCGATACTGAGCATTCATTCGGGCCAAGGAGGGACAGAAGCGATGGACTGGGCGGCAATGGTGGCGAGGATGTATGAGCGGTTTTTTGAGCGACGTGGCTGGCAGTTTGGGCTAATTAGTCAGTCGGCGGGTGAGGAAGCGGGAATTAAGGAGATGAGTTGGGAGATTACCTCTGAGCTTGCTTATGGGTTTTTGAAGCATGAGCGCGGTACGCATAGACTAGTGCGTTTATCTCCTTTTAACGCGGATAATTTGCGCCAAACTTCGTTTGCGTTGGTGGAAGTGCTTCCCTTAATTGACGAGGGAGATCAGACAGTGAATATTAGTAGCGATGATTTGGAATGGAGTTATTCGCGCTCAGGCGGACCGGGGGGGCAGAATGTAAATAAAGTCAATTCGGCGGTGGAATTGTATTATTCGCCGCTAGACATAACTGTGCGCTGTCGAGAAGGAAGATCGCAGGAGCAAAATCGTCAGCAAGCCTTGATGATTTTACGGGCCAAAATTGCCCAAATTAATGAGGAAAAACATCAAGCTGAGTTGGCGGCGGCGAAAGGCGAGTTCAAAACAGCATCTTGGGGAAATCAAATCAGAAACTATGTGCTACATCCATATAAATTGGTGAAGGATACGCGCACAGAAGTGGAAACATCACAAACAGAAGATGTGTTGGACGGAGATCTGGAGATGTTTATTGAAGCTCAAGTGAGGATGCTTAAGGGCTAGTCGATGGTAGTGATGGTAAAAGTGATTAAACCTTCATAGTTGTCAGATATTTGAGCCTCACTGAGGCTGGCGCCAACACAAAACTTGTAGCTGTCGCTGGTCACCCCAGAAGTGCTGGAGTTGATGATGGTGCCGTAAGTACCCCAAACGGGAGCGGTGGTGGAGAGATTACTACAAGGGATAGCGGTGGATAAGTCTTGGTGGTAAACGCCCCAAGCGTTGTGGGTGCCGTCGTTGAGAGCGACTGGGGAAGCAATGTCGATGCCGGCGAGAGAGTTGAGCTGTGAGAGGAAGGCATCGGGATGGGAAGAAGTAGTACCGACTAGCTCTGGAGAGGTGAGAACATCAATAAGATAACCACTAGTGCCATTGGTTAAGACATTGCAGGCAACAGGCGAGATATCATCACCAACACCGGCAGGAATAGCTAAAGAGGCAGAAGGATCACAACTCATGGAAACATAGCTGACGATATTAATGGCTATTTGATGGCCTTGATTGGTGGAGACGGCTGGATAGTCGAGGGCTTGAACTAAAGAGTGGCGGCCAAGACCTAGTAAACATAAAGTAAGGGATAAGATGACTGTTTTGAGCACGACTTAATTACAACACAGATGGAGTTGTTTGTCAATGATTTTAAGGAGAGAGGGGGAAGGTTTTTTTCCACCACACGAAGAACTTATCGACAACAGTGCGTGGAGGACGAGAATTGGCGAGGAAATTGCTGAGAACATCAGTAAGCTGACCTTGATTGGTACGCGGATTGAGGAGCATGACGATTTGATAGGGGATTTTGCGGGTTTGAATGATGACCATGGTTTGCTTGTCGTCCTGTTCAAACCAAAAATACTTGCCCTTGCTTTCCCAAGGATAAAAGTTACGGCCAGTGTAGACACCGTAATTGGTGATGACATGATGAGTGGGTTGAGGTTCGGCGATGGTGAGGACGATAAGGAGAAAAGCGATGGCCAGAAGCATCATCAACATATAAAATTGATTGAGGAAGATGAGGATGAGAGCGATAATTAATATCAGCAGACCGAGATTGAGATAGTAGCGGCGGGTAGCTTGTTTTCTGATATGACTGGGACCATACCAAGAAAAAAGGGTGATTTCGACCTCCTGATCTCCCAAACCTCCATAAGGGTCGTTGTAGTAGGGGTCGGAAAACTCGTCTTGCTCGTCCAGCTCGTCGAGTTGGTCGAGTTCTTTGGTTTCAGCCATATTAAGTTTTAATGATAAGGTAAAAACTGGAAAAATGCAAGTTCATAAAATTGTTTCGAGATAAAATCTCAAAACAATTTTATTTCTTAAGACTAATCTTAATACTAGGACTCATGGTGGCCGAAAGGCTAAGTTTAGTTAAGCGCTCGCCACAAGCCTTGATTAGAGCTTGGAGGTTGGCGATTAATTCGGGGGTGGGGGTGGAAGTTTTGCCGATAGCGACGTGGATTAGAGGGGCCTTTTTTTCGGTTTTAATGATGGTTTTGCCGCCCTCAAGCTCCGCTTTTTTCTTGGCAGGGTCGGTGGTGATAGTCTCGTTTTTGGGGTTAGGCATCAGACCTTTGGGGCCAAGGAGGCGGGCGAACTTAGCTAATTTAGGCATATATTGAGGAGTGGTTAGGAGAACATCAAAATCAATTTTCTCGGCAGCAATTTGCTCGAGCAGAGCATCATCGACAATGGCAACGCGAATTGATTTACCAGTGGCATGAGGAAAAACAACGGTGAACTTATCGCCGACTTCGGCTACTGAGCCGTCGGCACTAATGGTGCCGGCAAATTGGGAATAAGAAGTTTTTTTGATCAACTCGATGGCTTCTTCAAGAGAATAGTTGCGGGTTTTGTCGATTTGACCGCGAGATTGCTGATATTTGGCCGAGCGAGAGCGGACGGACTTAGGAGGAGCAGCTGGAGCTGCTTCGCCCTCAGTGGCGACTGGCTCAGTAGTCTCGACAATTTTGTAGTTAACTTCGGTCTCACTGATGGAGACATTTTTTTTGGCGCCCATAAAGGTCCTTTCGCGAATGACTCGAGATCACTCTCCCGCTATCAAAGAAGCGGTCCTACTTATTATTATATTTAAGATACAGCTACGCCCATACTCTTGGCTGCGCCGATGACGGAATTGACGGCAGCATCGAGATTGGTGGTGTTAAGGTCGGCGAGTTTTTCCTGAGCGATAGCTTTAACTTGGTCCATGGTTAGAGTGCCAGCACTTTCGGATCCAGCCTTGCCAGACCCTTTAGAGATTTTGGCGGCAGCTTTAATCATCGCCGAAACCGGAGGGAGTTTGAGCTCGAAAGTGAAGGAGCGGTCTTGATAAACGGTAATCTCAGCGGGGATAATTTGGCCTTTTTTATCTTGAGTGGCGGCATTATACTGCTTCAAGAAATCCATCATATTGATGCCAGACTGGCCCAAAATAGGACCGACTGGAGGGGCGGGGGTGGCGCTGCCGGCGGGCAGATTCAATTTGAGAACATTGAGCACTTTTTTAGCCATAAATTAACTTACTTTGGTAACTTGTAAAAAGTCTAGCTCCACCGGAGTTTCGTGGTTAAAGATATTAACCAAGACTTCAACCTTACCGCGAGCATTGTCAATGTTGGAGACAGTGCCGAGAAAGTCGTTGAAGGGGCCGTCGGTGATGCGTACCGCCTCACCTTCCATGTAGTCGGCCTTGAATTGAGAGGTGGATTGATTCATGTATTTTTGGATAGCTTCGACTTCGGACTTGGGAAGGGCGGTGGGTTTGTTACCCACGCCGACAAATCCAGTTACTCCTTGAGTGGTGCGGACGGCCAGCCAAGTCTCGTCAGTGAGCTCCATATTGACCATCATATAGCCGGGGAAGATTTTTTCGGTGACGGTTTTGCGGCTGCCGCGTTTGATTTGGATTTTTTCTTGGGTGGGGATGAGAACGCTCAAGATTAGGCCAGTCAGATCGAGCGATTCGGTGCGCTGGCGCAGAGCCTCGGCCACTTTGTTTTCATGTCCGGAATAGGTGTGGATGATATACCATTTGGCTTTGGGGTTTTCTCCCGCGGAAATGGTTACTAGATTGGGCGAGGGAGTGGAAACTTCTTGAGTCTCGGGAACTTCGGGGACTGATGGATTTTGGTTGTCTTCTGGCATGAGAACTATTTGATAAAAAGATTGATAAATTGGCGAAACACCCAGTCGAGAAGGCTGATATAAACTGCCCAGATAACGGTGATGCTCAAAACCATGGAAGTCAATTTCTTAGTCCTCTCTTTTGAGGGCCAAGTGACCTTCTTAAACTCGGTTTTGACATCGCGCAAATACTTAGTGAGTTTTGCCATAAGGGAGGTATTATATCATAAATTGGCTGAAATGTGGAGATGGAGGGTAATGCTCCCTCGTCTGGCTAAAGATGAATCCCGCGGACTACAAGCTTAGGATATTTTGCTCTAAGATGAAAAGAGGAAATAACCAAACTCTATTTCATCGCTCAACTTTAAGTTTGGTAAGTTAAGTTGTTGACCCTTGACTTACTATAAATCAACTATTTTTCTGCCCAGAAGTAAGCGCTGATTAGACTTGACTTCTGAACACCAGTTAGCAAGCGTAGGCTGCAACTGGCATGGCTCCTCTATAGGAAGTGGCGAGAGTATCGCGCACGTCGGTTAAGAGGGAAGCCACGGTTCTGCGAGAGTTATCGACAGATATGGTTTTAATCGCTGTTTAACGTCTGGCCGATCAAAGACGACTTGCCCAGAGAATTGATTTTAACCGTCAATTCTTGGTCATCCCCATTTGTTAAATAACAGGGGTATTATATCACTCCTCGAGTCCTAAATCAATATCAAGTAAAAATGAAAGGCGCTGCGCAACTTTGTTCCAGACGGGGACGACAGTGCCTTCGGCCCAAGGAGAGGAGGAGGGGCGGGTGAACTTGACGAGCATGATAAAAGCAGGATCATGGGCGGGAGCGAAACCAACAAAAGTATGAACGGTCTGATCATTGTCCAAGTAGCCACGACCAGAGGGATTGGGGATTTGGGCGGTGCCGGTTTTGCCGGCGATATAGCGACTGTCTTTGAAGATGGAGTGAGTATTGGTATGCTGGGCGGAGGAGATGAGCAGCTCAATCATGGTCTGGGCGGCTTGCTCGCTGATGGCCTGAGCGACAACTTCGGGCTGAGTGATAAACTCCTCTAGAGTTTGATTATCAACTATCTTACTAATGATTTGGGGCTGCACGATAGCGCCCTGATTGGCGAGGGCGCTGGCGGCGCGCAGGAGCTGGAGGCTATTCATAGTAATACCCTGACCAAAACTGCGAGTAGCCAACTCGACTGGACCCCAAATCAATTTTTGGAAAGCTGGCTTATCTTCCTGCATCTCTAGACTAAGGGGCTGATTGAGCAGAAAACGATCAATATAGTCTTGAAAGCGTTTTTGGCCCAAGGCTTCGGCAATAAAAACCATGGCTGTATTATCGGAGCGAGCTAAGCCTTCGGCGACGGTGATGTTGGGATAGTATTTATTATCCCAGTTTTTAATGGTGGCATCATAAACAGCGCGAGGGCCGGCGCATTTGGTGCAGGGAGTACTGGGAGCAACAGCGAGAGAATCAATCCCAGCGGCGACAGTAAGCATTTTGAAAACACTACCGGGCTCATACTGCTGAGAAAGAGAAGGATTATGAAAAAGGGTAGGGTCGGTATGGCGAAAGTCGGCGGGATAGTAACTAGGATAAGTGGCCCAGCCGAGAATAAAACCAGTTTTGGGGTCCATAACAATGATTTCGCCACTTTCGGCCCCAGTCGTTTCCAGTCCTCTGACTAGAGTGTCCTCGAGGAAGAATTGAAGGTCACGGCGAATGGTTAAATAAATATCGCGACCGTCAGCGGCAGCATCGGAAAAGCCTATTTGGTCGGCAATGGGCTGACCGTCGGCAGCTACCAAGACGAGTTTACGACCAACTTGAGCAGCCAAATCTTTGTCGAGAGCACCCTCAATACCAGAATAACCAATATCGACACCAGCGTCGGTCTTGCCGACATAACCAATGATTTGGGCGGCCATGGAGGCTTCGGGGTAAATGCGAATGGGAACAGGGTCGAGACCGAGAGAGCGCTGCTGGAGAGCTCTGACCTGATCGGCAAGATCAGCGCTTAAAAGCTGATCGAGAGTGATTTGAGAGTTATCTTGTCGCTCTAGGAGAGAGTTAAAAATGATGTTCTGGATAGAGGAAGGGGTTTCCTCGGGGTATTTTTGGAATAAGATGGGGGCGAGCTGGAGGCTGAGTTGATGATAGGCATCGGTCAGGGAAGTTTGGCTGGTTAAAATCTTAAAGAGATGGTTGTCGAGAAAAAGGCGGTAGTTGTCTTGGTTGCCAACTAAAAGAGCGCCGTCGGTGGTAAAAATACGACCGCGCTGGCCAGAAATAGAATAGGTGCGATAATATTGGTTGTCGGCCAGAGCAGTAAAATAATGATGGCGGACAATTTGATAAGAGAAAAAGCGGCCGATAATCAGTAAACACAAGAGACTAAAAACTAGGCAAATATAGAGGCGGCGGCGGCGGAATTGACGCCAAAAAGTATTGTCTGGGTCCATCATAATGATCCTAACAGAGACGGATGGGAGGAGTCAATGACAAGTTGATGGGTGATGTCGTGAAAATCAGAGTCGGAGAAATTAGCAGTCTGAGCGAGGAGGGATTGATTAATGGCAGTTTGATTATGAAGATCGCGGATCTCCTTCGAGAGAGAGTCTTTCCTCGCCTCTAATTGAGAAACGGCGAGACGGCGAGAGAGCTGCTGATTATTGCTAAAAACAGTAGAGAATGCTTGGAGAAGCAAGAGACAAAACAAGCACAGATAGTAGATCCCAATTACTTTGGTCATATTTTTTCAACCACGCGCATTTTGGCAGAGCGTGATCTATGATTTTGGCGCAACTCAGTTTCGTCTGGGGTAAGAGGCTTTTTAGTTAAAAGCACGGCTGCAACAGGTTTAGCTCTCGTTATTTCTCGGGCGAACTGCTTCACAACTCTATCTTCACCTTCGTGAAAAGAGATGGTAACTAATCGGCCGCCGGGACAAAGAGAGGTAAAGGCCTTGGGAAGGGATCGTTCGATATTACCGATTTCATCATTGACTGCGATGCGCAATGCTTGAAAGACTTTGGTAGCAGGATGGAGGCGACGACTAGTATGTCCCCTACTCTGCTTAAAACCGGCTCTGTCTTTAATGCGAACGATCAGATCCACCAATTGCTGGCTTGAGCGAAAGGAGTCTTGGCCATGCTCAAGGCGTTCTTGGACGATGGCACGCGCTATCGCGCGTGAGAGACTTTCATTACCGTATTCCGCCATCATGCGGGCGAGGTGACTCTCCGGTAGAGCCATTAATAGGTCTCGTGCCGTGACGGCCAGTCTCTGATCAAGTCGCATATCCAAGGGAGCGTCGTGCAGGAAACTAAAACCGCGTTTCCTAGACATTAACTGATCGGTGTTTGTGCCAAAATCAAAGAGCGCGCCCGCGATGAAAAGCGGACTTATCTCGAGCGAAGAAAGAACTTCGTCGAGCTTAGCAAAGTTAGCGCGAGAGAGAATTAGTTTGCCAGCTTTAATTTCCCCAGCAAAGTTGGTTTCTCCAGCATTAACTGCTTCTTCGTCAAAATCCAGAGCGATGACTGAGCATCCGCGAGAAAGAAGTTCGCGGGTATGGCCACCAGCGCCAAAAGTAGCGTCGAGATACCAAACAGGGGCAGGAGAACCATCAATAACGATGGTTGGCCTAGGGTTAAGATAATCAACGGCGGTAGTTAGCATGACAGTTTTGTGCATATAACTACTTCGTATTATATCAAAGGGTGTTTTTCCGGTGAAGAAGAAACAGCGATCCCCAGATCGATATTTTCGGCGATACTCGCGGCGTCTTGATTAAGACGATCTAAAAGAGCATTGTAGGTGGCTTGATCGAAGATTTCTAAACGATCGGAGCTACCGACAATTACCACATCACGAGTTAGATTGGCTCGCTGCACCAAAAAGTCGGGGATAAGAATACGTCCCAATTGGTCAGGAACAACCACTGAGGCTTGATTGGACAGCAAGCGAGAATAGTCGCGATGGGCTTGTTTATTAAAGGACAACAATTTTAACCTCTCCATTTGTTCCGTGAAAATCGCCTGAGGGAACAAAAAGAGCGATCCATCGAGGCCGGCGGTAATCACCCACTGGGCGCTCACGGCTCGAAAAGGTTTGGGGAGCGAAAGACGCCCCTTAGCTTCGAGCTTATGGTAGAAGCTACCGATGAACATTGTTATGAGGATATATTACCACTTTTTACCACAGTTGCAATAGGGAGTTTTTTACCGTAATAAAAAACTTGTTTTAATTGATGTAATTAGCCTATAGTTGCAATATTATGCAATATATGTTATAATGTTGTTCTTGTTTATCTGCGTAGCGTAGAAATAAACGAGAAAATCTTTAACAAGGAGGTGTTATAAATAATGGCAGCTTGTAATCGTTGTGGTGGCTCTGGTTATCTGGACAAAAAGTCTGGCAAATCGTCAACTTGGCTGTCCTTCCAAGGGGGGTCAGCAAAAAATTGTCCAAAGTGCCATGGTTCTGGTACAGTCAATTATCATGAGACTACTACGAGTTCTAGTTCTCGTGACCGACACCAAGCGCGTCGTCCCGGCGATGGAAAACCTGATGGCTGGAAGTCGCGTAGCCCAAAAGGCGAGCGCCAAAACCGTATCAACAATAATAATAACAAGAATCGTTTTTAGCATCTAGACCTGAGCATGTCTTAAAAAGGCTCAATTAATTATGAAAACAAAACTGAAACAAATACAAGAAAATGGTTGGAGTTTTAGATGGTTTCTGAAATCTGAGTTGGCTCAGGGTGAAACCCAAAATTATTTTGGTCAAATTGTTTCTATTGAAGATGAGTATATTTTTGTCATTCTCTTCCATAGAGAAAGCACCCAAAAAGGATATGAGTTTGTTGCTCATGGTAAAGTTCTAATTGATGATATTGCCTATTTTTCTATTGAGGCTAACAGAGACCAGCCTATGCCTCCTCCCGATAAATACGATCCGGATCTTTTGACAAATGAATACTACGACAGTAATGGCAAATTGTTGGGTGAGTATCGATAAGGATGAAGGGTGTATACGAACGACAGCAGATTAAGAATTGCGTGAGGTTTTTAGTGCGGGTTATGTGGGCACGCTTACCCTGATGGTACAAGGTGTAGGGTAAATTCAAGGAACGATCGGGGGTTTTTGAAGATTTCGGTCTCGTGATCACTATGAGTAAATACTATTTGGTCATCGATAGTGGTGAGGATAACTTGATCATCTTTTTGCTCTACCTCCCAATCATAGTTAGAGATGTTGATTATATTTTTTTCATAAAATGTTTGTCTCGCTCTCAGTATATACTGCTCCCATTTGAATATGTTCTTTCAAATAGGCAGCCAATGCGTTCGTCAAGAGAGTGATTTGAGTGATAGTGGTTGATTTATTAAGTGTATGCTTTGGGAATTTTGGAAAAGGAAGTTGCCCGATTAGCAGTACTTGTTGCCAATAATGATATGTGTTAAATCGCCAAGACGATAGATATTAAGAGTGTCAGTTAGTTTTTTATGATAACAGACTTGAAAAGTTATACTGGCATCAGAAAAGCCTTGAACTTTACCATATTCGATAGCGTTATCAGCGTGAAAAATGAAATGTAAGCCAGCAATAATCTCTGTTTTTTTGAGGATGTTTAAGACGTTGGAGAATGACAAATCGGTGATGTTTTCTATTTTCTGGTTCGGAGATGCAAAATAAAAAAGATTGGTTTTTTTAGCGAGGTCGATTTTGTGCTGGAGAGAAATAAGATATTTACTGTGAGCAGAAAAATAGGTAACTTGAGAGAGAGGAATAATCATATAACCATCAAAGAATCCGTTCTCGTCATAGAGCTTAAATAAAATGTTCTTGCTTTGTTTATCAAGATGAAGAATTTGTCCCACATCAAAATCATTCGAGTGGGAATAGTCTTCGTAAATCTCGACTAGATGCTTACCTTCTTGTAGTTTTTCGAAGTATTCGAAAGTGATGTTTGATTTGGTCATAGATGTATTATACAAAAAAATAATTTGTTACCACATCGGAGTTTTATCTCCGACGTGGTAACTGGAGGGTTCTACCATAGGCCAAATGCGTCGCTGGTTTTTTTTGGTTTTTGATTTTTGGCGTGACGGGCTTTGACCGCAGCACTGCCGGCCTTACTCTGTTTGTAGTTAGAAGACTTTTTGTCTCCAGAGCGCGGAGCAGAGTGCTTATCATAAGTACTTTTACGAGTATTTTTACCATGAGAAGCCATTAGTTCTCACCTCCATTTTAAAGATTTGACACCAACCCCCGCCGCAC
>WRMU01000006.1 GCA_009776965.1 Microgenomates group bacterium | reverse complement strand
TACATAGAAAAAATTATGAAAAATGAAAAACAAAAACAACTAAAAGTCTTACCTCTGGGAGGTATGGGCAATGTGTCCCAAAATATGTTTGTCTATGAATACGGCGACGAGATACTGCTGGTGGATTGTGGATTGGGATTTCCCGACCAAAAAACACCGGGGGTGGATATTTTGATCCCTGATATCAGCTATCTATTAGAACAAATTACGAATGATAAAAAGAGAATTGTGGGAATGATTTTATCGCACGGACATGATGATCATATTGGCTCGCTGCCCTATATTATCCCTCAACTACCACCATTCCCGATTTTGGGATCAGCACTGACGATTGGGTTTGCCAACCACAGACTGCAGGACGGTGGAGCGACGGCCGAGACTACAGTGCTACCTGATTACCAAAAGCTAGAATTGTCAGAAAACTTCAATGTGCGTTTATTGCCCATGACCCATTCGGTGCCAGATACCAAACATATAATTATTGGCACTAAAGTGGGAAATATTTATCATGGGTCGGATTATAAAATTGATAGAACGCCAGTGGATGGAGTGAAGTGTGATATTGGGTTTATGGAAAAAATAAGCAAAGAAGAAGGAATTAAGCTATGCTTGACGGATTGTTTGGGAGTGGAGAGAGGTCAATGGGGCAAGTCGGAGTCGGCGGTGGGGCCAGAGCTGGAAAGAGTGATGAGAGAGACACGAGGGAAGCTGATTGTGACGCTGATGAGCTCACATATTCACCGAATACAACAGGTAATTAATGCGGCCAATAAGTTGGGGAGAAAAGTAGCCTTGGTGGGGAGGAGCGTGGAGCAAAATGTAAAAGTAGCGCTGGATTTGAAAAAAATGCGGGTGCCGGTGGGCGTAATGATTAATAAAGCCTATGCTAATGAGTATCCAGATGAAAGTCTAGTGTTGATCGTGGCTGGATCGCAGGGGCAAGAAGGAAGCGCGATGATGAGAGCAATTTATGGTACGCATCCAGAGATTCAGATCAAACCACAAGATAAGGTTATTTTTAGTGCCGACGCAATTCCGGGCAATGAAGTAAATTATTACTCGGCGGTAGATGAACTATGTATTAATGGAGTGGAGACAATTTATCCCACGATTGATGAGTTGGTACATCATTCCGGACATGCTAATGAGCCAGAACAAGTGTTTTTGCTGGAAAAAATTAAACCGCGGTGGGTGATGCCGATTGGAGGCAATAACCGCCATCGAGTGCGGTATAAAAACTTGGTGGCACCGGCGGCGGGATTAAAGCGAGAGCAAGTGTTATTGCCGCTGGAGGGAGAGATGCTGAGCTTGAGTGAGCACGGCGAGATAAACTTGGTAGATACGATTATTTTGCGACCGCAATATGTGGACGGGCTAGGTGTGGGCGACGTGGGGCCAGCAGTATTGCGGGATCGGCAGGCTTTGTCGCGGTCGGGAATGATTATTGTGATTGTGAAGCGCAAAAATGGGAAGTTTGATTTCCAAGACATTCATGTGGTGTCGCGGGGGTTTGTGTTCATGAGGGATGCACAGGAAGTGGTGGATTATATTAAGAGCAGGACGGCGGAACTGATTAAGGAATTGTCGGGGAAGAAAGAGGGAGGAAAGGTTAGGGTGGTGGAATTGGAGAATGGGGTGCAGCGGGGGTTGGCGAAAAGTTTGTATAAGATAATTGAGAGGGAGCCGATGATTGAGGTGGAGATTGTGGATTGGTGACAAGAGAACTCAATTTGTTTTTCTTGTTCCGAGTTCGCAAAACGAAACATATTTTTCGGGTTGCTAGAAGATGACTTGCAGGGCGTTGGCCCTGACTTTCTTCTAGCCACCAACGAAAAATACTGTCGTTTGCTCTCTAGTCACAATAAAAATAAATTAGTTCTCTGCACATCACTTTTCACCTGCCTTCCAGTCAACAGCCTCAATCATACTACCGAATATATCGTCAGCCGGCTCAATGTAGCTCTCTCGCAATTCCTCGGGAGTGGGAGGGTGGTTCTGCCAGATGAGTTGAGGGAGGTCGGTGATGATGGCAAGAGGAGTTTGCTCATTGGTCTCCCCCATTTCATAAACTGCGGCGGCAGCCAAACTTTCGGCGTCGTTAATTTTGGTCATGGTGAAGGGCTTGCCAAATAAATCTAACTCGCCAATTTTGGAGCGCACACCTTGAAATCCAGCCCAAGAAAGAGCGATACCAAGCACACCCCACTTGAGCAAAATACAGCGGCTATCGGTAATAACTACACCGATCTGGTCAATGCCATAGCGAGAGCGCAGCCACTGCCAAAGGTCGGCGGCCACGGCATGAACGTCGGAGGGCCAAAGGAGAAAAAACCCGCCGGTATTAGACTCATCAATGCCGCTAGACGGGATAAGAATATTGTTTTTGAGGGTGGTGAAAATACCAAAATTGCGCGAACCGGTGTGGTAGCGATCGGCCTCACGAATAACTAGCTCGTCTTTGAGGCGACGAGCTTCTTGAGGATCTTCAGGGATGGGAATGGCGCGCCCCTGACAGAGAGAGATGATTTTGGAAGAAACGGCGATAACAGAGCGCTCGGCGAGGGTTTTCGGCAGAGTTTGCTCTAAGACCTGATAGAGGTCGTCATTGTTTTTCACCAGAGGGCTGCGAAAGCTGTTGACCTGCATACAGGTATTATACAATATGGTTGAGGGTGAAGGTCACTCTTGACATTTGTCCTATAATATGTTATAATGAGATAATATGCTCAGTCTCTACTTGTTAAATGGTTAGTTTTTTGCTAGTATAAGTGTTGATTATGCCAGACAGAAAACGTCGCAAGCGCCGGAGTAAACGAGATATTGCTAAAGCCGAAACTAAGGCCTCTATCTTGGCGGTGGTGCTAATTCTTTGCGGATTGTTGGTGATGGTGAGCTTTACTGGACAAGGAGCTTTTCTGCAAACTATTAATGATAATCTGGCTCAAATGCTGGGTTTTGTTGCTCTGCTGGTGCCGTTTTTGTTTATTGCGGCGGGTTTGACCTTCTTCAAATCTGAGGCTATCTGGGCGAAAGCTAATTTCTTTTGGGGAGGCTTGATTGCTGCGACGGGATTATTGGTTTTGGGTCGTGCTGGTCAACTCGGAGGCAATATTTTTACTAATCTGGCGCATTTGATTTCTGGAGTGGGGGTGACTATTTTGAGTTTGGCGGTGTTGATTGTGGGGGTGGTGTTGATGTTTGAGCTTTCTTGGCGTGAGCTTTGGGAGCGCTGGACAATGCGCTCGCTGGAGAAACAAGCGCAAAAAATCGCCCTCCAAGGCAGGCAGCCAGAGTTAGATAAAAAAGGCGCGGAGGTGGATTTTGTGGATAATGGGGAGATGGAGTTAAATGACGAGAAGCGAGGAAAAAATATCGAAGACTTTGGGGAAAAGATGGTTCGCGCTTCGGAAATGGACATAGTCGATCCTTTGCGTGAAGAAATGGATGAGCGCGAACAGGAGACGGGATTAAAAAAGATCCAGCTTAATACACCGCCGCCATTGGCCGAAGAATTGGCTATTACCCAGACAGAGAGAATTGATCAGTCTCAATTGGTTTGGAAGTATCCGACCCTTGATCTTTTTACGGATACGGCTGCGGGCGAAGCTGATAGGGGCGACATTCGCGCTAATGCCCAAAAGATTCAAGACACTCTTGATTCTTTTGGCATCCGAGCGAAGGTCGCTGAGGTTAATCGCGGTCCTTCCGTCACCCAATATGCGCTGGAGATTGCCATGGGGACTAAAGTTTCTAAAATCACCTCTTTGTCTAATAACTTGGCGCTGGCGCTAGCGGCTCCTAATGGCCAAATCCGGATTGAAGCGCCGATTGCCGGTAAGAGCTTGGTGGGGATTGAAGTGCCTAATTATAAGGCTGCTTTTGTTACCCTCAAGCATATGCTGGCACAAAAAGCGATGGAGGACGCGGCTTCTAAACTAACCATTGCTCTGGGTATTGACGTGTCTAATAATCCCATGTTTGCGGACATTTCTAGAATGCCTCATTTATTAATCGCGGGAGCTACGGGGTCGGGCAAATCTGTCGGTATTAATGCCCTACTCTGCTCTATTCTTTATCGCGCTAGCCCTCATGAAGTGCGGCTAATTTTGGTGGATCCCAAGCGAGTGGAAATGACTCCTTATCAGGATATTCCGCATTTACTCACTCCAGTGGTTTATGATATTCCTAAAATCATTTCTGCTCTAAAATGGTTGGTGGTGGAGATGGAGGAGCGCTATCAACGGCTGGCCCAAGCTAGTGTGCGCAATATTGCTGCTTATAATGAAAAAATGGGCTTTAGCGCCATGTATCAAATTGTATTGGTGATTGATGAGTTTGCGGATATTATTATGTTCGCGCCGAGCGAAGTTGAGGAGTGTATTGTGCGCTTGACGCAAAAAGCGCGAGCGGTAGGCATTCATTGTGTGCTCACCACACAGCGCCCGAGCGTTAATGTGGTAACTGGCCTGATTAAAGGTAATATTCCCACTAGAGTGGCTTATAATGTGGCTTCAATTACTGATTCGCGAGTAATCCTCGACGTGGGAGGGGCGGAAAAACTGCTAGGAAATGGCGATATGCTTTATATGGCTCCCGACAAGCCTAAGGCGATACGTATTCAAGGCACTTATGTTTCTGATGATGATGTTAATCGGCTCACTAGTTACCTGCGCGCTCAGGAGTTTCGCCCCGAGTACCAAGACGAAATTATCACTAAATATAAAGTTACGGGCAAAGGAGGTAAGGGAAGTAGCAGCGAGACGGCGGCTGATGATGATGGAGAGCGTGATCCGTTATTTATTGATGCTGCCAGAGTTTTTTCTAATCAAGAAATGGCTTCTTCTTCGGCTATTCAGCGCAGGCTCTCGGTGGGTTATGCTCGAGCAGCGCGCATTTTGGATCAACTGGAACATGCGGGATTGGTTGGCCCAGCTAATGGCAGTAAGCCTCGAGAAATCCATCACGAAGCCATTATGCAATTCCTAAGCTCACAAGGATAACTCTGTTTTTAAGTTGGTGCGCTCGGCCGCAATGGTGGTGGGCCGTCCATGTCCGGAATAGACAGCAGTCTCTGGCGGGAGCTGGAGTAACTTGAGCAGGGATGCGTGCATGTCTTTTTTGGAGGAATAATTAAAATCAGTTCTACCGATGTCATGATTAAATAGGGTGTCGCCTGAGAAAAGCAATTGTAGTTCTCGATGGTAAAAACATACTGACCCCGGGGTATGGCCGGAAGTGGGGATTATTTGCCACTGCTCAAGAGGAGGCTCAAGCTCCGTCATGCCGGATAAATCTACGTCTGGAGGTGGGGGCGGATCTAATTCCGCTACTCCCCAAAACTCAGCTGAGCTGACAGCGCGCTGATATAAACTTAAATCGCGATAATTGAGACAAATCTTTGCTTGGGGAAAATTGAGTTTCAAGGCTAATAACCCTCCCACATGATCAAAGTGTCCGTGAGTAAGGAGTAAATGGGTGAGGGTTAAGTTTTTTTCGAGCAATTTGGCGCTTAGCATGTCGCCCTCATCACCGGGGTCAATAATCATCGCCGAGCGACTTTCTTCATGCGCTAAAAGATAACAATTGGTGCGCAATGAGCCCACTTTATATCGACTGAGGGAATAATGCATAGTTAAGGCAGGAGAACTTCGGTGATAAAAGTGGTGAGGGGAATTAGGAGGTGGGTGATGGGGGAAGGTGAGGACAAAATGGGGAGGACTAATAGTAATAAGATGATATAGCCGAACTTGCCGGCAAAGGCGAAAAAGGCTCGGGAGCTTTCTGGAGGCAAAAGGGACATGAGGATTTTTGAGCCGTCTAGGGGAGGAATGGGGATAAGATTAAACGCCGCTAAAACAACGCTAATTTGGAGCATCGCGGTAAGGAAAAAAACAGCAACAATAGTAACCAAATTGATATTGACTAATCCTACGTAATTGAGGAGATGTAATAAACCAGAACAAAGCAGGGCGGTCAATAAATTGGCCACAATACCGGCCACAGCCACATATCCTTCGTCGCGACGTTTGTTGCGGAAGTTATAAGGGTCGATTTGGACTGGCTTGCCCCAACCAAAACTAAAAAATAGTAAGGAAAGCATGCCTAGAGGATCCAAGTGTGCCTTGGGATTTAGGGTGAGGCGACCTTGTAATTTGGGGGTGGGATCCCCTAGCCTATCCGCGATAAAAGCATGGGCAAACTCATGGATGGCGAGGGCTAAAAGCAGGGCGAGAAGATAAGTTACTATTCTCACCACTCCAAAAAAAGATAGATCGCTGAGCAAGTTTGCAATCATAAGATGTTCATTATACAATAAAAAGCGTATGAAAA
The DNA here is from genome assembly GCA_009776965.1 of Microgenomates group bacterium. Lineage (GTDB taxonomy): Bacteria > Patescibacteriota > Microgenomatia > UBA1400 > PJMF01 > WRMU01. The sequence continues at coordinate 15,600 of WRMU01000006.1, read as the reverse complement.
AAACTACTGCAAAGAAAACCTCAGTTAAAAAGCCATCAACAAAAAAGACGGTTAAACCGCTGGGTCTGGCTCCAGTTGGGGCGGCTTTATTGGTTTTGTTGCTGGTCATGGGGGCAAAGGCTGCTTATATGACGATGGATCGAGAGAGGGAGGAGAGAATGGAGCGACAAAATGTTGATCCGGTGGGAGTTTATGCTGCTGGTCTTTTTAAGGACGACAAAACCTTCGACAAAGTGATCGTCCTCAGACTGGAAGCTGACGGTCAGGCTATCCTACAACCAGACAGTCAGAGCTCTGAGGTCATAAACGGTGTTTGGGATGAAGCTCCGGATGGCGATATTACAGTCATTCTCAACAGTCAGACTTTTATCTTTAAGCTTGAAGAAGAAACTCTGACGGCCGTCTCATATAATGAAGGTGTCTGGGAGGAGGGACTGGTTCTTAATAGGGCGGTTGAGGAGGAGATGGGGCAAGCCGAATGCGCTGGAGCGAAATAACTCTAGCTTTCTTTATAGACAAATCGGCCCTTAAACTTTTTGATCATTTTTTTGGTTTGCTCTGCCAGCCAACGCAGGCTGGATTGGACGCTTTGGCGCAAGCCTTTTTTATACTCATGTTCTGAGACATTGGCCACATATACGGGAGGGTTTTCTGGCTCGGAGGGAGCCTCATGCCCCTGACCAATAGCAATGGTTTCCGGAGCTCCTTCCTGCGCTTTTTTTTGGGCATAGGCGCCAATGGCTGTTTCTAATTCACGAATGGTTTTTTGCTGGGTATTTTCCACTGGAGAAGCGGCTGCTTGCTCCGGAGCAAAAACATCCTCCGGAGGCGGAGTCGCTGTTTCTGATGTGGGGAGGGAGGTTTCGATTTCAACTGAGCTCATGCTTTCATTATAGCACAGATGAGACCACCTGCTCAAAAGCCTTAAAATCACTCACGGTCAATTCCGAGAGCATTTTTCTGTCTAGAGCAATATTGGCCTTTTTAAGGCCATTGATGAAAGTGCTGTAGCGAAGGCTAGGGTCGATGTTTTTGAGGGCGGCATTGATGCGCACAATCCAAAGACTGCGGAGGTCTCTCTTGCGCAACTTGCGCCCAACAAAAGCATAAGCATGGGAGTGCAAATAAGCTTCTTTAGCTCTTTTATAGAGACGATTATTGGCGGCGCGAAAACCCTTATTGGCGGCTAAAACTTTTTTATGGCGCTTGCGGCGTACCACGCCAGTTTTTGTTCTTGACATATTATGCTAATCCTAACATTCTCTTAATTTTGCGGGCAAACTTTCCGGTTACTTGGACATGTTGGCGATATTTTCTCTTAGCTCTTTTGCTCTTATTGCTGCGCAAATGACGCATGTTTTGATGTCGGCGCAATACCTTGCCGGTAGCAGTAATTTTATAACGCTTGGCCACTCCTTTTCTAGTTTTTTGTTTAATCTTTTTCATATTATTTTTTCTTATTTTTAGGCATTAGGCCGGCGACCAGTTTCTTGCCGATCATTTTGGGCTCGATTTCTATGGTGCTAATATCAGCTACTTGGGCGATGGCTCGCTCCATCAGGGAGAGCCCGAGGTCTTGATGGGTGATGGCTCGGCCGCGAAACTCCATAGTGAGGCGCACTTTATCGCCGCGCTTGAGGAACTCACTCACGCGATTAAGTTTGGCCTGCAGGTCATTTTCGTCAATGAAGGGCGTTAAGCGAACTTCTTTGGTGTCTTGGCTATTAGACTTCTTTCGCTCTTGGGAAAGTTTTTGACTAAGCTGATATTTATGTTTAGAAAGATCGATGATTTTGGCCACCGGAGGAGTGGCTTTGTCGGTGATTAAGACTAAATCCTTTTCGCTCGCTCGGGCTTTTTGGAGCGCCTCGCCTTTCGACATAACACCCAAAGGCTTGCCAAACTCATCCATGACTCGCAACTGCTCAGCAGCAATTGACTGATTGGCCGTGATGAATATTTTATCCCGCCGAGCTGTAAAAGATCTCCTTTTAGAATGATTGGTAAATCGTTTAATCACAAGTCTGTTATTGTATCAATTTTTTATTTTTCTGTCAAGGTGGTCCCTAGAGGGCTCGAACCTCTGACCTCTCCCATGTCAAGGGAACGCTCTAGCCAACTGAGCTAAGAGACCGATGATGATATTATACACTAAAAACTATTTTCAGGCTGCCTGTCGATGCTTATCTTCAAATGCTCTGTTCCAGATGGAAGAAAAGTTTATTCTTTTCCTCTGAGACTTTTTTGACGCGGGCGGGGCTATTTCTGACTTGGCTCCTTCTGGCTCTGGAGTATCTATCTTTTGACCATTAAAAATCTTGGCCATTTTTAATCTGATTTCGGAGAGTTGTTCTTGAGCATGGTCGGGGGCTTGTTCATTGTCAGTCGAAACCTGACTGACCATTTTTTCTGGCGACTGCGCGGCACCTTCCATTAATTTTTCGTATAAATTGCCTTCTTTTGACATAGTTTAATGTATTTTACTAGATTTTACGTAAAAAATCCACCAGATCTTCTTGAGTCTTGATCTTGGTATCTTTTTTAATTGCCTCGAGCAAGAAGTGGAGCTCAATCTGCTCCTGAGCTTGTTTCTTGACTGATTCTATGAACTCCTCTTTGGTCTGATTAATATTTTTCAAATAGGCATCCACTTCGATGTTGTGCTGCGCCAAATCTCCCATGAACCGTCCTAGCTGGTGCTCGGTTTGTTGAGTGATGAGTATTTCATGGACGGGAACTTCGATATCACCAAGAAGACCGGCCACTGCCATATCGGTGATTTGGTCTTGCTCCTGCTGCTTCTGCTCATCGGTGGTGGGCTCTAGATTGGGGATTTCATGTTTGGGGTCTTTTTTTTGAAGTTCCTCGTGCTGGGCGAGAATGGCCTTTTTCTGCTGAGCTATTTTTTTGGCAGCCTCTTTTTTATGCTTGGCGAGTAATTTTTGGTAATCACCCAGTTTAATGGCTGGCTCTAGAGCATACTGGACCTCTACCTCCCAATTATCACCTTCGGCGGCTTTATGGACCATTAATTGTGGTTGGCCGACTGGCGTTATTTTCTTCTTGGTCATCTCCTCGTTGAATCTAGGGATGAGGATGGTACTCAAAGTTTGATTGACAATGGCTTCAAAAGATAATTGTTTTTTGGCGATGGCTACGGGGACCTTGCCCGCTCTAAAGCCGTCCATTTTTACCTTGGAGGAAAGCTTGGAGATGGCTTTATTATATAGGGGCTCGATCTCGCTCCAAACGAAAGTGAGGATTATTTTTTCACTGGGCAAAACATTTGACATAGAAGGCGCATTATATCATAATGAATGGGTTATGGCATTAAATGAAACGCGCAATCTTTATGATGTGTTGGTCTCGCAGGGAAAGCTGGAAGAAGCAGAGGCGGCTAAGCTGCGCCAAATCCAATTGCAGTCGGGTAAGAGCGCCGAAGAACTTCTTTCCGACCCTGCCAATGGGGTTTCTGAGTCTGACCTCATTCAAGCTTTGGCTGCTTTTCATAATATTCCCTTTGTAGATGTTAATGAAACGGGTTCGGCCCCTGAGGCGCTAGATCTTTTGGAGCAATCTTTGGCCACGCGCTATAAAATGCTGCCTTTTTCTCTGGATACGGCTAATAACCGCCTATTGGTAGCCATGGTCGATCCTTTGGATTTATCGGCAATTACTTTTGTGGAACAAAAAACTGGCAAGCGGGTGGTGGCTCATTTTGCTGTTCCTAGCGATTTGGCGCGGCAAATTGAAGAAAATTATAGCTCCGACATTACCAGCGACGTGACTGGCGCGGTTGAAGAAACCGAAACCATTGTCAATTCCCAAGCCGCGGTTCAAGATTTGGCTTCGTTAAATAAATCTGATGTGATTAAACAAGCTCCAATCGCTAAAATTGTGGAGCAGATTTTGGGCTATGCGGTGGGTAGTAATACTTCTGACGTGCATATTGAGCCTCAAGCAAATCGGATGCGAGTGCGTTTTCGGATTGACGGGATGCTCAATGAAAAGCTCATTCTGCCCAAGTCTATTCAAGATAGTTTGGTTTCACGCGTTAAAATCTTGGCTAATATTAAGATTGATGAAAAACGCATTCCTCAGGATGGGCGTTTTAATTTTCGCTCCGACAAGGGAGAGGTGGACTTGCGGGTCTCCACCTTGCCGGCGACTAATGGCGAAAAGATTGTGATGCGCCTACTTCGCAAAATGACCAGCATTCCTACTTTGGAGATGTTGGGCATGAGTGATTGGGCCTACCATCACTTCAATGAAGCCATTCATGTGCCCCACGGAATTATTCTGATCACTGGCCCTACCGGCTCGGGTAAAACTACCACTCTCTATTCCGCCATGGATATTATTAATGATAAAGAGACTAATATCATGACTTTGTAAGATCCGGTGGAGTATGAGATGACGGGCATTAATCAGGTGCAGGTTAATGTGCCGGCGGGTTTGACTTTTGCTAGCGGGTTGCGAAGTTTCTTGCGCCAAGATCCGGACGTGATTATGGTGGGGGAAATCCGCGATAGCGAGACAGCGGGGCTGGCGGTGCAGGCTTCGCTGACTGGTCACTTAGTGTTTTCCACCCTCCATACCAATTCTTCCGCTGGGGCTATTCCGCGGCTCATTGATATGGGAGTGGAGCCCTTTTTATTATCGTCCTCGCTCAATTTGGTTATGGCACAGCGGGTGGCGAGGAGGATTAATAAAGATTTTTCTGAGCCTTATAAACCCGACAGTGCGGTGCTTAATGATATTTATCAAACTCTGGGTCAACATTTTGTTGACTGGTGTAAGAAAAATAATAAGCGTCCTGAGGACGTGGAGCTTTATCGACCGAAAAAAGACAAGCCTTCTTCCGAGCCTGATTATAAGGGACGGATCGCGATCTATGAGGCCTTGCCAATTACGGAGAATGTTCAAGGGCTGGTGATTAAAAATCGGCCGGCGGTGGAAATTGAGGAAGCGGCGATGAAAGAGGGGATGCTTTTGATGAAACAAGACGGCTATATTAAAGCCCTAAATGGGATTACTACCCTAGAGGAAGTATTGCGGGTGGCGCAAGTCTAGAGGAGCGCCTTTTGGCTTTTCGGGGAATGACGAACTGATAGCCCAAGTTATAAATATTATTCACGTATGACGAATATCCTCGTAGTTGTTTTTTTTAGGCGCGATACTAAAACGTCAATGGATTTGGGATCGCGGGATGAAGGGCCATAATTATCGTCATAAATGGCCCTGATGAGGCTTTCTCTGGTGAGAATATGGTTGGGATAGCGCATAAATTGTTCCATCAGCGAGCCTACTCTCTTGGTTAAGATTACGGCCAGACGATTTTTGATGCTTAGATGTCGAGTCTCCACATCATAGGTCAGAACTCCACAACGCAAAGTGCTGTTAGGAAGTCTTTTGTCTTTAGACAGCAAACCTTGCACTCGCAGGCTTAGTTCTTCTAGCGAGAAAGGCTTAGCTAAATAATCATCACTCCCCTCCTCCAATCCTTCGATTCTTTCCTTCGTCTGGCCTAGATCACTTAAAATTAAAGTGCGCAAACTATGATTACAGTTGTCGGCAAAATAGGAAATTAGCTCTAGCCCATCTCCGTCGGGAAGCTGTCTGTCGAGGAGGACCAGATCGAAAGTGTTGATTTGAGCTTTTCTTTTGGCCTCCCTGACGCTTTGGGCGCTATAGACTTCATGAAAACGAGTCAGTAGAGACACTAGAGTTTGGGCAAGTGGCAAATTGTCTTCGACTACTAAGATTCGCGCCATAAACGACGCATTTTATTATAGTTTGATATAGTTTGCAAGGGGGGAATTGGTTAATGCTATAATGGAGGAACTATGTCGGGTATTATTTTGCGCAAAACTATCAAAGCTGCGGGGCAAAAAATATTGGCGGTGCATAAAAAAATCGAAGGAGAGATTCCTGACTTTAGTGGCTGGAAGGATAAAAAAGTTGTGGTTGTTTGGAGCACAATTAGCTATAACTTTCGTCACCAAAGACCTCAGGAATGGGCAGACAGGTTGGCCGCCGATGGTTATTTAGTCATTTATATAGAAAATGAGTTTTTGACGGTGGAGAGAGAAAAAAAACTACCTCCTTTTAGAATTGAAGCAAAGAAAAAAAATCTCTGGCTATTAACTTTGGGCTCGGATTGGAATTATTTTATTTATACTCAAACTCCTACTGATTTAAGTTCACGAGTGATTAAAAAATCTTGGGAACATTTTTTAACAGCGACCAATTTGAAGCTGGACAGTAATGAAGTCACTCATCTGGTGCAACAACCATTCTGGATGAACTTTACTTGGTTGGGAGAAAATGAACGCTCAACATTGATAGGAGAATGTTTTGACTGGCATAAAGGATTTGCCCTTAAGGCAAAAAAACTCGACCAGCTGGAGGAGAGAATGGCGCTTAAAGCAAACAAAGTGGTGGTTAGTGCTCATTTTTTACGAGCTTGGATGCGAGAAAAAGGGGTAGAGCCCAATAAAATATTTACCATAACTAATGGGGTGAATTATGAAAACTTTGCCAGCCTAAACTTTAAGAAAAATGAGGGGAAAATTATTGGGTATTGCGGAGCGATTGAAGAATGGATGGACGGCAAGATTATAGCTAGTTTGGCGCAAAAATACCCCCATCAAGAAATCCGGCTCATCGGCAAAAATAATAATCCGTTGATTAGCAAACTCGCAAAACGATACGCTAATATAAAATTGCGGGGCGAAATAAGCTTTATGAGAGTTCCTGAGGAAATCAACAAGTTTGATGTTTGTTTAATCCCCTTTGAGATGAATAAATTGACTGAGGCCACTAGTCCGGTTAAGTTTTTTGAATATCTAGCTTTAGGGAAGCCAGTGGTGAGTACTAATTTGAGAGAATTGCAGACATATCAAAAAGTCTGCTATTTAGCAAAAAGCAGGGATGACTTTATTTCCCAAGTTGATAAGGCTTTGAATGAGGAAAAATATGATAAAATTGATCAACTGCAAAATATGAGAAAAGCTATCGCTAAAGAAAATAGTTGGACAAATAAGTTTACTCAATTAAAGAAAATAATTGAGCAATGAAAATAGGGATCATTTTGGGTACTAGGCCGGAAATAATTAAGTTGTCTAGCGTGATTCGTGCTTGTCGAGCGCATAAGCTGAGGTATTTTATCATTCATACTAACCAACATTACTCCGTTAATATGGATGCGGTTTTTTTTGCGGAGCTGGGTCTACCATCACCAAGATATCATTTAGAGATTGCTGCGAAAAAGCACGGAGAAATGGTGGGGAGACAATTGGAGGCCATTGAAAAGATTTTAATAAAAGAAAAGCCAACTTGGGTCTTGGTGCAGGGAGATACAAATACCGTCATGGCCGGTGCTCTCGCTGCCACTAAATTGGGAATTAAAGTGGGGCATGTGGAGGCGGGGTTGCGTAGCTATGACCGCACTATGCCCGAAGAAATTAATCGCGTGGTGACTGACCATGTCTCCGACATGCTTTTTGCGGTGGGTAAGCGCCAAGAGGATATTTTGCTGGGAGAAGGGATTGACCAAAAAAAGATTTTGGTCACTGGCAATACTATTGTCGATGCCGTCTGGCAAAACTTGTTAGTTGCCGAGGAAGAAGGCGTTTTGCGCGATTTAAGAAACGGGTATGATCCCTACGAAAGGGGTTGGATTTTACTCACCACTCATCGTCCCAGCAATGTTGATTCCAAACATAATCTTACTACTATTATCAATGCCGCCACCGCCATTTCTCGCCAACAAGGACTGCCGGTTATTTTTCCCGTTCATCCGCGAACCCAAGAAAGCTTAGAGGAGCTGGGCATTGAAGTTGATTACGAGGGAATAATAATGGTTAGTCCGGTTGGCTATTTAGAGATGCTGAGCTTGATAAAAGCAGCTAAGCTCATTATGACCGACTCCGGCGGCATTCAAGAAGAAGCTTGTATTCTCGGCGTGCCCAGCATAACTTTGCGCGAAAATACGGAGAGACCAGAGACTATTGAAGTGGGAGCAAATATTTTGGTGGGCGGGAGTGATGAAAAGAGGATAATTGAGGGAGCAGAAAAAATATTGGCAGCGCCTAGAGGCTGGAAAAATCCGTTTGGGGATGGGAGGAGTGGAGAGAGGATAGTCAGCTCCATAAACTCACGAAAGTCAATTCGATGAAAAAACTAAAAACTTTTTCATCATTACTTAAATACAAACTATTAGTTTTAAGATATAAATTACTCCACTTCTTTCCCACATTAATAAAAAAAATCACCAGAAAAAGACTCAATCATACCATTGCGAACAAAATAAATAACCATATTTCTCAACAAGTAGATCGGCACCCAAAAAAGAATTGCATTTATATCTTCCAAGCGCAATTTTTTGATTCAAATGGAACTAACTATTTTTCTGGCGGCGCCGAGAGATACTGCAGAGATTTGACAGCTTTATTTCTCCAACAAAAATTTAAAGTTATTTTAATTCAATGTGGTAATGAGAAAAAAGACATCTGGATAAAAAAGCAGTGGGGCATGACCATAGTGGGAATTCCTGCCAATTATAATGACTATCTTAAAATTATCGCCAAACTAAAATCATCTAGACTATCCATCTATTCTGGCTATACCCACTGGGGAAAACAAGGAGATATCCATCAACCATCAATATTGATTTCACATGGCGTCACCTGGGATACTCCTCATCAAAATCTCGATAAAAAATGGTTGCATCAAATACTGCAAAAGTTTACCCATATAGTGTCTGTCGACACCAACACTCTTTCGTATTTAAGATCAACTTTCAGCCGCGAATTGACGTATGATACAAAAGAATTTTCTTATATTCCAAACTATGTCGATCACCAAATATATCATCCAATAGAAAAAAAACAAAATCTAACCTCTCAAAAAATACGCATCTGTTTTCCCCGCAGACTTTCAGATGAAAGAGGTTATTGGCTTTTTGCCCCGCTAGTACCCACTATTTTAAACAAATATCAGCAAGTAGAGGTGCATTTCGTTGGATTTGCTCATGGTCAAAAAATCAACAACCATCTTAATGGTTTATTAAAAAAATATAAAGGAAGGGTAAAGCATAGTTTAATTGATCAAAATAAAATGCAACTTATTTATCAACAAAGTGATATCTCTCTTATTCCCACTCTTTATTCAGAAGGAACATCATTATCATGTCTAGAGGCAATGGCATGCAAAAACACAGTTATCGCTACTAATATTGGAGGCTTAACAAACCTAATTATAGACGAATTTAACGGTATATTGGTTAATCCAAACGCCTCAGAATTACTTAAAGCCATTTATAAAGTACTTGACAGTCCTAAATTGAGGGAACAACTGTCAAATAACGCTGTATCAGTTAGTAAAGTTTTCTCTAAAGAGAAATGGATCGCCAAATGGAACGCACAATTAAATCAAATCCTAAGATAAAATGCCTAATCATTTCGGAGAGTTTCTTACGAGGGGGATTAGAAAATCACATACTTAAACAAGTTGTCTCATTAAAAGACAGGCTAGATTTTGTTTTCTGCTTTTCAAACTACCAACCTCATCCATCACTCTCATCATACCCAATTTATAACTGCAATCTCGGTCCAGACATTACCATAAAAGAATTCTATAAAAGTGTTCAGGCTATCATTGATATAATTCATAGTGAAAAAATTAATGTAATCCATGTTCATCCCTTCTATAGTTTGTTCCCAGCCGTCTTTGCTGGAGTTTTAACCAGTACGCCCATAGTCTACACCCTGCATGGGATTGCCTCATTAAATTTTAATAATGCATTTATCGGTACTTTTCTGCAGAGATATTTTCTTTCCGAGTTAAATTTAGCTATCGTCAGCGTCAGCGCTCATTATCAGCAAACACTTGAAGATGCTTATCTAGCAAAAAAAGTATTTTATTTACCAAATACCATTAAAACATCCAATTATCAGCATATTAAGCCAGTGCCAAACCATTGCTGGGCTATGGTTGCAAGGTTAGATAATGTGAGAAAAGCAGAGATTATAGAAGTTATCCGTCATGCTCATCAGTTGGGCATTCAGCAACTAGATATTTACGGGCACGGACCAGCCATGGATGAATTAAAAAAAATTGCCGAATCGGAAAAAAATTGCTATATTAGATTTATTGGCTGGGCAGACAATTTATTAGATATGTTGAGTAGCAAACCATATAATGGTATTATTGGTCAAGGACAAGTTGTCTTAGAGGGGGGGGCAGCGGGCCTGCCGGTATTATTGGCTAGTTATGGTCGAATCACTGGTCTGTTGGATGAGACATTATTCGATAGAATTAAGTCTCGCAACTTCATTAACGTTAATGAACCGAACGTCGACATCAGTTTTATTAGCAGTCAGATGAAGTCTTTAAACAATAATTTCAAAAAGTACAATTTACGTTCCAAAATCAAGGCCGAGTTTGATACTAAAATAGTTATGCCTCAGTATTATCAAATATTATCTCAACAACAGCCTAGTTATTCTAGTAGTCTAGTAGAGCTTTGGCGAAAGCTTGATATCGCCATTAAAGAGCCGCAAGTCATTATCAACGAATCTTTTTTTAACTCACCATTTCTAGAGCAGCTCATTATAGATGAATTCTCCGGTTACTATAATTTAACCAATCCCTTTCTCATAGATAGTATTAATCAATACGGACAAACTAAATCACTACACCGGCAAGTTGATCATTTGCAACAGCAGATAACTAGACTAAATGAGGTAGTTCAAAAATTACCTTCTCGAAGAATTAAAAAGTTTATTCGCTATTTAACCTCCACGACAACTGTTTTAAGATAAAAACCATGCAAAAGAGCAAAACCATACCTACCAAGCAATGCTGACATCAATTATGTTAGAATAATGAAAGTTCATGTCTATCCTAACCGCTTTTACCCTTAAACAAAACCGCCAACTGCTCTGGGAATTGACGTTGCGCGAAATCAGACAGCGCTATAAACAATCGGTGTTGGGTTATTTTTGGGTGATTTTGAGCCCTGCGTTGCAGATGGTGGTAATGTCCTTTGTTTTTTCTTTTGTCTTTAAGTTGGCCGATGTTGGCGTTCCTTATTCGATTTTTTTGTTTTCGGGTCTTTTGCCTTGGACCCTGTTTTCCACTTCGCTCCAAGCAGCCACTGGTTCTTTAGTGAGTAATGCGGGGCTGATTCGCAAAATCTATTTTCCGCGCGAAATCTTGGTTTTAAGCAATATTTTGGCTAAAAATATTGATTTCTTTTTATCCACCACTGTCTTTATTGCGATGATGTTTATTTTCCGGATACCAGTCACTTTCCATGTCTTTTGGGTGATCCCTATTCTTTTGATCCAAAACTTGCTTACTTATGGGATTGGTTTAATGCTGTCGGCTTTCAATTTATTTTATCGCGACATTCAGTATTTAATAAATCTGATTCTATTGTTATGGATGTATCTCACTCCTATCATGTATTCGGTTAGTATCTTTCCCGAGAAATACCGCTGGATTTTTAGATTTAATCCGATGGCTATTTTTGTTAATGCTTATCGGGAAGTGGTGTTGAGCGGTGGTTGGCCTAATTTTACTAGTTTGGGACTGGCGTTATTTTTAAGCCTCGTATTGTTGGGAGTTGGTTTTAAGATTTTTAAGAAACTAGAAGGACAATTTGCAGATGTCGTCTAAACAACCAGCCATTACTGCTAGAAATCTCTCGAAGTTGTTTCGCTCGCAGAAGCAAAAGACATTCAAGGAAATGTTGCCCGCTTTAATCGGCAAGGGGAAAAAAGGAGTGATGGATAGTTTTTGGGCGCTGAGGGAAGTTAGTTTCGAGATTGCCAAAGGAGAGAGCTTCGCTATTATCGGTCCCAATGGTTCGGGAAAATCAACTTTGTTGAAAATCTTAGCAGGAGTAACTCAGCAGACTCAGGGCGAGTTTGTGGTTAATGGTCGGATTGCGCCGCTATTAGAATTGGGCGCGGGCTTTCATCCCGATATGACTGGAAGGGAAAATATATATCTCAATAGTATAATTCTGGGCTCCACCAAGGAAGAAACCAAAAAAATTATCGAGGACATTATTGATTTTTCGGAAATTAGAGAGTTTATTGACCAGCCAGTAAAGAATTACTCCAGCGGGATGTATGTGCGACTGGCTTTTGCGGTGGCGATACATACGCAGTTTGATATTTTGTTGGCGGATGAGGTGTTGGCGGTGGGCGATGAAAAGTTCCAAAAAAAATGTCTGGCTAAAATGGAGGAGTTTAAGGCTAGAGGCAAGACTATAGTTTTGGTCACTCATAATACCAAGACAGTGAAAGAGTTTTGTCAGAGAGCTTTATATCTGCGCTATGGGAAAGAAATTAGTTGTGGGGAGGCGGAGGAGGTTGCGGCGAGGTATTTGGAGGACATGGCCTGATCGCTACTTTTTGTCAGCCAATTTAGCAATCTACTATTGACATTTGGTAAAACATTACTTCGGCAAAAACGCTTTAATATCGTCCTCCCTCAATAATTTATACGAACTTGCTCTAGCCTTTAGTGCAAAACTGGGTTTGTGCTTAAAACCGATATAGCGCACCGCCATCTTTTTATTTTTGGCGATTTCAATTGCTGGCAATAAATCAGTATCCGACGATATTAGAATAATCTGGTCGCACTGTTTTTCATAAGCCGCCACCACTATATCCATCGCCATTTTTACGTCCACACCTTTTTCATGATACTTACCATTATTTTTTAATAGATAACCCAAAGACACATTAATTCCATCCCTACGCAACTTAGCCAACATTTTCTTTTGTTGCGCATGTAACTTTACTGACTTAGTCGTTTGATCCACCTTTATTTGTCCCACATAATAAGTTATTCCCACCAACTTATCACTTGGCAATAATAACGATTCTAAGAAACCAGATAAATCCCCGTTCATCAATTTTGCACAGCCCACGTTTTTTAACTTAAAATAAAAATTGCTCCCATCAATAATAATTTTACAACGACGTTTTTTCATATCTCGTATTATAGCACCCCAGCTCCATTTCCTACCCCAGAAAAACCCCGCCGGACATTGCTGTGCGAGCGGGTGAGTTTATAACAAGCATTATATTTATTTCCACCGCATTTGTCAAGTGCCTGTTCAGGTTCACTACATTTCGGAACAGTATTTTTCAATATAATTTTTAGGACTCATAAGATTAAGGGTTTCATGAGGTCTTTTATCGTTGTAATATGAGAGGTAGGTGGTTAATTCTTGGTTAAAAGATAACCAATCACCAGTTAATGCCGCCTCTGACTGATTTAAGAACTCTGTTTGTAGTATACCATTAAATCTTTCTATGACCCCATTAATTTTAGGACATCTAGGAAGGGTATGGTATTGAGTAATATGAGGCTCTACTTGATCAAAGTAAGTGATAAAATCACCAAAGAACTCTGAGCCATTATCTGATTGAATAGCAAAAATATCAAAACCATAATAATCAAGGCAGTGTTGTTTAAAGATTAAAAAAGCATCTTTAGCATTTTGTGAATTAATAGAGCTTACTTTCTGACTGTAGGCTATCTTACCAAAGACATCGATAAAGTTAATACATTTAATGGGAGTATTAGCACCAACATAATGGATAATACAATCAGTTTCTGCAAACCCTAGTTTTTCTGGATGTGGAGCTTGTCTAGCTCTTAAGATATCCTTCTGTATTTTCTTGAGAGTTTTTTTAGGAAATAATTTTTTCTTCTTAAAGTACCAGTCCTTTTGGGTAATAATTCTCCCAATGGTACTTTCATCAATAGATTTAATACCTAATCCTTGGGCTACTTGATCAAGAAATGGTTTAATCTTGTATTTTGATAAATCATAAGGCACTATCCTCATTTCTGCTGTAGTAAGGTTGGTAAAATGGGCATATTCATTATCTATTAGGCATTTGTTTCTGATGTCGTGGATAAACTGTATTAAGCGATAATCCACTTGAGACTGCCGGTATCTTTTAGGCTTGGTTGACTTGGGAACTAAACTTACCTTCCTCCTCTTTGACATCTCATATGTTTTCTTCCAATCATACAAGGTGCTTTTACCTATCATGGGGAAGGCATTTAGGACTGACTTAAGTCCAAATTGATAGTAATGGTTTAAGACATGTAATCTAAAATCAACAATCTCTTTTTTAGTTTCATATTTTAGACTATTTTGATATGACTTCATGAGCATATCATAACCCCAACGACCCACTAAGTTAGATGAACAGATTTGATAAGTATTTACTCCCATTTCGTTATCCTTTCTCCTATTTATCTAGGATAAAAGTCCGAAATGTGTTTGAACCTACACAATCACTTTAGGCTTCGGTACCTGCCTCCAGAGCTTTTTGCGTCAGAAATCTCTTTATCTCTGTATCGTTTATTCCAATTTTAGACGTATATACCGGCATTTCTTCGTATGAAATGTCGTTGAAATAAGACAGCTGAGAGAGGAATACTTTATCGGAAAACATATCTCCAAAAATTGCCTGAGCTTTGTTGATGACATCGGCAAATACTAAATGATCTCTTAGCAGAAAGTACATATCTACATAATCTTTCCATTTTGACCTTCTACCAAGCGCATAGGCCTTCATAGCAGCTAGAGTTAATAGGTCCGGCATTCTCAATTTCCCATCAAAATCAATATTCGCCTTAATAGTAAACGGATATTCATAAAAAGTAACTTTTACTTTGTTGGCCAAGAAATGTATTTGGTCGCCGTCTTCAAAAATTATCTTAGCCCGTTGTTTTTTGGTAAATCTTTGCCAAGCCTGTCCCACACTAAGTTTGTTGGTAAACAAATCGAAGTCTATAGAGTGGCGATGTCCGATTTGCAGGGCAATAGCTGTACCGCCAACTAAATAAAAGTCTTTATAAAACTGTTGCAATACAGGTAAGAGTTCGACCTGTTCCTTACTTAGTATTTCCGGATGCATAATGGTTAAAAAATAATTGAAAGTAATTTTTTACTGCTGGGAAAAAGTTGTTTTGCTTGCGTCCTTGGGAAAGCATGCTCCGAAAAGTCGTCGCTACTTTCTGCATTCCCATTAATTCAATTAGAGTCCAAACATCTTTCATTCGTCCATAATTCAAAATTGTCTCTACTAGTAATTCATCAGTTACATTATCTTCTCTGGGTTCTTGGATATACCAAAATAAATCTCTTTTTTCCTTAATAAATAGCTTTACTTTTTCGTCTCTGGCCATACATCTTATTATATCATTTTTTAGCTTTTTTTGGCTATTGTCGCCTAAACAAACTCCACATTCTGTACCTGAGTGGAAGGTTCATCTAAGATAGTAAAGACAAGGGTGGTAATCCCAAAAGGAATAGAGACGGGAGAGGAAAGAGAACCAGAGACAATGATTTCATCAGAGGAGTTGGTAGAAACGGTGATGCCGGAGTTAGTACCAAAAGTAATATTAAAAGCACCTACCTTACCGATGGTAAGAGAGAAGGGGATGTTTTTAATAACAGAGAGATAGATCTCAGAGGAGGTGGAGGAGGAAATAGAGATTTGACCAGTATAGTAGGTGGAGGAGGAGACTCCAGCAGAGTCAGTGATGGTGAGGGGG
>WRMU01000005.1 GCA_009776965.1 Microgenomates group bacterium | reverse complement strand
GACATTAATCAGTCCGGCTCTCTCCTCGGCCAAATCAAGAGCCAGTTTAATAGCATTTCCTCTGGCACCGGCCTAGGTTATGACATCACCACCCAAAACGGTGAAGTCCTCCCCATCGAAATCCTGCATTTCTATGGAGATTATGTATATAGCTCCACTGGCCAGCCTCTCAGCGCTGATGACAATGGCTTCCCCGAAACTGCCGCCACTGATGGCCCTATGCTGGTCCTTTGGTTTCATAACAACTTAACCGTTGAGGCCGGCGCTACCCTCACCCCTCGTGTTCGCCGCAAAGGTATGACCATCATCGTTGATGGGACCCTGACCAATGAGGGGACAATTTCTATGACGGCGAGGGGGGCCAATGCGGTGGGGCAGGATGTGCAGTTATTGAAAAACCTTAATAGCACTTTTGAGTTTGTGCCTAATGTTGGTGGAGCTGGAGGTGCTTCCGTGAACAATAGTATTGGTGGTAATGCTGGCAGTAATGGTGTGGCGGGCTTGCCCGGCGAGGGTGGAATAAATAGGAGCACTGGCGGTGGCGGTGGCGGCTCAACTGGTGGTCAGAACATTCAATCAGTTCCGGGCGGGGTACGCAATATCTCTGGTATTGGTACAGCCGGTACATCTTATTCTGGTGGGTCAGGGGGTGGTGGCTCTGGTGGTGCACACAGCGGAGGTGCCGTCGGTGGTGATGCCGTAATAAACGGTGGAGCTGGTGGCGCTGGGGGCCCCGGCCCTGCCACAGGACCTTCTGGAGATTACAGATCTGTCGGAGCTTCAGGGGCTGGTAATCCTGCTGGCGCTCTCCCTGCCGGCACACAGAGGGGGACAGCTGGTCAAGACGGTACGGGGGGGCTCCTCAACATTTATACTAATAATATTTATAACACCGGACTAATAACATCTAATGGTATGGGAGGTGGAAGGGGCAGTGACCTACGGAGCAGTGTATATTGGAACTCTGGGTCAGGGGGTGGTTCTGGTGGAGGGAGTATTAATATATTCTATACCAGCCCATTGTCGGTGGGTACAGTATCTGCTAATGGTGGTGCTGGCGGCGATCGCACTAATCAAGCCGCAAACTTTGGGGGAAACGGTGGATCTGGGTCAACAACTCTAACATCTACCTCCCTCACCTACTATCTATTCACCATCAACGGTGTGGTATATTATTTCGATCTTGGTATGGGCTTCCTCCCCATTCCCAGCAGTCCTGCAGTCAACGCCCTAACCCTTAGTGATTTCCAAACCTATGGCGACATTTCTGCTGACATCAACGACATCGCGCCCAGTGACTTGGTGCAACTCTTACAAAACGGCACAATTCTCACCGCCACCAATGCCGGCGCCCAAGACTTCACCGCCGTGGCCGTTCCCCCCTCCCAGCTCATAACAGACACCAGCCCAGCCAACCTCGGCATGATCGACACCATCAACTCCACCACCCTCGGAGGCATCATCTCCGGCTCCGGCAAAGCCAGCATTGTAGTTTCCGCCAACAACGGCATGACTTGGTACACCACCAATGATTTGGGGTTAACGTGGACTCCAGTCAGTACTCTGGATGCTGATACTGTCTTAGCTGAGGGCATTCCCAAAGACGACTTTGATCAGTTGACTCAATCGTTACTGTCTGTGCCGAACTTTGAAGAAACCGATAGATTACGTTTTGCCTATGCCCTAGATATCGAGTCAACATCCGACTATGCCCAGATCCAGTATTTGGAATTAAACTACCAATCTTGGTTCTCTTGGATTAAGGCCGAAAATGATATTCTCGGCACCAAGGCTGGAGACTACACCTATACTTACTCTAGTCCTACTACTCTATCTGTTACCTTCCATAAGACTGGTGATTATAAAGTAAATATCATTGGAGCCCTTTGTAATCCCCTCACCCTCGCCCAAATCCCCGAAGGAGATAAGACTGGTCAAACCCTAATCTGGGATAATGATCTACAGACTTGGACCTTGGGGATTGGTACTATCCAAGAAACTGACAGCGATACCACCTATGCGGCCAAAGTAGGTGGGGGCTTAGCCTTAGACAGTACCACCAATGAGTTTTCTCTCCAAACTTGCGCTGATGATCAAACCTTGGTTTACAGTTCTGATGCTAATGCCGGAGCTGGCGGTTGGACCTGTGCCGATCTCCCCACCGCTACCTCCTCCGCCTCCCTCCCCTCCGGCTCCACCCCCAGCGAAATGCTTTTCTGGGACGGCACGGATTGGGTGCTAACTGGCAGCGGTGGAGTGCAGACCCTCGACTTCGTCATCGCCGAAAGCGTCAATATCTCCGACACCTTAGACATGACAGGTGCAACAGGCATCCGCGACTACTACGGCAACTTAGGCCAGCAAGGCCAGTCGCTCATGCTAGGCAGCAACAGCGAGCTTGTCTGGCAGGATACTTGTCAAGGCGGGTGGAAGCAAATCAATCCTCCGATTGGCATTGGGGCAACAGCTAACACTCTCAGCCAGACCCTTAATTTGCAATCTGCCCATGCGGTAGCCTTTGATACCCGCATATACTTCTTTGGTGGTAATACGGGCGGCGCTAACACCAAAGCAACGCGATATTTTGACACCCAGACCAACAGCTTCGTTAACTTGTGCGACTATCCAGAAACCACCGCTTTGAGATATATTTCTGCCGTTACTGACGGAACTGATATTTACACTATCAGCGGCTATACCGGCAGTGTCATCGTCAATGCTTTTTACCGTTATGATGTTGCCGCCAATACATACACTCGGCTCACCGATATTCCCATAGGGGCTACCGGTGCTGTTGCGGCATACTATGATGGCAAGATTTATGTGATTGGCGGGAGCACAGACAACGCTATTCAGATTTACAACATTGCCTCCGACACGTGGGACTCTACCTCATACACTATGCCAAATGTAAACCTTTCTAACACTAGTGGCACTCTGGATGGATCCAATTTGTATATTGTTGGCGGTCACGCCGCCAATGGCGGATCTTACCAAAACACTTTCTACAAAGTAGATCTCGACACTTTGACGGTAACCTCACTAGCAAATCTGCCAACGGCCATAGCATTATCGCAAGTTTTTGCGGTTGACGGCAAAATCATTTCTGTCGGAGGTCGCACTAATACGACCGTAATACATAACAACACTCTGGTTTACGACATTAGTACCAACCAGTGGTCCACTGTTAACGTATCTGGGGCACAGTATAAATACCTTGTGGCTTTTGCCACGATAGGCAACGCTATGTATTCTTTCGGTGGCTATTCAGATGGTAGCACGGCATCATCTGCAATTCAACGGTTTTCATACACTAGGACGCCATTAGCCTATCTAAAGGCAGACGACCGCGCCATGATCAATGCCGCCACTTACGCCAGCCAAGATGTGAAAGACACCCTCGGCAACACCATCCCCGCCTGGCAATCCATACCTTCAGGCACAGAGATAGTGAGTTTAACCGAAGGCACTCGCCTATTCCTCTTGGAAAACCTTACCGCTACTGGCTCATGGATCTTTATAGACAACACCTGCGGAGGAGACAACCTTCCGGTCGGATTCAACGACGGCGATGTACTCACTTGGGACAGTGCTGCCAATTCTTGGTATGCTGGGTCTGTTAGTGGTACCGGTTCGCTCCCCACAGGCACAAATACTGGCGACATTCTCATCTGGGACGGAATAGATTGGAACCCAACCCCAGATAACAACGTCAAGCAAGATTCCGCCGGCAACGTCCTTATAACAGGTAATCTAACAGTAGCATCCCTAACAGACGCCTACGGACAAACCGGCCAGCCCGGCGACCGCCTATCCATTGATCAGTTGGGAAATCTAAAATGGGAGCCTGATACAACCTGCCAGCAGACAATCCAGCCTTATACCCTAATCGAAGCAAAAACAATAGGGGTGACAATGCCTGTAGCCATGCGGGGCAACAACGGAGCTGCTATCGGTCAAAACTTCTACACTTTTAGCGGCTATAACGGTTCCGCCCATGTCGCAACCTCATATCGCTACGACCTTGTTACTGGCCAGGGAGTGGCTATCGCCAGTGTTCCTAGTGTGGGGGCTTATGCCGCAGTGACCACAGATGGCGTCTACGCCTATATTTTTGGTGGAATAGAAAGCTCCCCTAAAAACACCGCCTATCGTTACGACCCCGTAAACAATATATATGTTCAGTTGGCTAATTTACCCACCATCTTAGTTAATATCGAAGCATTCTACCACAATGACCAGATATATATTGTGGGGGGAGTCGCTGGGGCGAATGGTTTCGCAGACCACTCACGACACATCATTGTCTATGATATTGCCAGCGACAGCTATGCCACCATCTCTGATCTTTTTCCAACTGGTCTAGGTGAAACAAGGTCGGTACTAATCGGCGACACCCTCTATGTGCTAGGAGGAATAAACACAAGCAACGTTTTTGTCAACACAGTATACTCTATTGACTTGTCTGTTGGAACGCTTGTGGCTACGCCATTGGCAAATATGCCAAGTGGTCGAGCTTCAGGAGCCGTCGCATATCAGAATGGCAAGATATACTACGTTGTTGGACGAAATGAGAGCACCCTTGTTACCAACACTGTCTTTATCTATGATATAGCCGCTAACTCTTGGCAGACGCTAATAGTTAGCGGCGTACCCAGTAAAACTCTATTTGGCTATGCTACGTATGGCTCTACTCTATGGATGTTTGGGGGCAGAACTGATTCAGTCAACCAAAACACTATCAACACCATCACCTTCCACCCCGACCTACTTCTCACCCTCACCGCCGACGATCGCTACTTCGTCCCTGCCCAAACCAAAGCCTCCGAAGACGTAAAGGATTACTTAACAGCCGCAATAATCCCCGCCGGCGACCCCATCAGCGCCAACACAGAAGTCCTCATCACAACCCCAGACACAGAAGTCTATCTCCTAGAGGACATTACAGCAGACACAGGTTGGGTGCGCAGAGCAGAGCACTGCGACGGTGGCAGCAGCGGAGTTAATTTGCCCGACGGTATTAACCTCGGTGATGTCTTAACTTGGGACGGAATTGACTGGCTCCCCTCCCCTGCTGATGCCAGCATGAGTGGTGTTTTCTATGACATCGGCGCAGGCTTAGAAGTGGATGATGCTTTGGTTGAGCCTGGGGTGTTGCAGGCTAAGCTGGGTGTTGGCTTGATGTTTGACGGCTTTAAGGCCATCACCATAGACATAGCGGCTGTTGCCTCGGCGGTGATTGATAGTGTTCTGGATTATTTCACTAGCATATTTGCTACCAAGGAAGATTTGGATTATGTGCAGGAAGATTTAGAAAATCTGGAAGATAGGCTGATGGAGAAAATGGACAATATGGAGGACAGGCTGATGGAGTTTGTGCAAAATATTGACATCGGGCCTCCCACCATCTTTAGCCTCTCCTTGACTGAGGCATCCACAGATGGAGGCGACTTCATCACTATCTTTGGGGACAATTTCGGCTTAGCTTCTCTTAATAGTCAGGCTAATAGGTGGCTAAAAGAGATCACGGTTAATGGCGAGGAATGTACTAAGTTGAAAATCTTGAATAATAACGAAGCTCAGTGCTATCTGCCGGCCAATCCAGCGGGTACTTATGATATTGTGGCCAATAGCTATTTTGGCACTGACACTCTAGTTCAGGCAATCACTTATACTGATACTGTAGCCGGCGGAGCGAACGTAACGGTGGATTTGATGGCGAATATGATTCCGGTGGTATATACCGGCGACTCAGGGGCTCCGGAGTGGCGGGTTGCCGATCCTAGCAATAGTGGTCTTTACTGCCCCAAAGGTATGATTAATAGTACCTGTGACTGGTATGATTACACGCAGAAGGTTTGGGCCAATGCGGTGACGGTCAAGGCCACCGGAACAAACACCAGAGCTTGGTATCAGTCGGCTCCGGCAGGGACAGTGGTTGATCCCGCCGACATCTTGGGCTACTTTGTCTATATTCCCCGCTACCGGTATGAAACATGGACATTTGCTTGGAGCAGCACCAATTATCCCAAGGGGATAAACGTGCAGTTTGAAAATTGCGCCGCCGTTGGTGGAGTATGCACCACAGCAGGCTATGATAAGGCTGAGCTTAATGAGGTGCAGGTGGTGGGAGATTGGCTGACTCACCCAGCTTTTACTTTTGATGGCGATGAGCTCAATGGATTATGGGTGGCTAAGTTTGAAACCACGGGGACGACGGCAGTGCCCACTGTATTGCCAGATGTGACACCATTGACAAATATTAATGTGGCGGCGATGTTTAATGCCACCACAGCTATGACCAGCACTGATGCTGGCGGGCATGGTTTTAGTGGCTCTCAGGCTGATGTGCGCATGAGCAATAATGATGATTGGGGAGCAATAGCATATCTATCGCAGTCGGTGTTTGGGGTGTGTAGTAATAAATACTGCACCACTGACGGCGAGCCTATTACCACCATGGCCCCAGAAGCTAATTCTACACTGGAAAAAATCTGGAATAATGCCACTGGGCAGTGTGCGAGCCCGTATAATCCTGGCCGAACCGGTTATGGGCCAGATGGTCTTCTTTCTGACGCTTGTGTGGGGCAAGTATATAATGCAAGTTACCTGTGGTTTACGGAAATTGGACAATTGGCTTCTTCCACTAATAATACGTCGGGGATATACGACTTAGCGGGAGGAGTCTGGGAGCAACAACTGGATAATTATAATAACATGGCTGGCTCTGGAGGGATTGCTCCCAGCAGCATTAGTGCTAAGTACATCAACATCTATACTAATCCCCCACTGGCGAACTCAGGAAACGACATTTATCTGGGCCGGTATAATTTTTCGCCTCATCCGTCCACGCTTACTTTTGCGATGGGCAAGGTCATTTTTGAAACGGGCGGTAGCCAGTCACTATCCGGGGCATGGTTAGGCGACAGCTCCATCTCCGTGGACGCTACGTCCCCTTGGGCCAGACGCGGCGGTCATGCCACCAATGCTGCTGCTACAGGAGTGTTCGCCATCACCAGGAGCTCCGGCCAGGCTGTCATGGAAATCGGCTGGCGCTTGGTGGGTTCGGTGCTGGGGACTCCCTAGTTTTGGCTTAGAAAAAACACGCTTGATTCAATACAGTATCTTGCGTGTTTGTTGGAGTATATTATATATTTTTTTTGACTTTATCAAGTGGCAGAACCACTAAGACGGCGGCGGGTGTTATAGTCGCCACGTCATTGCGAGCGTAGCGAAGCAATCTGTTTGGATTGCCGCGTCGCCTATGGCTCCTCGCAATGACGAGGGTTTCATGTGGATTGCCGCGTCGCCTATGGCTCCTCGCAATGACGAGGGTCTTCACATGGGGATTGCCGCGTCGCCTATGGCTCCTCGCAATGACGAGAGTTTTATGTGGTTTTTCGCAATGACGAGTATTTCATACGGCTCCTCGCAATGACAATTTCACGTCAAACAATATTGTCGTACAAATCTCTCCAGTTCGGATTCATATTTGTAATCAGTAGTAACTTCTTTTTTCGTGAGCCGCCTTTGATTTGTTTCTCTCTTTCTATGGCAGTGATTATATCACCACAGTTTTCGTAATAACCTAGTTTATCAATATTGTATTTTTGAGCGAATCCTTTTATTTGATGCTTCTTGTGTTGGTAAATACGTTTGACCAAATCTGATGTTACGCCAGTATATAGAGAGCCATTTTGTTTATTGAATAGTATGTAAACGTACCCTGTTTTCATAATGTGGCTTTGCGTATTATAATACAAGATTTTAGTGGATTGCCGCGTCGCCTATGGCCCCTCGCAATGACGAGGGTCTTCACATGGGGATTGCCGCGTCGCCTGCGGCTCCTCGCAATGACGTTAGGGGTCACTGGCGGCGTAGCGTTCTCGAGAAACTTTGATGACTTTGTCGCGGTTGTGATTGGAGTTTTTGGCCAGAGGGAGGGTGAAGGCGGGGAAGGGCTGAGAGATGATGTTGTCGATGGTGATGCGGTTGATGATTTGGTGGCGGTTGAGGGAGACTAGATCGTCGATGGAATATTTTTCGCCGTATTCTCGGGAGAAGAAGGCGGCGTCTTCGGCGCCCATGACAAAATTGATGAGAGTGCCGGAGTTGCCGAAGATGGCGGCGCGGACTTCCTCGGGGATTTGGGCGATATATTGGTTGGCGAGAATGAGGGAGAGGCGGTATTTGCGGGCTTCGGAGAGGATTTTAATAAAAGAATCGGTGGCGAAGTTTTGGAACTCATCGACATAGAGATAGAAGTCGCGGCGCTGCTCCTCGGGGATATTAACGCGACCCATGGCGGCGAGCTGGATTTTGGTGATCATCATGGCTCCAAGGAGAGTGGCATTGTCTTCGCCGAGCTTGCCCTGAGAGAGATTGACGAGGAGGATTTTGCCCTCATCCATGATTTTTTCGATGGAGAAGGAGGAGCGCATGGAATTGACGACATTGCGCACTAGGGGAGAGGAGACAAACTGACCGACTTTGTTGAGAATGGGAGCGATGGATTCATTGCGCTGACGGTCTTGGAGGGGTTCGAACTCGCTGACCCAGAAGGACTGGAGGACAGGGTCCTTGAGGTTGGCGAGGATTTTGGCGCGGAACTTTTTGTCGGTGAAAAGGGAGATGACGTCGGAGAGGCGGGCCTCGGGACTCTGGAGGAGAGTGAGGAGGGCGTTGCGCAGGAAGTGCTCGAGGCGAGGACCCCAAGTGTAACCATAGAGTTTTTGGAAGATGGAGACAATGCCGGAGGCAATGAGCTCGCGATGTTCGATGTTTTCGCCTTCAAAGAGGTTGATCTTGACGGTGCGGTTGACGTCGGCGGGATTAAAATAAACCACGTCATTGATGCGATGGGAGGGGATATAGTCGAGGAGGGTCTCGATGGCGTCGCCATGAGGGTCGATGAAACAGAAGCCTTCGTTGTTGCGCAGGTCATTGATGGCCATATTGGCCAAGAGGGTGGACTTACCGGTGCCGGTTTTCCCGATGACATACATATGGCGGCGGCGGTCGGGGCGGTTGAGGCCATAAGAAACTAAGTTATTTTTGTAGTTCGCGCGGGCGAAAACATTGATATGGCGCTTTATTTCGGGATCGAGGTCTTTAGTGACTACGGGGAGGTTGTCGGGCGGCTCACCAAGGAGGTTTTTGCCCCAAGCGAGGTTGGGGACGGTGGAGAGGGTGAGATTGGGGAGATGCCAGAGGGAAGCGAGCTCAAAGACGGTGAGATGGAAATGATAAAAGAGAGAAAGACAATGGCGGTTCATGGCGGAAACAATATTGGTGGGGGTGGTGAAGATGGGGCGGCGGAGGCGGAGCGCATTGCTTTCTTCTTTAGTGAGGTTGCGCAAGGCATGGAAGATATTATCGACAAAGAAAAGGGCATTATCGCGGGAGTCGGAGACGGCTGCTAGGCGGACAGTGGTGCGGAAGGTTTGTTCGCGCAGCTTAGATTGGACATAGGTTTTTTGGGAGCGGGAGTCGTCGGAGAGGATGTCCTCGAGAGAGGTTTTGGTTTCGCCGATGGCTTGGTTGGCTTGGACACGCCAGAGGCGGCGGGGCTGGCGTAGATCTAGCTGGAAGATGGCGCGCTCGAAGGGGCTGGCCTTGCTCAAGACAGCGAGGAGGGGGGCGAGAGTGTCGGAGGTTTCGTCGAACTCGCGGAAGTCCTTGAGGGGATAGTGCTGGGCATGGTCGAGACTTAAGTGGGCGGCGTAGAGGGAGAGATTGTCTGATTGGTAATTATTGGAGGTGGAGGGGAGAAAGTAGTTAAAAGGGGAGTTTTCGGGAGAAACGGGGGAGAGGGTGGCTTCGGGGTAGTTGGCGGTGGCGAGGCTTTGGAAGTAGGATGCGAGGCGAGCAGGGCAGTAAAAATAGAAGTTGACGGTTTGGTTGGCGGAAGCGATAAAGAAGCTAATCTTTTCATTAAAGCCTAGCAGGCGCCACCAAGGTTGGTGGCGGAACTTAGGGAGGGCGGAGAAGAATTGCATGGCGGCTTGGGCGCCACGTTCTGAGTCGCGGCCGGTGGTTAGTTCAAAGAGAGAGTGTTCACTCATACATCTATTATAACAAAAACTTCCCTAAATCGGTATTTTCATCGTTGAAAGTCTCGAGCACGGCTCGAGAGGTAAAAAGTGATTCTCAACGTACGTAAAGTACGTGTCGAATCTCTTTTTACTTTCAACTTCGAAAATCCTCGATTTAGGGAAGTTTATATTAAAGGAAATAAATTATAGAGAAAAGTTTTATTCACAGTTTCTCTCTGGTGGCCAAGACGAGATCGGAAACGGAGTCGTTGAAGACAGTGGATTGGTTGTTGTTGAGCTGACCGACGAGATAGAAGTCTTCGCCGCCAGCCATGGTGCGATAGATGCGGCGGCCACGAGCTTGGTCGGTGGGATCGAGAGGAATATTGGTGAGGGAGGCCTCTCCTTGTTCGAGAGAGGGAAGAAAAGCAACGGGCTCGGAAGGGGTGGTCTGGGCGTTGGCGGTGAAAAAGGAAATGCGATATTGGTAGGCGGCGGTGGTGTTGGTGGTGGGGGCGGGAGTGGTAAGGTTAATATCGGGAGTGGTGTCTAAATAAGAGCTAACGGAGCTATCCTCGAGTTCGGTGAGGAAAAATAACTCTGAGCCGTCAGCACGAGTGCGATAGATGCGACGGGCAACGATGTTAGATTTAGAGTAAAGTGGTATTTGAGATATATTGATAGCAGAATTGGGGGTTGTGACCGATAAACTAACAGTTTCGCTGGGAGTGGTCTCGCGATAGGTTTGGCCGTCGAAAGTGACGAAGGAAATGGCATATTGATATTCTCCCACCGAGAGAGCGAGATCGTTGGCATCGGAGAGGTTTTGTCTCTTGAGGTCGAAAGTGGCTGCGGGCGGAGCGACTGGCTTGAGGGCGTTGGAATTGAAGACAGAGCTTTGGATGCGCAGTTGGGCGATATTGGGAACGGGAATGGCGGACGAGGCAATGAAGCTCTGGCGAAGTTGAAGCTTGTCGGTGGAGGGGGAGTTGAAGGAGGTTTCTAGGTTGTGGAATTGGGAAAGGGCGAGAGCGGCGGCATGGTTGATGGGGGTGGTGGTGGAGGAGCGAGGGGTGGGGGCGAGGCCCGGTTGATAATATTCGGAAGTGTCATCGGCAGTGGCGGTGGAAGCAAAGACAGTGGCGGAAGAAGTGAGTGGTTCTTGAGCGTGGGAGATTTTAATATTGGCAGTTAATTCGTAAAAACCAAAGAAGGCAATGGCGGCGGTGAGCGAAAGGGTAAGCGCCACACTAAAGCGACGAGAAAAAGCCGATTTTGGGCCTTTGGAGGGAGTAACTTGGAAGACATCGCTGGGTTGGTCTAGCTCCTCGGCGGTGGAAGTGAGAGAAGATGAGGAAGGAGGGGGAGACTGGTCGATGGCTGGCTCTATGGTTGTCGGCTTCTCGGCCGGTTTGGAGGCGGAAGCGGGGATGGGAGAGGGGGGAGAGGAGGCATCGACTGGCTTGGGGGCTGAAGAAATGGTGGGAGGAGGGGGAGTGACGGGAGAAGGCGGGACGAGAGGAGTGGAGGTGTCGATGGGAAGGGAAGTGACGGGCGGCGGTGTTTGTATAATTTCATTATCGGTCTGAACGATGAGGGGTTGATTATAACTAGAACTATCTATAACAGGGTTGACAATGGGGAAAATCTGGGGGATAGGGGAGGCAAAATCAGCGATTTCTAGGTCTAGAGGACTGATATTTTCTTCTATATTAATATCTGCAATTTTTGTGTCCAATTTTTTATTTTTTGTCTGGTCATTAGCTATTTTGGACTTCTCTTTTAATGTGGACAAAAATTGTTCGGTTGGGCAAAAAGCGGATTTTATGAGTGAAAATTGAGTGCAAAAAGGGCGAAGTGAGAAATTGGGGCGGTAATTGCGATTTTTTAGGGTTGCAATGACCGTTGGTGAGACAGAAACGATATTATTATCGGTCCTATCGTGGACAACAATATTGGACATAATTTTTTGGACAACCGCATAATTGCAGGAAACGGTTGTAAAAAACTGTGTTTTATTCTAATGGAAAATACGGTGAAGTGTCAAGGGTAGAGAGGGGAGCAAAATAGGGGAAACTAAAGGAAAAAAAGATGGGCAGGTCAATTATAACTGTGTATTTGGCTACTTATATATCTTATAACTATTAAAACCCAAAATATCCGACAATCCTATATTATTAAGATAAGAACGTTTATCGAGGAAAACTCACAGGATATTCAGGGTCAAGTAGACAAAAAAGGGAGGTGTGAATAAAAGAAAGAGCGCCGCTGTGGAGATTTGATGACCTGCCCAATAATCAAACCTCCACACCGACGCCAGAATTGGGGTCGTATGATGCATTTTAGCATAGTAAAGCCATATTTACAAGTCTCAATCGCAGTGTACAATAAGCGATATATGTGAGCCATCTTTGAGTATGGACACATCATTTAGGAAAGAGCATTGTTATTCGTGGACTGTCCAGCGATAACAATGCTTTTTTGAGAGATACGCTTTAGATGTTATAATTAATGGTGATGAAAGCTAAAAAAAAGAGGGGTGGCGGTGAGATTTTGATTAGCGTGTTTGTGGGATTGATGGCTTTGGTGGCTTTAGCGTACTTATTACCGATGTTGGTGGTGGATATTATTGGTTTTGGACATAATAATCTTTCGGAGCAGGAGAGGTTGTTGGCCGAAGAAAAGGCCGAAAATGAAGCCAAACAAGGCGAGGAAATTGTCATTAGCTTAGGGAACGAGAGTGAGGATTTGACGAGAAAAGATATTGATCAATGGGCCTTAAGTGATCGGGAGACAGCAAAAAAATTAGGTGAGATGGCGATGATGGATATGACCGAAGATATGGTGGAGTATTGGGTGTTTTTGAGCAGATTAAAGCAAGAAGATATTGTGACCTATGAAAAGGAGATCACTTCGGGGCAAGTGACCGAGAAACCAGTTAAAATAACCCAATATTTGCCCGTAAAAAATGGGGATTTACCAGAGGGATTGTGGTTGAAAAATACCGAAATTGGGCTAAATGCTCAGGTTTATCAGGGAGCCGAGATAGATTTGGCGCTAGAGCGAGGGGTGGTGGAAGTGCCTGGGTATGGGAAAATTGGAGCTATTGGAGCGCCGGTGATTATGGCGGCGCATAAGCACGGGATGTTATGGTGGTGGAATAGCTCTCATGGGAGGGAGAACTCTTTTTATTATTTGGATCAGTTGAGAGTGGGTAATCAAATGGTGGTGATTTATGACCAGAGGGAGTGGCGGTATGAGATTTATAATACAGAGTATGGGGAGAGGATTGAGGACTACCAAGCAGATTTAATCCTATATACTTGTCGGTTTTTGGTGTCGGAGCAGAGATATTTTGTGTCGCTGAGGTTAATAGACCCCGCCAGCTATGGGGAAATTGAGATTATTTAGCAGCTCGCCTAGTTTTTGACTATGGTACTCTGGAGAGTAGCGCTCTCGACAATCTTGATAGGCTTTTTTGGCGAGGGATTTTAACTTTGAGGGGTTATGGAAAAGGTTGAGGATATTGTTTTGCCAATCTGGGGAGGAGGGGCAAGTGATGAGACCGCCACCGCGAGCGGCGATCTCCTCGAGAACGGGGGAGGGAGAAGCGAGGGTGGGGATGGCGCAAGCTCCAGCGAAAAAATATTTGAGATCGCTTTTGGCGGCATTGAAGCTAGTTTGCTCGAGAGGACAAAGGTTGAGATGGACATTTTGGTATTGAGAAATGAGCTGGTCATAGGGAACGGCGGAGGAATGGGTAATTTGGCCTTTTTGGACAAAATGATCTAACTCCGGCGGCAAGCTGAGGAAGCCGACGATTTTGAGGTGAATGGAGGGATGAGAGGCGAGAACTTTTTGGAGGGCGGGAACTAAAACGAGAAAATCGCGATCGTGGGTGGCGGTACCGGGGAAATAGCCGAGAGTGAAGGGGCGACGAGGGGAGGAGGAGTGAGCGAGATGGGCTTGGGCGAGAATGAAGGCTTGGTTGAGGGAGGTTTGGTCGAGATGGTTGGGAAGGAGGGAAATGGACAGATGAGGAAAGAGTTGCTGGAGGGAATGTTGGAGGGGGAGAGTGGGGACAGTGGCATGAGTGCAGTGTTTAATGAGAGAGAGAAAACCAAGAAGATGTTGATGTTCTATCTGGAGGGAGAGGGGAGAGAAGGTTTTGCTGGAGGCGAGCAGGGCAAGATGTTGAGGGTCGAAAACTAGGTCGTCGATGTCAAAAACAACTGGGAGATCTCGGGAGCGGAAGAAATGGATTAACTCGAGAAGTTGGAGGGAGGAGGTGGCGCGGTGGATAAAAAGAAGGCGAAAGTTTTCCAGAGGGAGGCGAGGGAGTTGGGGGACAAAATTGTCGGTGGTGAGGGAGTGATGGGGAATACTGAGCAAGTCGAGTTTGTCGCAGAAATGAAGGACACGGTGGCGATGGGAGACGGTTTTTTGGGAGCCAGAGATGACGAGGACATGGTCGGGAGAGGAAGGAGGAGGAGTTAGGGCAAGAGCACGGGTAAAAAAATGGCGGGCAAACTTGCGATATGGTCGAGAGAGCTCAGCTAAGGGACCGTTTTCTTTGAAGAAAACATATTCGTTTTGGAGGCGAGTGGGGAGAGCGAGAAAAAGACGGCGTTTGAGATCTTTAAGGCGCGAGGAAGAAGCGGGGAGGGAGGAGGGGAAGTCGAGCTTAAGGGGAAGCTGGGGAGAGGGGAGAGGGGAAGGAGAGAGGGAGATGAGGGATTGAAAATGGTTATACCAAGAAATAAAAAGGGGAATGAGGTGGGGCTCGAGGAGGAGACTGTCGAGCCAGACTTGAGGAATAAAGAGCTGAGGAGAGAATTGGTAGCAAATGAAGGCGCTGGAGCGATGATTGCGAATGGCGTCTTGGAGGCGGAAACTTAGATCGAGGACGCTGAGAAAGAGGAGAAAGGAGCGAGGGAGGGTATAGTCGGGGAGGAGCCATTCTTGGTCGATGAGATGGGGCTTATTGTCCGAGGAAATGAGGAGGTTACTCAAGTTTAGGTCGAGGGAGCTGGTTTGAAGGCAGGAGAAGGAGAGGTCTGGAGAGGGGGAGGTGGAGGAAAAAAGTTTGACAAAGGCGGGGTTCTTGAGGGGAAAGGTTTTTTTGACGGGGAGGGAGTAGATGAGAGAGAGGTAAAAAAGGAAATGTTGATGAGCGGTGGCGAAGTTTTTTTTGAGGAGGGCGGTCTCGATGAGTTTGGCAAGGGAAGGAAAGGGAAGGAAGGGGGTGGTGAGGGAGGAGGCGGCGAGTCGATAAGAGATGGGGCGGAGGGAGGGAGCGGCGCGGCGGAGAAGTTGATGGTTATGGGCGATGGTTTTGAGATGGGGGAGGGCTTGGGGGGAGAGGGCGACTTTTTCGATTCTCTTTTGGTCATGAAGGCGGGTTTGAAGGCGATATTGGGGGCGGCGGTGGTAGGGGGAGGAGGAGAAAGTGATCATAAGGGTTTGGGGGAGGCAATAATTAAAAATGAAGGGGCGAAGTCGGGGAGAGTATGGCTGGAGGCGAGGTCGGAAAAGACGCTGCTGAGGGAGAAGGTGTGTTGGCGGGCAAAGCCGGTGTCGGCGAGAGAGGAGAGGAGGGGGAGTTGATCAACTAGAGGAGGAAGGAGGAGGGAGTGATGATAGATAGCATTGGGAAGCTTATAGTCGGGGAAGGGGTAGTACCAGTTTTGGTGGGCGAAACCGGATCTCTCGAGGAGAGAGGAGAGCTGGGAGCGAGAATAGGTTTGGGCATGGGATGGCGAGGGGTAGTTGTTGAGGCCGGCGTAGGGTTGGTCGAGATGGTCCTCGGGGAGGGAGGCGAAGTATTTGAGGCCGAGTTTGTTCTCGATGGCAAGGATGAGCTGACCGGAGGGCTTGAGGAGTTTTTTGGCAGCGGCAAGGAAGGCGAGGGCATCAAGATTATACTCGAGAACACCAATGAGGGTGAGGTAGTCGAACTTATGCGAGGCAGGGAGTTCTTCCAGAGAAGAAGTGATGACAGAGAGGTTGGGAAGGCGGCGATGGCGTAGGGAAGTGATACGGGCGCGAGCTGGAGTTTTTTCGAGGGCGGTGACGCGAGCGACTTGAGAGCAAAAGAAGCCAGTGAGGGCGCCGCAGCCGCAGCCTACCTCGAGAAGGGAGGCGGACTTTTTGAAAGGAAACCAGTCGAGAAGGGCGGCGCGGCGAGGGGAGAGATGGTAGAGGAGGGGCCAGTTGTTTTCGTTGGTTTTGGTGAAGGCGGTGATTTTCTTTTGAGAGGGCTGGGATTTGAAGAAATCTAAAAGGGTCTGTTCGGCGCCGTCGAGGTACATAATACCTTTGAGTATATCATACTGTAGAAAAAAGAAACTCTGACTCAAGTGTCTCTGGAGAGAAGGAGAGGACGCCGGAAGATTGGTCAATGAAGGGAAGATAAAACTTTTTATTTATCAAAGAGAGGTAATAGGGAGTGCTGGGAATGGGGAGGGAGTCATTGAGGACTTGATAGCGATTGTTTATAAGGCTGGAGAAATCACCGAAGCGAACAAAAAGGGAGGGAGTGGTGGTGAGGTAGTAAAAGTCTTGATGGCGGGTGAGGAAGTTGGGGTTGGCTAGAGGGAGAGGGAGAGGATACTCGGCGACAAGTTGAAATTGATTATTAGTGAGGCGAGCATGAATGATGGCAGCGCCAGATGGCTCCCAGACAGGAGGGGCAGAAGGAGAGGAAAAGAAGTCGGCGCTGAGAGGAAAGTAAAAGTCGTTTCTATCACAATAAAAACTGCGGCAGTAATGTCCAGAGAGGAAAGGGAGAAAGTATTGGTTTTTTAGGGATAAATGATGGTTTTGATAGTGATAGGTGAGCAGGGATTGGCTGCGGGCGCAGAGACAATAAAAAAGTTTCTGCTGAGAGTGATAATAGAGATAGTGGGGGGAGTGGTGGCCAGAGGGGAGAGAGATGGTCTCGAGGAGTTGGTTGTCGGCGGCGGAGAAGATGAGGAGTTGGTGGTGGTTGGTACTGTCAATAAGAAAAACTTGATTATTGCTAGAGAGCGAATGGGGGAAGGAGAAGCGAGTGGGGAGCGCTGACCAGTTTTTGAGGGGAGTTTCCAGAGAAGGAGCGAAAAGAACGCGGTGATGCCAGCAGTCGATGAGATAAAAAAAATGGGAGGTTTGGGCAAGGAGAGTGGGGGAGCGTAGCGATTTGGGAGACATGGGGCTATTCTAATGCCCTCTTGACAAAATGGCAAGGTTGAGCTATAATGGGTTATTGTTTTCCGAAAGTGCCTGTCTGGGCGCAAAGAGAGTAAATAATTTTCAATAGTATTTTTTATAATATAAAAAAAGGTTTTTATGACGGATGTAATTCCAGAAGAAAAAAAAGAGATAGTCCCTCCAGAGGAGGTGGAAAAGAAGGCTCCTGAGGATCAGAAGCCGGCGCGAGTTATTCATGCCAAAAGGCCGATGATGATGCGTCCTAATCATGCTGCGAGGAGATCGCCAGATCCGGTGGTGCGCCCAGAGGACATGCGTGAGGTAAAGGGTATTTTGGAGGTGGCTAAAGATGGACATGGAGTGCTGCGAGCGAACTTTGGGAAGGGAGATGAGGATGTGTTTGTGCCAGTTCAGGAGGTACGGCGCTGGAAGTTGCGAGCGGGCGATACGATTAGGGGCAGAGTGAAAGTGGCTAGGGAAAATGAGAAGTATGGACGGCTCTTGGCGACTACGGAGATTAACGGGGTAGCTCCAGAGGAATATATGAAGGTGCAGAGAGTGAAGTTTCATAATCTGACACCAGTTTATCCAGATGAGCAAATCAAGATGGAGTCGGGACCAGAGCCTTTAAGTTTGCGGATTATTGACTTGATTGCGCCGATTGGTAAGGGGCAGAGAAGTTTGATTGTGTCGCCGCCGAAGGCTGGGAAAACTACCCTGATCAAGGAAATCGCGACGGGAGTGGCAAAAAACCATCCAGAAATCCATATTATAGCGGTGTTGGTGGGGGAGCGACCAGAGGAAGTGACGGATATTGGGCGGCATATTACGAAGATTACTGACGGGAAGGGGGAGACGGCGGCGAGTAATTTTGATGAGCCGGCGGATCAGCAGTGTGGGGTGGCGGAGCTGGCTTTGGAGAGAGCGAAAAGGTTGGTTGAGGAAGGCAAGGACGTGTTGATTTTGTTGGATTCGATTACCAGATTGGCACGGGCTTACAACTTGTCTATTCCTACCTCGGGGAGAACGCTCTCGGGAGGATTTGATCCGGCAGCGTTGTTTCCGCCTAAGAGGTTTTTCGGGGCGGCGCGTAATTTTGAAAGACAAGGATCGTTGACGATCGTGGGAACGGCGTTGGTGGATACTGGCTCGAGAATGGACGATCTGGTTTATGAGGAGTTTAAGGGAACCGGCAATCAGGAAGTGCATTTGGATAGACACTTGGCGGAGAGAAGAATCTACCCAGGGATTGAGGTGCAAAAAAGCGGAACTAGACATGATGATTTGCTGATTGATCCGGTGACTTATCAGTCGATTATGACGCTGCATCAGATGTTGGATATGCTCGAGAAGGAGGAGCGGACGCAGACTTTGATTGAGCAGTTGAAGAAGACGAAATCGAATAAGGACTTTCTGGCCGGCATGAGGGCTGGGTTTTAACGCTCGCCTAAATCGGTATTTTCGTTTTAGAAATACTCGCGCACGGCTCGGTTCGAAAATCCTCGATTTATGAAAGTTTTAATGTGGTGTTATAATGAGGTGTTATGACAAAACTGACGGCCAGACAAGAACTGGCTCGAGACATTGGTTTGTATCGACGGTTTGTGATTAAGTATATCAAGAGCAGGATATACGTTCCTTTTTCTAAGTTTGAGCTGGGGAAGGATACTTTGGTGGGGGCTTTGTATAAGAAGCGGGGCAAGTATGCTCATTTGGTATCGCATGTGGGGATGATTTTGCTGGTTTTTATTTTGGTGATGGCGGGGCCGGTGGTGTTGGAGCAAAACAATGAAGGTGTGGGGGCGGGGCTGACGGTGGTGATGGCTAATGATGATGAGCTGAGCATGTATACCATTCGGGCGGAGGATGTGCAGCGGTATCGAGGGGGAGAGGTGGTGGTGCATACAGCGCGAGAAGGAGAGACACTCGAGGAAATTGCTCAGAGATATGGGCTGGAAGTGAATACCTTGGTCTGGGAAAATGGTTTGGCTGATGAGAAGGCGCAAGTGAAAGAGGGACAGGAGCTGCGTATTTTGCCGATTGATGGAGTGAGAGTGAAAGTGGCCAGAGGGGATACTATTTTTACGCTGGCGAAGAAATATGGTCTGGAGGAGGCTCAAACCCAGATGATTGTGGATTATCCGTTTAATGAGTTTGCTAATGATGAGACTTTTGAGTTGGTGACAGGGCAAGAACTGATTATCCCTTATGGAGTGCAGCCCAGAAATAGGGGGACGACAAACTTTGCCAACACTTATGTCCGGCAAGTGATGACTCCAGATGCGGGAGCGGTGGCGGGGAGTGGGCAGTTTATCTGGCCGGCAAGTGGAGGAATAAGTCAGGGTTTTATCCCCGGCATTCATCAGGCGATTGACATTTCTAATCGAGGTGGGGGGCCGATTTTGGCGGCGGATAGCGGGACGGTGGTGCAGGTGGGTTGGAGCTCGAGCGGATATGGAAATATGATTATGGTTGATCATGGTAATGGGTTTGTGACTTTATATGCGCACTTGAGTACAATTCAAGTGGAACAAGGGCAGACGGTGGCGAGCGGGAATGTGATCGGTCAGATGGGAAGTACGGGGAGATCGACAGGTATTCACCTGCATTTTGAGGTGAGGTATGGAGGGGCACTACTAAATCCCTTGGGGTATTTGTGATAAAATACAGCCACTATGGTAGATTTAGTGCAACTAAAACTCTCGGCGGGGAATGGGGGAAATGGGAAGGTGAGTTTTTTGCGTTCTCGAGGGATAACTAAAGGGGGTCCTAATGGGGGAAATGGTGGTCGAGGAGGAGATATAATCTTGCGAGCGAGCGAGAAAATTAATACCTTGAGGTCTTTTTCGGGAATGCGCGAGATTAAAGCCCAAAATGGAGAAAAAGGAGGTAAGTTTCATCGAGAAGGAAAGGCAGGAGAGGAGACAATTGTGGAAGTGCCGGTGGGGACGGTGGTCTGGTTGATAGAGGAAAATAAGGCAGGTCAGGAGAGGAGAATGTTGACGGGTCTTAAGAGAAAACTAATTAGGAGAGAAATAAAGTTCAAGCAATACAGCCTAGAGAGGGCGGCGGAAAATCCTCAAGAAAGAGAAAAAGACGATATAGTATGGAAACAACGCGACATTAAGGAACTTACAGAGCAAAAGAGCGCGGACGCGATATATGAAGAATTAGGGACAGAAAAACTGCTTAAAATAGCCCAATTTAGCGAAGATGGCCAAGAAGTGGTAATTTGCCAAGGCGGATGGGGCGGGAGAGGAAATGATGCCTTCAAGAGCGCTAGCCATCAAACTCCGCTGGAGGCTGAGTATGGTACTTGGGGCGAGCAGAGGGTAGTTTTTTTGGAAGTGAAGATGTTGGCGGATGTGGGACTGGTGGGCTATCCGAATGCGGGAAAGAGTAGTTTGTTGTCGAGACTGACCAAAGCTAGGCCCAAGATCGCTAATTATCCTTTTACCACTTTGGAGCCACATCTGGGAGTGATGGATAGGGGTCGAGAGAGAGAGGGTTTGGTGATGGCGGATATCCCTGGGCTGATCGAGGGGGCGAGCGAAGGGAAAGGACTGGGGAGAGATTTTTTGCGCCACATCGAGAACTGTCGGGAATTGTGGGTGGTGGTGGCTTTGGATGAGGCGGAAGTGAGTGGTGTGAGTAAAGTGGAAGAAAAAGTGAACAAAATTGAAATACAGGTTGAACAGTTGAGAAAAGAACTAGCTATGTATAGTGATATTTTGCTTAATAAAGAATGGAGAATAATTGTGAACAAAAGTGACCTTTATGATGAAAAGCTAAAAAAAGAGATCAGAAAGCGCTGGCCGAAGGCAGTGCTGATTAGTTGTGCGACTGGAGAAGGTTTGGAGCAATTGAGGTAGACAAGCTCCTAAAAAAGCTGGAGAGCGAAGGTGATTTTTATAAAATTAGGGAGTGTAGCCTAGTTGTTGGATTTCTGCCTGAATAAGAGAGACATTTTGTTGATAGAAGGGGTCATTTTTGTCGAGATTATTAAAAGCGTATTGATAAGCATCATAGGCTTTTTCTAGATCGTAGAGCTCGTAATAAGCACGCGCAAGATGGTAGTAGATGAGGGCAGAGCTTTGGTCGAGAGTGAGAGCGTGGGTGTAGATGGCGGCGGCTTGGAGGTAATCGTAGGTCTCTAGATAGAGACTGCCGAGATGGAGGTAGGCATCAATGAGGAAGGGATCGAGAAGAATGGCTTGTTGATAGGCGGTGACGGCCTGCTGATAGAATTGGGCATTTTGGGTGAGAGGATAGAATTGGTGGTTGATGAGGGCGAGATGGTACCAGTTTTGGGCATCATGGGGGTTGAGGGCAAGGGTGTTCTCGGCTGAGGAGAGGGAGTCGATGATGAGCTCATCAAGATCAGCGGTGATTTGGGAAGAAACAATAAAGTGCTTACTGTCGAGGTAGTTTTGGTATAGAGCGAGTTTGGCGGCTTCTTGACTGGCAAGGCGAGCGAGCGGGGAGGATTGGGGGAAAATACTGGAGGATTGGAGAGCGAGAAGGTGTTTGGTATTGAGGGAATTAAAAACGAGGAGGTAGTCGTTTTCGGAAGATGAAACTTGAGAGAGATCGGCGGAGAGGCCCTCTGACTTCTGTTGGAGGCGGAGCACTTTAATGACTTGGTTGAGAGAAAAGAGCAGATAGGAAAGGAGAGCGAAGGAGGCAAGGAAGATGGTAAAAATAGCTGGAGTGGGGAGAGAAGAAAAGCTCAAAGAGTCTTTTTTTTGGAAGGAGAGAGCAAAACTTGAGAAGAATACAAATAGTAGCAGGAGAGGGGGAGAGAAGGGAAAAAGGAGGAGAAAAAGGCTGGTTACTAGGGGGGGGATGAGGAGAGAATGGTGCTTAAAGGATGGGGACTTGAAGGAGAGATAGAGTTGATGGAAAATGAGCACGAAGACGGCGCAAATGAAGATGCCGAGAGTGGGGAGAGTATGGAAAAGGAGA
>WRMU01000004.1 GCA_009776965.1 Microgenomates group bacterium | reverse complement strand
GAGGCTACTTGTCGCCTCTTGAGAACTGACAAAGTCTTGGCTGAAAAAAGACTTTTCTGACATAATATTAATTTACCACAAATGGCGGGGAAAGTAAAAAAAAGACGATGGGAGTTGACCATCGTCTTACTTTTTGTTCTCAACAAGAGGAATGAGGGAGATCTGTTCCATGGTGGCGACCACACAAAGCCGAGAGGCTTTGGCGGCTTCGCGAAAATCCGAGGGAATAAAAACCCTGCCTTTTGCATCTACCTTCATCTCGTTGAGAATGGTGTCGTCTTTGGGTTGGCGAGAAATACAGATGTAGTTTTTTTCTGTATCCCACCACACGAAGACGGTTTTGGCGTCTTTCCATTGCTGGATCAGAAGTATTCTGCCCTGCGTATCGAAAGTTATCAGTTTGCAAGCCATGGCCAACTGACACCCTCCTTTCTTTTGTTCAAAGAATGATGAGAAACGACCTCATGGGATATATTATAACATATTTGGGGGAATGTGGTATAATAGGGGTAGTATTAATTTATATCTTCTCATTTAGTGTTTAAGTTGGAAGTAAAAAGAAAGTTTGTATGGAAGCTAATCCAGCAAAATTATTTGTCGGCAATTTGTCTTGGAAGGTGCGCGACAACGACTTGATCGAGTTGTTCGGTCAATACGGAAATATTGTCAAGGCAGAAGTAGTGATGGATAAGTTCAATCGTAATCATTCGCGAGGTATCGCTTTTGTGGAGTTTGATGATCCCGAAGCGGCGCAGGCCGCGATTAAAGCGCTACACGAAACCGAGTTTTTCGAGAGGAAATTATTGGTGAATGTGTCGGAGCCTCCCAAGAAAAGAGACTTCGGCGGCGGCAGAGGCTCAGACCGAGGATATCGGATTTAGGTTATAATAGCCTAATGACGAAAGGAGGGAGAAAGAGATTTATCTTGGTGGCTGTGGTGGGGGTTATTTTTGTCCTCTCTTTTGTTCTTTCTACGCGACTATCGAGGATGGTGGCGGTAGGACATGATTTTTTATTTCATTTTGGGCAGACTTTTGCTTTGCAAACCTCGTTGGGTTTTGAGAATCGAAGTGCACTGTCTTGGGTGATTGAGCCGATTGTTTTTAATAATTTTGGCTATGGGACGCGGTTGTTCTACCCTCCCCTACCCCATGTGTTACCAGCTTTATTGGCGGCGGGATTATCTTTAGTGGGAATGACGTCTATGCTGGCTACTTTCCGGATTTTTATCTGGTTGTGTATGGGAATGGCGGGGACGGTAATGTTTTTGGCGGCGAGAGTGATATTGAAGCGCTTGAGCGCGGGGTTTGTGGCGGCGCTTTTATATATGAGCGCGCCCTATTTTTTGGCGGATTTTTTTCTGAGGAGCGCTTATGGGGAGTTTTTGGCGTTTATTTGGCTGCCGATAGTGATATTGAGCATTTATTATTTTTATGCGGCGGATTATAAGAGGTTTTTGGTGGCCTTTGTCCCGAGTTTTACGTTGATTATTTATAGCCATACGATTTCGATTCTTTATACGGCGGTGATGGTGGGAGCAGCGATACTTTGTTGCCTGCCTCGGTTTTATCGTTCTTGGCAGGCTTGGAAGACATTGTTGATCGCGGGAGGGGTTTGTCTGTTGTTGGGGAGCCCATTTTTGGTGGGGTTGATGGAACAGCGGTGGCGGGGCGATTACGCGGTGTTTGATGAGACCAATATGGGTTATACCGGAGAGCGGGCGATAGAAAAGATTGTTCCCTTGGACATTGCTTTTACTTTTGGGCTGACGAAAGCTCATCCGGCAGCGTCTGTTACCATACTAGGCGGGTGGATGATACTGGGGCTGGCGGTGGCGATGGGGAGGTGGGGGCGAATCAAAAAACGACTCGGCCCTCCTGTTTTTTATTATGTGATGGGAGGGATAGCGGCTGTCTACTTGATCGCTTCTATGGTGCCGGGGGTTTGGTTTATTTTACCCAAGTTTATGCTGGCGATTCAGTTTCCTTATCGACTGCATTTGTTTAGTACGCCGATATTTTGTTTATTGGCGGCGACGGGGGCGGTGTTATGGAGTAAATCGTATAAAAAAACGGCTATAGCACTAGGGGCGACTACTCTGGTTTGGACGGCGCACACTTTTTGGTATCTGGGTTCTTATAAACTAATTGCTTTTGACTCGATTGATTATATTAGTTGGGCGCCGCGAGCAGCACAGGGTTGGGACTACGAACATTTGCCGATGGCGGCCTTAGCGCATTATGATGAGCTACTCGAGGGGCGAGGAGGAGAGGTGTTGGTGATGGGGGGAGACGGGCGGGTGGCGACGGACAGCGCGGTGGTGATAAAGATAGGGGTGGATGAGCCGCCGTATCTGGAGATGGAGATTGAAAATAATGAGGAGGAGGGGGTTTTTGAGCTGCCAAGATTGTATTATTATGGCTATAAACTCGAGAGGGTTGATGGTGAAGGAGGAATTATAGAGCTCTCGGAAGGAGAGCGAGGATTAATGATGGCGACTATTTCGGGGAATGGCAAGTTTATACTGACCTATCCGGGGAGTTTATGGCAGCGCTTAAGCTATATGGCGGCGGGAGGGACTTTGGTTATAATTGGAGGGGTGGTGATTTATAAAAAGAAAAAGGCGAAAAAATGAGGAAGTTTTATCGGATTTTTTTAGTGGTAGTAATGGTGTTTTTACTTGGAGTAGGCTCGCTGCATTTGTGGCGCGGGGATATTTGGTTTCATGCGGATGTGGCGAGAGATTTTTTGGTGATGGATGAGATGGTGGAGACTGGAAAGTTGACATTGATTGGGCCGAAGTCGGGGGGAATAGCGGGAGTTTTTCATGGACCGGCTTGGTATTATCTAAATCTGCCGATGTTTGTGATGGTGGGCGGCAGTCCGGCGGCGATGGGAGTGTGGTGGATGGTGATGTATGTGGCTTCTCTGGGAGTGAGTTTTTACTTGATAAAAAAGAGGCAAGGAATGGACATAGCGCTTTTGGCAACGACGCTATTGATGTGTCTGACGGTGTTTTTGGCGGGCAGGATGTTGCAGAGTACGCCGGCAATGTTTCTGATTATGCCGAGCTGGTATTGTTTGAGTGAATATTTGGCGAGCAAAAAAGCAAGATGGCTGCTGGGCGGAGTATTTTTATTGGGAATGATGGTGCAGTTTCAGATGGCGTTGGGGGTACCGGTATTGTTGGGGGTGGGGCTATATCTGGTTTATTTTATGGTTAAGAATAAGTTATGGAGGCATTTATGGTGTTTGGGAATTATGTTAATTCCTTTGAGCACTTTTGTGGTATTTGATCTGCGACATGATTTTTTGCAGACCAGAAGCGCAGTGAGGTATCTGGCCGAGGGAGATCGGGATAATAGCGAGGCGTTTGAGCTGATTAATTATTTGCGCCTGCGGGGACAAGCGCTAGTAGGAGGATTTACTTTATTGCCTTTTAGCTCGCAGGTTTGGCGAGGAGGAGGGGCTATGGCGGGCATAATTTTGGTGGTGGCCAGCGGCAGATTATTGATGGAGAGAGAGGAGGAGACGGAGGTGATGAGGGCGAGTATTTGGCTGGGGCTATTGATGGTGGGGAGCTTTTGGATTTTTACCATCCCCTTTCGTGGAGAAATAAGAAGTTATTATTATGATAACTTGTGGCCGATAATTTGTTTGTTGGCGGCGATGGCGATAGATAAATATAAGGCGCTAAAGATATTGGCGATGGGAATGATTGTGGTAAATGTGGGGCGAATTGGAATAATGGGCGCGGACTATTGGAAACAAGATGCAAAAGAGAATATTGAGCGGTGGACTTTTTATGGGGCAATGGCAAGGGATGTGATGGAAAACGCCGAGGGAAAAGAGTTTGGATACTTTGCGTGGACGGCCGATCAGTTGGGATATGGCAGTAAATATGCGATGAAATATTGGGGGAAAAGGTATGACATGGTAGTCTATCCTTATGAAAAGAGAGAGATTACTTACTTGTTAATAGCGCCAAATGAAGCAACATACAACCCAGACGCAAATCCGGACTACTGGCAGAAATCGCAGGTGAGAATAGAGCGAGAGGCGGATGGGGAATGGAAATATGAGAGTGATTTGTATCAAGGAGATGGATTTAGGGTGAAGAGATATAATTTGGATGAGGAGGAGAGAGGAGTGGCGGCGGATGAAAATCTGATCAAGGGATTGGAGTTTAGATGAGGGGAAAAATAATGGCGGCAATGAAAGTTTGGCAAAAATGGTGGCGTCCTTTAGTTGCGGGAATTGTTTGTGCTGTGGTGGTAGCTCTGGGGGCGTCTTATGTTTTGCGGGGGGATATTTTGTTTTTCACAGATGTGGGGCGGGATTTCTTGATTTTTGATGAAATCTCGCAAAAAGGATTGATTTTAATTGGTCCGCGGACAAGCATTCCGGGCATTTTTCATGGGCCACTATGGGCATATAGCAATATGCCGGCGTATTTATTGGGAAAGGGAAATCCAGTGGTGATTGGGTGGTGGTGGGTGGTTTTAGTGAGTGGGTTTTTAATTTTTGATTATTGGATAATTAAGAAAATTACTAATCAGAAAGTGGCCATGGTGGCAACAATACTGTTGGCTTTGTTTATTGCGCCTTATATGTATCGAATGACTAATCCTTATGGGGCGTTTTTGTTAATGCCGGCTTTGCTGGTGAGTTTGGTGCAATATAAACGTACGGGAAGAGCGAGATGGTTGGTGGGACATATTTTCTTGATGGGGGCGATCATTCAATTCGAGAAGGCGGCGGGGGTACCAATGTTTTTGATTACGCTAGGGATGTTATTGCCGGAGATGGTGAGGGAGAAGAAATGGAGGGATATGGCTTTGTTTGGACTGATAGTTTTGCCTTTATTTAATTATGTGATTTTTGAATTGCGCCATGGTTTCCCCCAAATTAAGGCGGCGCTGGGGGCTTTATTGGAAACGAATGTGGGGAAAAATGAGGTGGAGAAGACACTATGGTCGAGGAGAATTGAGCAGCGGTGGGAGGTATTGGTCGTAGACGGGCTGGCACTTTTTGCTAAGCCTGAAAAACGGATTTTTGGAGTTATGGGGATGGCGATTATTGGGCTGATGGCTTGGCTGCTGAAGCAGAAGGAAAACTTAAAGGGAAAATTGGCGGAGAAGTTAAAAATGGTGGATGCGGATGTGTTCTGGACGGCGACCAATTATTATGTGTGGTTTTTTGTGATTGTGTTGTTTTTTAATGGTGAGATTTTGATTTGGCATTATTTGCCGGTGACAGCGTTGGGGCTGATTGCTCTGGCGATAGCGGCGACTGCCCTTCAATATTGGTGGATAAAAGTGTTTTTGGGATTTGTGGTTTTACAGGGCATAATGGCCATGGTTCTTTTCTCGCAAACGGCGAGCCAAGAGATCGGGCAAGTCTCTAGTAATTGGTCGTTTCAAGAAAAACTGGGAGAGACGATTTATGGGGACGGCGAAGAAAAGTTTGGATATTTTATTTATACTCCAGATGTGTGGGCTTATTCAAGCAAGGGAATGATGACAGTGATGAAGAGGCGCTATCCCGAGCAGGAAGCGGTTGTTTATCAAAAGCAGCCAGCTACTTACTTGATTGTGGCTCCTTTCTATGACGCGAAAGGAGTAATGCAAAGTAGCTATTGGCGGAGGGAGATGGTGGGGATTCCAGACGGAATAGTGCCCGCTAAAACATGGGAGCTGCCAGATGGATATATAATTGAGAAATATGAGCTGACGGAGGAAATAATAGCGATCCCCTCGAGTAGTGACTTGGATGGAGGATTTAATGCGAGGTAGGGTGGGAAAACCAAGGGTGGGACTGATTAGTAGCTTAAGGGAGTTTAGGTAGCTACAAACCGATGATCTTTTTTAGATAGGGAACCTTACTAACCAACCAAGAAAGCAGGAGGGCGCAAGAGAGAACTAAGAAGAAATTAAGCGGAACATATTGGTAAATGTTGAGGGAAAGATTGTCGTAGCCGAAGCGAGTGAAATAAAAAATAGAATTGATGACGAGAGTGTGAAAAAGATAAATGCCAAAGGAAAGAGTGGCGACTTTTTTAAGCAGGGGGAAGAGAATCTTGGAGATATTGAGGAGAGACACAAACAAAGGCCAGAGGCAAAAACTCAGAAGAGGCAGAGAGTGAGAGATAATAAGCCAGAAATCATGAGCGAAGGTAAAAATGTACGGACGAGGAGCGGAAAAATAAGTGGCAAGCATTTGATAGCGGTCAAAGAAAATGTTGAGCGCGATAAGGACAAAAGAAGAAAAAACAAGCAGGGCGATCTTGGGAGGGGCGAGAATCTTCATTTCAGAGAAGCGCTGATAGCCGCCAAAAAAGTAAAAACCAAGACAAAAAAGAATGTTGGAAAAAGTACCTTGGGAGAGGAAGGGGTCATGGAGATGGGTGAGGCGGAGAATAAACCCTAAGGCAAAACAGACAATAAAGAGATAACAAAAGAAAGTTTTGTCATGAACTAGAGAAAATAGCGGACGAAAAAGGTAGAAAGAACTAAGAACAACTAAAAACCAGAGATTTCCGCTCATGAGATTTAAGACATAATTAAAAAGAACAATAAAGAAGTTTTGAGGTGATTGTTGGCCAAAATAGTCGAGTAGAGCGCCAAGAAAAATGAAAGAAAGAAGGGGGAGAATGAGGCGATAAAAGGTTTTGTGGAGATTGGCCTTAACGCTAATGGGTTTATGGAGAGTTAAAAAACCGCTCAGCATAAAGAAAAGCGAAATACAGGTAAGTGATAGTGAATAAAAAACGGCGATGGGGAAATAGATTTTACTTTCAACAATGTCGGCACGAAAAATAAAACCAGAGGCGGTGTGGAGAAAAACGACTCCAATCATGGCGAAGAGGCGAACACAATCGAGGGCGGAAGAAAGGCGGGAAGAAATG
This sequence comes from Microgenomates group bacterium, assembly GCA_009776965.1. Lineage (GTDB taxonomy): Bacteria > Patescibacteriota > Microgenomatia > UBA1400 > PJMF01 > WRMU01. The sequence goes on along the minus strand of WRMU01000004.1, from coordinate 15,603 downwards.
GTGAGAGGGATAGACATAGGAAATATTATACTACCTTCGCCAAAGATAAAGAACAACTTGGTCGTTTATCGCAAACTGTTCAATGCTGCTGGGAACAAAAGTGTTGATTTCGTAGTTGATTTCGTCGATAAATTGATGGTCGCGGAAGGCAATAACAAAAAGAGTGTTGTTGGCAAGATAGTCTGGATTGATATTTTGGTAAGTCTCGGGAAAAAGCCAATAAAGATAGTATTTAATAACATCGGCGGTGCCATCATCGCCATGAGCTAGATTAAAAACATTAAAGTTTTGGGGGCCAAATGAATTGATGATTTGGGCAATTTTGATGTTGTCTTGATGTCCGTGGAATTGCCGGTAGATTTGGAAATCGTTGCGCACAACAGGACTAATAAAAGAAACATAAAGGCCATAAATAACACAGGCGGAAGAAATTAAAATAAGAAGCCAATTCTTTAAAAAACGATGGAAAAAGTAGGTGAGGCCAATGAGACCGAGAAGAATGGCATTGCTAAGATAGTGCCAGACGAAGCCACTGCCGGTAATTTCATGGCGATGAGCAAAAAGCCAGCCAAGGACGCGGAAGTTGTAAAAATCTTTAATTAGCTCATTAAGCACTAGAGGAAAGACACCAACAAATAACCCGCCAATCAACCACAGAAGGTGGGGGGATTTTTTGTGCTTAATAAGAAAAAACAGACTAAAGAGAGCAAAGGCCGCCACGGCAAAAAGAAACTGAAAATGGAGGGTGCCCATGAGGCCAAGAATGACACAGGCGAGGCCGAGAAAAATAGGTCGGCGGTAAGCTCGGTATAGCCCGAGAAACAAAATAAAAGGAGAAAAAAGTAAGAGAAGGGTGTTGGGATTCCACATGAAGGAGGAAAAATAGACATAAAGAGGACTGAGAGCAAAAACGATGGTGAGAAAAACAGCGCCACGACGATTGACAAGAAGTTTGGCGCCAAGATAAAAGGGGATGATGAGGAGAGTGCCGAGACAAGCCATAACAAAATTAGAGTGGAGGGGGTTAAAGCCGCCCAGTATGAGGGGGATTAGTTGGAAATAATAGGAGGTGGAGGAGATATAGAGTTGGGCGTAGGGCTGGAGCCAGTGGAGAGAGGTGACAGGAATGCCGACGGTAGTGAGTTCGCGATGATCAAAGATTTCCTTAGCCCGCAGGGAGGAGGTGGCTTGATCGGCAAGGAAGTGATGGCGAGATTCGAAATTGGCGAGGCGAAAGATTCCGCCGAGAATGAGAAAAACAGCGATGATAATTAAATCTAGGTGAGTAATTAGTTTTGGCATATTTGCGCTGCGTATTGATGAAGATCAACAATGGCGAGATAGATATGGGTGCCATTATACGATCTGATAAACTCAACTCCCTCGAGTTCAAGCATGACTCTCAAATCTTTTAGGTCGTCGCCATCACCGATGACGGCATAAATGCTTTTGTCTGCTGGGAGGTCAGAATCGCAAGCCAAATCGAAGAGAGTGAGTTTGTGGTCAACGATTTGAAGATAATCGCCAAGAGCGACGGTGTGTTGGAATCCGCTTGGCTCCTTTTCGCCTAAAACTTCTTGTTGTTGGAAGATAACAGGGTCGAGAAGGTTGTAGTAGGCATAGAACATAATAGGATCGGGATAACTAACCTTAAAGATAATATGATCGGCATCTAACTCGGCGAGACGATGGTTGAGTTTGGGCAGAAAAGAGAGGTGGGCGTGGTCGTGGAAGGTGGTGTCATAGGCAAAAAAGTCGGTGTAGTGTTGCCAAGAAATATAGAGAGCCTCGAAGAAAAGTAGGGCGAGAACAATTCTAATGGCAATCATTTTGGCGCGGGAGCGATGCTCGAGAAGGAGTTGTAGTCCGAGGGCAGAGAGAAGGAAAATGAAGGGGAGGAGTCCGCTGAGGCGCACTTTTTGGGGGTCGCCAGAGGAAATTGCCGGAAGCACCATCAATAAAATCCCAAAGATGATGAGATAGGAAGGGTCGGCTTGCTGAGGATTAAACAAGCGACGATAGAGAACAATAATTCCTGGGATTAACAATAGATAAACTACCAGATAAGTCTGACCAAAACCCATGACATGGATAAAAGGAGTTCTTTCTCCCTCGAGTACTTGGTAATTAAGACCGAAAGTGGTGAGGAAGCGCTCGCGCAAAATTGCGATAGAAGAAACGGCTTTGTTATAAGAAAGATAACAATACGAAGAAGGGAGGCCGGCGCGGATACAATAGTCGCGTTTTTCAACAACTTGGAGGGCAATGCCTTCCTCATAAAAGAAAGATGTCTGACGGAAGCGATCGCCATTGCTGGAGAGAGGGACAAAAATGAGACTAGGGAGAATTAAGAGAAACATTAGTCCGGAGGCAAGTAGTGAGTATTTTTTATGGACGGAAGAAAAAAGTTTTTTAGAAATGAATAGATAAAAAACCAAACCTAATAGCAGACAAATCATGACAGGGCGATAAGCGATATAACTATACCAACTCAAAGACCAGCCAAGAGCGAGAAAAAGACTGTCACGCAGAAGGATCTTAGGCTTAGTGGAAGGAGTTAAAAAGCCAGCAATGCCAACCAAGCCAAGGAGAAAACCAGTGAGGGCAATATTGCTCTCGAAGGCAATGCGACTAAGATAGAACGGTGCCGGAGAGAAGGAAAAAAGAGCGGTCATGATGAGAGAAGTCTTGACGCGAAGATTAAAGCGGCGACACAACCAATAAAACAAGCCAATACTGATGGTGCCAAAAAGGGCAGAAGGAGAGCGAAGAAGAAAAGAGTTCATGGTGCCAGTAAATCTGGCCAGAGGAAAGAGAATGTAAGCGAGCGCGGGAAGTTTGCCCTCACCAAAAGCTTGGAATAAAATTGGGTAGGAAAAACCGTGTTCGTCTTTGCCGGTCTGGGCAAGTGAATGGGCAATGTAGCCGAAATTAGCCTCATCGACGGTCAACCCTAAGGGCACTGACGATATTCGCCAGAAACGCAAGGCAAAAGAAACAATTAACAATAGGGCGAGAAATAAAAATCTAAGGCGCGCAAGAGTCTTCATCATACCAACATATTATACTGTATAATGCAGAGCATGAAACAAAAATGGGTGAAGTGGGCTCTGCTGGGGTTGATTTTGGTCCTAGCAATGTTTTGGCGATTTTGGCGGATAGATATTAGTCCGGCAGGACTTTCTCCAGATGAGATTGATTATGTGATGAGCGCAAAATCAGTGTTTTACGAAGGAAAAGACTTGGCGCTGGAACAGAGTATTTGGAGAATTAAGCCTTTTACAGTGGCAACGCCAATGGCGGAGTGGGCGCCACTATATCAAGTACCGACAGCTTTTTTAGGTAGCTCATTACTAAACAGCAAAATCATGCCGGCAATGTATGGGGTTTTATTAGTTGGAGCAACATATTTTTTAGTAAGGCTATTAACGATTAAGGCAAAACAAAGTGAAGCAATAGCTCTGTTGAGCGCTGGAGTGGTGGCGGTTAATCCTTGGGCGATTAGTATCTACCGGAGCGGATTTGACGCGCCGCCAGCATTGCTTTTCTCGATTATTTCTTTCATTTTTATGATTTTACTGATAAGAAAGGGCAAGTGGTATTACCTTTTAGGACAATTAGTGTTTTTCAGCCTAGGATTTTTTACTTATCATGGGTTAAAAATACCTCTAGTAGCACTGACAATTTTATTTTTTATTTATCTGCTTTTGCAGGAAAAAACTAAAAAGAGAAATGTTGGGGCCGGTATTGGGATGGTGGCGGTGATAATTATTTTTATCACAAATGTTTTGGCCTTGAGCCTATCGGGAACACGCACGAGTGAGATTTCTCTACTAAACCTAGGAGTATATCGAGAACAGGCACAAGAGATGAGAGAAAATAGCCTGATACAGAGCAAATGGCTGACAAAAGCCGCCATAAATATGCCGACCGTTTATGGCTATAGATTGCTGGTTAATTTTTTTCAGGCATTAAACCTAAAAAGTTTATTTTTGACCGGATATGATAGTGGAGTAATACTACGTGACTTTGGACAATTTTATGTATTTGAAGTGGTGCTAGTATTCATGGGACTAGGCGCGGTTTGGGGATTGAAGAATAAACAGCACGGCATATTTATAACTGGAGCGATTTTGGCAGCAACAACTGGGTATATTATTAAAACCGAAGCGAGTAATGTGTCACTACAGATGCCGTTTTTAATAGTAATTGGGGCGGGGTTGATAGCGGGAGGAATGGTGGGTTTAATGAGCTGGATAAAGAAAAAGTGGCTAAAGATAGTGGTTGGCGCGGTAATTGGTCTTTTTTATGTGGGAGGAATGATTCTTTTTGCGAACAATTATTTCACGCGGTCGATGGTGGATGAAAGCGAGTATTATTTTTTGAGTAGTCGATTATTAGCAAAATATTTGGCGTTAGAGGAAAAACGACCAGTGTTGATTTTTAGTCGAGATGGGACAAGACCATACCAAAATTATCGGTTCTTTTTGTTTTATAATGACATTTACAATCGGAAAACAGCGAAAGAGCTGGCCACACCGCTTAGATATTATGATGGGCAACACTACCAGACAAGGCGGTGGGAAAATCTTACATTTAGTGATGACTGTAGTTTGTTTGACGAAATTAGATCGGATACGGTGATTATTATGACAGCACAGATAGCTGATGCCTGCGGAAAACAGATGGAGGAGCATGGAGAGAGGTTAAAAAATCCCATTGCAATTGCCGACATGAGAGATAGCGGAGCGATTTATTATATTTTTAATGACAGCGTATGTGGGAGAGGGGATATGAGCAATATAATGAAAAAGAAAGAGATGAAAGACTTTAGGATTGAGGAGTTGGGGGTGGAGAGATTTTGCAGTGAGTGGCTATTGCAAGCACACTTAGAAATTAGGGAGTGAACAAACATAGGCATCTAATTTGGCTGGCGGCGATTTTATTTTTAGCAATTTTTTTGCGATTTTACAGACTTGGCGAAGTGCCGACGGGATTATCTCAAGACGAGACTTCGCTGGGATACAATGCTTATAGCATTTTGAAAACGGGCAAAGACGAGCGAGGTGTCCCCTACCCGATTAGTTTTCAAGCGTTTGGGGAATATAAGCTGGCGGGGTATATTTATTTAAGCGTGCCGAGTATTGCGGTGTTTGGGCCAACGCCAATTGGAGTGCGGTTGCCGAGTGCTGCTTGTGGGGTGTTGACGGTGTTGGTGGGGTATTTGTTGGTTAAGGAAATTGGGACTATGTCTTATCTCGGGGACACTTTTTTTGCTTCGCAAAAGCGTTCGGCTCGCGCGGTGCGCGACAGCACCCTCGATAAGAATAGTCCAACAATTTCCTCACCAACCAAAACAGCAACAACCCTAGGCCTCTTAACGGCACTGCTAATAGCCATCAACCCTTGGCATGTGAACTTTTCGCGGGCGGCGTTTGAGGTGGTACCGGCCCTGCTGTTTATGATGTTGGGAGTATGGGGCTGGGCGAAGTGGAAAAATGCTGAGAAAAAGGAAAAGAATGGGGAAAAATCTATTTGGTTAGCGCTGGGAGCGGTGTTTTTTGTTTTGTCGATTTACACCTACAATATCTGCAAACTACTCTCTCCCCTACTCTTTTTATGGCTGATGTGGCTGGGGAGAAAAAACATTGAGTGGAAAAAAACTAATTTATATCTAGCGGGGTTGCCGGCGATATTACTACTAGTTCCTTTTTTGATAGATATTTTTTGGGGAAGTGGATATAGTTCAACAACAGGAACACTGCTCAGTTCTAGTCCGGTAGTGCAGGCACAAATGTTGGAGACTAGAATGGTGATAGTTGAAAAGAGTGTGTTTTGGAGCAAGGTATTATTTAATGACAGGGTAAGGATAATTTATATCTGGGGGCAACATATCGCGGATTATTTTTCAGGTAGTTTCTGGTTTGCAAATGGCTCAGATCACGGCAATCATGGTACGGGCGAGATGGGGATGTTTTATTTATGGGAATTATTGAGTATCGGGGTGGGACTGGCAGTGGCGGTGAGGAGAATGCCGAGTTGGATGAGGGCGATTGGGGGATGGATAGTATTAAACATCGTGATTGCGGCCTATACCAGAGAAGCGCCGCATGGCACAAGGGGATTTTTCTTGATTTTTCCCTTAGCAATGTTGAGCGCTTATGGATTGCAGACAATATGGAGGTGGTTAAAAGAGAGGAGAAAGGCGAAGATGAAAAATGAGAGTGTTTTGAGGAGGTGGTGTCCTCTGGTAGCAGCAGTGGTGGGGGGGGTAGGAATAGGGATTTATAGTATAGGATATTATCTGGCAGATTATTATTGGCGGTTTCCGGTTTTTTATGCGGAGAGCTGGCATGACCAAGATAAAAACTTGGCAGAGTTCATAAAAAAGAATTATGAAGAATATGAGGAGATTATTATTGATGAAAATGCTTTGAGTAACTTTTTGTATGTTTCTTTGGCTTATAATTTGCCCATCGAGCCAGAGGAATGGCAGGAAAAGGCAGTTTATCGAGAGAGCGATGAGGAAGGCTTTAGCAAGTTGAGTAGTGTGGGCAAGATTGCTTTTGCGAAAGTTAATTTTAATGAAGTGGTGGAAATTAGCGGCAAGAAATTAGTGATTACGCGACCAGATAGAAAACCAGATAATATTGAACAAAAATGGGCGGTGTTTTATCCGGAGTGGACGAAAGTGGGGACGGAGGCGGGAGTGATATATAAATGGCCACAGCAGAGAGCGGCATATGTGGCGGTGGTGATATAATACTCCTTATGCAAAACAGAACGCTCATCACCAAAAAGAACTTGGAGGAAAAGGTTGGCGAGACAGTGATTCTGGCAGGGTTTGTGGAGACGAAGCGCGACCACGGGAAAATTACTTTTATTGACCTGCGGGACAGGGAAGGAATAGTGCAATGTGTGGGGTATAAGATGATGGGAGAGGTGACAACGGAGTCGGTGGTGAAAATTGTGGGAGAAGTTAAGGCGCGGCCAGAAAAAATGGTGAATAAGGAGATTGAGACCGGAGGAGTGGAGGTTGAGGTGAAGGAATATGAGGTTTTAAGCAAGGCGGCGGAGCTGCCGATGAGCTTGGATACGGAAGGCTATGAGATCGGAGAGGAAACGAGATTAAAATATCGCTATTTGGATCTGCGCCGGAAAAGGATGGCGAAGAACCTGCGAGCGCGCAGCGAGTTTGTGCGGGCGGTGCGCGAGGAGCTGTATGAGAGAGGGTTTATGGAGATTGAGACGCCGATATTGAGTCAGGCGACGATGGAGGGGGCGAGGGACTTTTTGGTGCCTAGTAGGCTGGCTAAGGGTAAGTTTTATGCTCTGCCGCAGAGCCCGCAGCAGTATAAGCAGTTGTTGATGGCGGCGGGAATGGAGAGATATTTCCAGATTGCCAGATGTTTTCGTGATGAAGACTTGAGGGCGGACAGGCTGCTGGAGCTGACACAAGTGGACTTAGAGATGAGTTATGTGGAGAAACCAGAGGAGGTGATGGAGGTGGTGGAAGAAGTGGTGAAGGGGGCGATAAAGAAAGTAGGCGGGAAATTGCAGAAGGAGCAGTTTCCGGTAATTGCCTATCAAGAAGCGATGAAAAAGTATGGGGCGGACAGGTTTGATCTGCGAAGCGAAAAAGAAAAGGAAGAAGGAATATTGGCCTTCGCTTGGGTGGTGAACTTTCCGTTTTTTAAGAGAGTGGATAAGGAAGATGCGGCAGAGATCAGGGACGGGAAAAGCGGCTGGACTTTTACCCACAATCCTTTTAGCAGGCCACTCAAGGAATACGAACAGGATTTGATGGAGGGAAAAAATATTGAGAACATTATTACCGCGCAGTATGACTTGGTATGTAATGGCTATGAAGTGGGCGGAGGAAGCGTGCGAGCGCATACCCCAGAGATGCTGACGGCCACATATAAAATCATGGGGTATAGCGATGAGGAGATAAGGGAGAGCATTGGACAGATGTTGAGCGCTTTTGAGCTAGGCACCCCGCCTCATGGCGGGATTGCGCTGGGACTAGACAGACTGATGATGGTGTTGGCTAAGGAAAAAAGCATTAAGGAGGTGGTGGCTTTTCCCACCACGGGAAGCGGACGGACAGCAGTGATGAGCGCGCCAACAGAGGCGAGCGAGGAGCAGTTAGCGGAGCTGGGGATAGGAATTGGGAAAAAGGTTTAGGGCAATTTAGCTTCATCTACCCGTGTTGCGGGGAAAATGCGGGAATTATGCGGGAATACGCCTCTTGTAAAATGGGAGTAAGTATGTGTATAAAAGAGGGTATGGGAGGGGAAAAGGATAAAATAGTGGTGGGAGGAGAAAGGGAGATAGATGCTCAGGATTTGTGGGAGGAGGTGAAAAAAAGATTAAAAAAGGAGGTGACGGTGATGGTCTTTAAGACTTGGACGGCCTCGATACAACTAACCAAGCTGGAGAAGAATGTTAATAAGAAAGTGTGGGTGGCAACCTTTGTGAGTCCCTCGAGCTTCCACGCAATTAAGTTTGAGAGCTTACTGGGAGAAAAGATAAAAAGGATTATTAAGGAATTGACGGCGCTAGAAGTGGAGCTAGGGTTTAAGACGGGGCAGGTGGCGAGCGCGGACTTGAAGAAGAAGCGCAAGGAGACAGAGGTATTGGATTCGCTTTTTTCGGCGGAGAATATGGCCTCCATGCAAGTGAATCAGGAGACAGCGAGGGCCAAAAGCTCGGGACTGCAGACTAATTATGTGTTTACTAATTTTGCGGTGTCGGACACAAATAATCTGGCCTTTGCGGCGGCACAGGCGGTGGCCAGCAACCCAGGGATTAGCTATAATCCTTTGTTTATTTATGGCGTGCCAGGGGCAGGAAAAACACACCTGATGAATGCCATCGGCAACAGTATTCTAAAAAACCATCCCGAGGATAAGGTCTTATATTGCACCAGCGAAGATTTTTCTAATGATTATGTCAATAGCATTAGGGAAAACAGGCCTAGCACGCTGCGCAATAAATATCGCTCCTTACAGGCCTTATTGGTGGATGATATTCAATTTATTGCCAACAAAGACAAAACTCAGGAGGAGTTTTTTAATACGTTTAATGCCCTAATGAAGGAGTCTTGTCAAATTATTATTACGGCGGACAAAAACCCGCGAGAAATATATGGTCTTGAGGAGAGGTTGGTGTCGCGATTTGAGGCGGGGCTCCAAGTTGATATTCAACAGCCGAGCTTTGAACTGCGCAGCGCGATTGTGTTATTGAAGGCCAATGAGGCGGGGCTGAGCCTGACAACAGACCTAGCGCAACTAATCGCCGCCAAAGCGGACAATGCGCGCAAGATTATCGGGATTGTCAATAAGCTGCAGCTGGCAATTAATTTGGGGAAAAAAGAGCTGACCATGGAGTTGGTGAATGATGTTTTAAGGAGCGAGATGCTGGGCAATAAGGCGCTATTAATGAGGAAAAATCCGATTGATATTCTGCGGTGTGTGTCGGACTATTTTGGGGTGAAGCCGGCGGCGGTGCGCGGGCAAAGGAGGATGAGGGAGATAGTCGTTCCCAGACACATTACGATGTTTCTAATGAAAACGGAGCTCAATTTTACTTATGTGGAGATTGGTAAATGGTTTGGAACAAAGGATCATACTACTGCCATGCATGGCATCAAGAGGGTTAATGAAAGGCTGGCTAGTGGAGATGAGGAAATGAGTGGATGGGTGGAAGAATTAAAAATTAAGTTAGTTTCCTCTTAAAGATGAAAAATGTTCACTATCGGTACCAGAGAGTTATTCACGGGATGGGGATAAGGGGTGTGAATTGGGAGAGGAAAAGATGGGAAAAAGATGGAGAAATGTTAGAAAGGGGAGGGGGAGGGGTGAAAGAGAGGGCGATATTCACAGAGAATATTCATAGAATTGCCCCATTAAACTCATTGGGGGGAGAGGGGTCTCTGCAGACGGAAAGAGGGTTGATATTCACAAAGATAGATTTGCCTACTACTGCTATTACTAGTTTTTATAATATAATATTAGAAGAAAAGGTATGAGGACGATAAAGTTTAATCAGCGAGAATTGGCTTTGGCTATGAAGGTCGTGGGGAGGATATTGAGCAAAAAACACGCCAATCAGGTGTTGATGAATATTTTGATGAGTGTAAGTTTAGATGAGGTGTTGTTCTGGGTCAGTGATGGGAGTTGCGGGTTAAAGGTGAGGGTGAGTGCGGAAGTGGCAGGATTTGAGAAAGAAGGAGAAAATCTTATGGCGGAAGGAAGGACGCTGATTGAGACGATTAATGTGTTTGGCGGAGAGCTGACTGAGGTGCAGATTGAGAAAGAGGAGATGGAGTTGAGGAATGGGAGGGATGTGGTGAGGATGAAGTGCTTGCAGGCTCAAGATTGGCCAAGATGGGAGACGGTGAAGGCGGGCGAGATGATTGATTGTGGGAAGTGGGAGGTGAAGAAGATGGAGCGAATAGTGGATTTGATTAGCGGGGCGACGGGGACAGATATTATTAGGCCTCAGCTGATGGGGATTTTGTTGCAGCAGCAAGAAGATGGGAGGGTGATGATGGTGGGCACGGACGGGTTTAGGCTGGCGATGGTGGAGGAGGAGGGGGTATGGAAGCCGACGAAGGAGAACGGAGTGATGCTGGTGATGGTGAAGGATTGGCAGAATGTCTTGTCGGCGGGAGAGATTTATGAGGAGAAGGAATGGAAGGTGTGGAGAGAGAATGAGCGGCGCTGGCTGGTCTGGAGGAGCGAGAGCGTGGAATACTGGAGTAGCTTGCTTGATGAGGAGAAGTATCCACCGTGGCAGAAGATTGTGCCGTTGGAGTTTGAGCAGGAGATTGGGTTTAGCGGGGAGGAGATGAGAGAGACATTAAATAAAGCGCAGGTGTTTGTGAAGGATGGGAGTAATGTGGTGAGCTGGAAGGTTGGGGAGGAGCGGATAGAAGTGATGGCTCAGGGGGTGATTGGTCAATATAGGGGCGAGGTGGAGTTGAAGAAAAAAAACAAAAAAAACATTGATCTGGCATTTAATCTGCGATACTTGGGTGATTTTCTGGGCAAGGTGGAGGATCGGGAAGTGTGGATGGGGATGAATGGGAGTGTGAAGCCAGTGATGTTGAGGATGAAGGACGACAAGAGCTTTGGTTATATAATCATGCCTTTTAAGCAAAAGTAGTGTATAATATGCTTTTCTTGATAGACAGAAAGTAAGGAATATGCCTAAGAGAACATGGCAGCCAAAAAAACGCAAGAGAATGCGCAAGCATGGATTTTTGGAGAGAATGATGAGTTCTTCTGGAAGAAAAGTCCTAAAGAGGCGCAGGGGGAAGGGAAGGACAAGGCTGACGGTAGAGAGAAAAGGTGTTTAGATGCAGTTTTTAGTTTCTCAGTTGTTTAATCTGCTGGTGGGGATGTATAAGATCTTGCCAAACTTGGGGTTGGTCATTATTGTGTTTACGATTTTGGTGAGGGGACTGATGTTAGCCCTGACTTGGAAGTCTCTTAAACTGACTCGCGAAAGACAGGGGAAGATGACGAAGATGAATGCGGAGCTTGCGGAATTGAAGAAAAAGTATGGAGATAATAAAGAGGCGATGGCGGCCAAGCAGATGGAGCTGATGAAGAAATACAATATCAATCCTTTCTCTGGACTGCTGCCTCAAATACTGCAGATTTTTGTGTTGATTATGTTTTATCGGGCGATTATGTTGTTTATGGGCACGGAAAGCATCGAAGGAGTGATGGTGGATACGGGGTTCATGATTTGGAACTTGGTGGAAAAAGATCCGTGGTTTATTTTGCCGGTGGTGGCGGGGGCAACACAGTTTTTGTTGTCGTTAATGATTAGTAAGGGGGCTCAAGTGCGCGATATAGTTAGTAACCGCAAAAATGCTAGCGAGATAGTGAAAAAAGCTAATGAGGAGGAGGAGAATACGGCTAAAATGGCGGCGAGTATGCAGAAACAGATGATGTTTATGATGCCGGTGATGACGCTGGTGATTGGGCTGTCGCTACCAGCAGGGGTGGTGTTGTATTGGATCGTGGGAACGATTTTTAGTATTTTCCAGCAGGCGGCCATAAGTGGCTGGGGTGGGCTGATCTGGAACAAAAATAAAGAATGAGGGCTTTTTATGCAAACAAGTGAAGATATTAAACAATGGCTGGAGGGACTGCTGGGACAGCTGGAGATAGAGGGGGCGGAGCTGGAGGTGATGGGGAGTGAGGAGAGATGGGAAGTGCAGATAAATGTGGCGGCAGAGAGCTCGGGAGAGATGATTGGCTATCGAGGAGAGACTCTTTTAGGTTTGGAGAGGCTGCTGAGGCTGATGACGGGGCAGAGAGTGGCGTTGAATATAAATGACTATCGCCAAGAGAGGGAGCAAAAGCTCAGAGAGACTGCTTTTAATATGGCGATGCGCTGTAGTCGCGAAGGGAGGCCGTTTAAGCTGCATGATCTCTCTGGCAGAGAAAGGTTTGTTGTACATGATGAAATAGCCAATAATGAGGAGATTGCGGGATGGGGACTGGAGAGCGTATCGGAGGGGGAAGGGAGGGAGAGAGTGTTAATTATCAGGCAGAGAGAATAGGTGAAAATATTTACTGATGGTGGGGCGAGAGGTAATCCGGGGGAAAGAGGGATTGGAGTGGTTGTTTATGACGAGGAAGGGAAGGTAGTCTGGGAGAAGGGGAAGGCAATTGGAGTGGGAACGAATAATGAGGCGGAATATGAGGCGGTGGTGTTGGCCTTGAAGTGGTTGAAGGAAAATGAAGTGAAGGAGAAAGTTGATTTTTATTTGGACTCGAAGTTGGTGGTGGAGCAGCTGAACAAGAGGTGGAAGATTAAGGAGTCGAGACTGGGCTGCTTGGCTAGTCAGTGTTGGGAGATGATTGTGGAGGGTGAGTTGAAGGTGAAGTTTAATCATGTACGAAGAAGCCAAAATGTGAGGGCGGATGAGTTGGTGAATGCAGCATTAGATAGAAAAATGTTGTAAAATGGGGGCATGCCCAGTGTATTTCAAAGCGTAAAACAGGCGGTAGTGATTGGCAAATTGCATGGCGGTGGCGGGCTGTTGGTGCGTAAGATTAGAGAAAGGCCGTTGACTGAGGCGGGAATGGTGGCTAGCGAAGTGTTCATGACAAAAAACATTCCGGCGTTGACAGAGAACCAGTTATGGGGGAGAGTGGACAGGATTGTGATTTTTTTGGAGGCGAATGAGAATGACGAGAGGCTGCTGAGAATCGCGAAGGTGTTGATGGATTGGCAGAAGAAAGTGACGGTTGTGGGGGGGTGTTGGAGTGAGAAATGGGTTTTGACGGCCCAGAACGAAGCCAAAAGAAAGAAGATATTGTGGCAAAAAATGCGTTTAGGAATGAATATGGCGCAGGCGGCGATGATCTGGGGATGGGATGTCTGGGGGCTGGACGAAAAGGCGGATGAGGAGATGATGAGGTATCTGCAGCCAGAAAGCAAGGTGATGGATAGAGATGAGTGGCTGGGAGAAGTGGCAGAAAAGATATGGAGGGGGGTGGATTCTGTTCGGGAGGAAATGAAGCCAAAGAAGGCGAGGCGAATTGAGGTGGATGAACATTCTGCTATGGCTACTTTTGCGACGGAGCCCTTGATAAAAGGCGTTAAAGTTCCGGAGAGAGAGATGACAATTTCTCGGTTGGCGATGCCCAGAGTGAGGACACAGGGCGCGGTGAGGGCAAGACAGAAAATTGACAAACAAAAGCTGGGAGAAACGCGCAAGAGAATTGATGATTATAGCCAGAAGATTACGGAGCTGACCCAAATAGCGGAGAAGGCGGCGCTGTCCCCTCCCCTATCGAGGAAAATGAAGGCCAAGGAAAAGAAAAGGAGAAACTTTTTGTTGGTGGGGAGCTTTTTGGTGGCGGGGGGGATTTTGGTGGCGGCGGGTTTATGGTGGAATTATACAGTGGTACGGGAAAAGTTCTTGAGCCAGATGGAAAGAGTGTATTTGGACTGCTGGATAGGCAAGAATGACTGCGGTGGGGAGAGAGGGAGAGTGGCGGATTTGGAGAGAAAGCAGCAGGAGTTTGAGCAGCAGACAGTGCTTTATGACCTGCTAATTGATGAGGAGGATCGGGCGAAATATAAGAACTTATTTGAGCAGAGTCGGCTGTTGGCTCGTTGGCAAAATGAGGAAAATAAAAACAAGGCGCTGCAATGGCAAAATTACGGGAGACTATTGGGGATGCCTGTGAGTGTCGTGGGAGAGGATAAAAGGGCGATTTTGAGGCAGCAGACGTTGATTTTGCAGGGAATAAAAACGTTGGTGTGGGAAATAAATGAAAGGGGGTGGTGGGGCGAGGATTTGGGGGGAGGATTGCGGAGGAAATAGACAAAAAGGAGGGGCAGCTGCGGGAGGCGGACAGGGTGGCAGCGCTGCTGGAGGCGGTATGGCTGGATAGTGGCAGCCAGTGGTGGGTGGTGGCGGGAGAGCGGGAGGGGAAGTTGCGCCCTGGGGGAGGGCTAGTGGAGGAGATTTTGTTGGTGGAGATGAACAAGGGTAAGTTGGGGACGGTGCTGTTTTATGAGCCCAGACAAATTGATGATTTGGTGAAGGAGGCACCGTTGATGGGCAGTCCGCTGGATACGTTGTTGGGGCAGAGAAGGCTGACAGTGAGAGAGCTGGGCTTGGAGGGGGATTTTGAGATCATGGCGGGGAAAATGGATTTAATGCTGACTGAGGCTTTGGGAGTTAAAATAGACGGATTGATAGGTATAAAATTGAGTCAGGAGGAGTCGTTGGAGAGCTGGTGGAACCAGATGAGCGGGATTAGCGAAGTGAGGCAGTGGGGCTCTTGGCTGGAGGCACAAAAGAAGTTGTTGGAGGAGCGAAGGATACGGGTGTGGTTGAGAACGGCTAATGCGCAGGAGCTGGTGAAGGAGCTGGGCTGGGCAGGAAACTTGGGACTGCCGGACTGCAGGAAGGTGTTTGGAGACAATGACTGTGTATCTGACGGCATACAGATATTGTTGACTGATACGGGCAGTAGTGAGGAGAAGAACTTCTGGCGGATGAATAGCCAGCAAGAGATAGTGATTGGCGAAAATAGAGTTATGCATAGCGGGGAATGGACGCTGGAGAATGTTTCTGGAAGCGGAGGAGATATATACTGGCAGTGGCTTGTCCCCAGCGGGGCTTTTAATGTGCAGCTTTGGGAGGCAGGCGTGCAGACAAGGCTGGATGATAATATGGGCAAGGTGGTGAGAGTGGACAAGGACTCGAGAAAAACGCTGAGACTGAGCTATGAACTGGCGAAGGAGGCCTCGAGCGAGTTTGGGCTGAGCTTTAGACAAAAGCTGCCAGACGAAATAGCGATGACTAGTACTAGGCTGCGGGTGAAAAAAGAGGGGGAAGGAAATTGGACTCTCCTCTCCCCCATGCCGACGTTGGACGGAGATGAGCTGATGTTTAGTCATGAGGGAGGGGATGATATGCTCGTAGTGGTGCAGCTACAGTAGTAGCTCGCCTAAATCGGTATTTTGACGGTTTTAATCGCCGCGCACAGCTCGGCGCGAGTAAAAAATAATGCTCAATGGGCATTCAGCCCATCTGCGCTTATTTTTTAATTAAAACCG
>WRMU01000003.1 GCA_009776965.1 Microgenomates group bacterium | reverse complement strand
GTGGGGTGGGGGGGGGGGGGGGGTGGGGGTGGGTGGGGAGAGGTGTGGGGTGAAAGAGGGAAATGTGCATTGGGAGAGGTTTTGAGGGGGGGGCTGCCTTGACGGATTGCGGTTTTTTATGGTATAATGCGTTTAATGTTGGAGACAACAGGGTGAGCAAGATAACCTGCTCACCTGAAGTTAAAACTAGCCAGCCTTTTCTTTAATCCAGAGGATGGCTAATTTTATTACTTCTTGATTAGAGACAAGCTCAAATAGAACTTGTTCCAATACAAAGAGAACAAACCATGCGTCTTGCATAGCTTCCTTTCTAAGGTGGACAAAGTCGCCCACCCTGCTGTCTCCAAAAACTTAATGCCTAACTTTGACGTATGGCTGTTTTTATGGTATAATGAGTTTATCTTTAGAGATAAGTTGGTGAGCGTGATGTACGCTCACCAAGGAGCAAATCTAGCCTTTTCGTTTGAATGTGAGGGCTATTTTTGTTCTCCCATGCTTGAGTATTTTAATCTCCAAGGAGATTAATTTCCCAAACAAGAAATAAAGAAATCTTTTCATCAGACTTCCTTTCTAGGGTCGCGGGGGCAGCTAATCGCTACCCTTTTACCGCTCACCAACCTATCTCCAAAAACACTGTTAAATAGCCTAGGCTGGCGATTATACAGGGCAAAAGTTGCAAAATAGTTGCAAAATGGAAGTAGAAATAACCCCACCTGAGGTGGGGTTGGGGGGCGATAGTTGCAAAAGGGGGACAAAGTGGGAGGGGGTTTACTCAATCAAGTTAGCAGTGAATAAAATGCTCTCGGCGGTAAATAATCGGAGCAATTCATATTGATTTTGTAGATGGGCGATTTCTAAGTACTGATAATAGGCTCTTTTGCGTTCTTTAACGACTAGAGGGGGGACTACTGAGTTTTGGAGGGCTTGGATGAACATGATTAGCCGCCCTGTGCGCCCGTTGCCATCACTAAAGGGGTGTATTTGTTCAAAAGTGGCATGAGTTAGCGCTATGCGCTCTATAAGGCAGCTCACTGGTTGATTGATTATCTCGATCAGCTCCTCCATCCGTTCTGGCACGCGCAGGTAATTGGTAAGCGGGGCATTACTGCCTAGGATCCTCACGCGGTGGTTGCGATACAGTCCCGCATTACTAATGAGGGTATTCATCAGGCGCAGGTGAGTGTTTAGGATGAGGTCTTTGGTCCATTTGAAATCCTTGCCTTGTGAGTTTAATTCGTCGAGCAGGTAGTGGAAAGCTGCACGATGATTACGCGCTTCTATTTGTTCCTTGGCGCTTTTGTTGGTTAAAACTTTATGATCATCGTCTAGAACCTCTTTCACGTCTGAAAGGGTCATGGTACTGCCTTCGATGGTGTTGGTGTGGTAGGTGAGATATAGGGCGAGCTTGTTTAATAGTTCTTCGTTGCTAATGATTTCTTTAACTGTGATATGCTTGCTTAAGGCCTGTTTTTCGGTTTTGGAGAGCAGGGCAGCATCTACCTGAGCTCTACCTACAATGTCTAGGTAGAGGCTGTTAATGGACTCCATCCCCTTTTCTCGAGGGGTGCTTTTATCGTTAATCCATAAGTTAAGAGTTTTTAGCGGCGTTTCGAGAGCGCGAGCTAATTGCTCTTGAGTCCATTGAGCTGCTGTTAATATCTCTTTAAGTTTGGTGCTAGCACTTTTGCTGTTCATAGTCTCAACATTATACTAAATGTAATAACATTTGTCAATATGTTATTACATTTAACCCCACCTGAGGTGGGGTTATAAGCATATGACAAGCGAGGGACATTAACTAACCACTTCGCCTTCCTCGACTTTGTCCTCAGCCTTGGCGTTGGGCTCAGAAGTTTCTGCCTGAGGTTCATCAGTGGCCTGTCCAGCATCCGCTGTCCCCTGATTAGCCTTATTCATGGCCTCGCCGATTTTTTGGGCGGCGGTGAAGGTTTCTTCAATCTTCTTTTCTAATTCCTCGGCAGTGACGTCTTCTTTTTCGGCGGCGGCTTTGAGCTCACTGACGGCGGTCTCGATGGCTTTTTTATCTTCCTCGCTCTCGAGTTTGTCGCCATATTCTTGGAGCTGGTTCTCCAGCTCAAAGGCCACGCTGCTGGCCTTATTTTTGGCCTCAATCAGCTCTCTCTTGGCCTTGTCTTCGTCGGCATGAGCAGCGGCTTCGGCGGCCATTTTATCCACTTCCTCCTTGGAGAGATTGGTGGAGTTTTGGATGGTGATTTTGGCGTCTTTGCCGGTGGTTTTGTCGGTGGCGGCGACATTGAGGATGCCGTTGCTGTCGATGTCAAAAGTGACTTCAATCTGGGGCACACCACGTCTTTGGGGCGGAATACCGTCGAGAATGAAGCGACCGAGCGATTTATTATCGGCGGCCATTTCGCGCTCGCCCTGCAAAACATTGATCTCCACGCTGGTTTGATTGTCCGCGGCGGTGGAGAAAACATTGGAGGCTTTGGTGGGGATGGTGGTATTGCGGTTGATGAGGGGAGTGCGGATGCCGCCTAGGGTCTCGAGGCCGAGGGTGAGCGGAGTGACGTCGAGCAAAACCACGTCTTGGACGTCGCCACCAATGACACCGGCTTGGATGGCGGCGCCAATGGCCACCACTTCGTCGGGATTAACTCCCTTATGGGGCTCCTTGCCGAAGAACTTTTGCACTTCTTCCTGCACTTTAGGCATGCGAGTCATGCCACCGACGAGGACCACCTCATTAATATCGGAGGCTTTGAGCTTGGCGTCGGAGAGGGCTTTTTTGACTGGCTCAAAACTTTTTTTGATGAGATCGGTGGTAAGCTCCTCGAGTTTGGCTCGAGTTAAGGTCATGGTGAGATGGAGCGGACCGTCGGCGCCCTGAGTGATGAAGGGCTGATTGATCTCGGCCTGAGCGGTTGAAGAAAGCTCGATTTTGGCTTTTTCGGCGGAATCCTTGACGCGTTGGAGCGCCTGAGGATCTTTGCTTAGATCCACGCTATGCTCTTTTTTGAACTCGCTGATGATATAGTCGATAACCGCATCGTCGAAGTCATCGCCGCCGAGGAAAGTGTCGCCGTTGGTAGATTTGACCTCAAAAACACCGTCGCCGATTTCGAGAATGGAAATATCGAAAGTTCCACCGCCCAAGTCATAAACGGCGATGGTGGAATTGCCTTTTTTGTCGAGACCATAGGCTAAAGCGGCGGCGGTGGGCTCATTGACAATGCGCTCCACCTTGAGGCCGGCGATTTCACCGGCTTGTTTGGTGGCTTGGCGCTGAGAGTCGTCGAAATAGGCGGGGACGGTGATGACGGCTTGGGTGACTTTGCCTCCCAGATAGCTTTCGGCATCGGCCTTGGCTTTGGCGAGGATTTTGGCGGAGACTTCTTGAGGGGTATATGGTTTGCTATCGACGTTAACTACGGCCATGCCGTCCTTGCCGGCTTCGACCTGATAAGCCACATGTTTGGTGGCGTTTTGGACGGCTTTGTCGCTGTATTTGCGGCCCATAAATCTTTTAACTGAATTGACAGTGGCGGTGGGGTTTAAGACCATTTGTCTCTTGGCAGTGTCGCCGACTTTGGTGTCGGAGCCCTTGAGGGAGACGATGGAGGGGAAAGTGTTGCGGCCTTCGGCGGTGGGGATAATTTTGGCGCTGCCGCCTTCCATGACGGCGATGGCGGAATTAGTAGTACCTAAATCTATTCCGATAATTTTGCTCATAAATGCCTTTCTTTATTACTATATTAGCAATTATAGCAGAGGAGTGCTAGTGTTGTCAAGATGTCAATTTAGTCTGGTGGTTGGTGAAAATTAAGACTATGTTTATAGTAGAGAAACTGCTTTATGGTAGTTTTTACTTTACAACTACTTTAGCTGGCAACAGAACATGACCATTGAGAGCAAAGCCGACAGTGAGAACTCGCTCGACGGTCTCCCCTGCCCCATCGACAGCCTCCATCTTGGTGTCGTCGAAGGGTTGATCGACTAAATTACTGCCTAGTTCTTCAACGCCCTGCTCTTTGAGGGCTGTCCAGAATTGGGCGATGACTAGATTTAGGCCCTGATCATTGAGGGCTTGACTGGCAACGGAGAGGTTTTGGAGGGCAGGCAAAAGAGCGATGAGGAGGTCTTGGTTGGCGAGCTGGATGAAGCGGGACATTTCTTCGCTTTGGCGGCGGACGAGATTTTGGTAGTCGGCTAGAGAGCGTCTCTGAGCTTCTTGAGCCTCTTTTAATTTGGTGGTTAAATCGAGGATTTGTTCCTCAAGAGAAGGAGTTTTTTTGGGCATATTAACCGGAGATCATTTCTTCTAATAATTTCTTGAAGTAGCGCATCATGGGGACAACATAAGGGTAGTCGAAGCGGCTGGAGCCCAAGACCGCTAGATAGAACTTACCGACGGCGGTATGGACGTCGGTATAAACAAAACTGATGGGTTCGAGGTTTTTATTGCCTAGTTCACCGCCATAAATGATCCGCACTGGGTTTTCGTTGTTGCCGAAGCGGAAGATTTCGTTGAGGGTGCGCTCCTCCTCGATGAGATTGAGGACGTCGCGCATGACGCGGATGTCATAAAACTCGGGCATGTTGAGCAAATTGGCATAGCCGGAGTGTTGGATGCGGAAGTCTTCGCTCATAACCAGACCGATGGCGTGGGTGCGCTGGGCGAGGGCGCGAGCGACGGCGGACATGAGCTCATTGATGTTATGGCGGTTTTCCCAGACTTTTTCCTTGGCGGAAACTTCGTCGGTGACCGAGAGCTCGCGCTCCTTCATTAATTCATTAACATAGAGCTTGAGGGCCATGGCAGTGGGGAGGCGGCCGGAGGAGGAATGGGATTTGGTGAGATAGCCTTGTTTGGTTAAATAAACCATTTCGTTGCGGATAGTGGCGGGAGAAACGCCCCGATTAAACTTTTTGTCGAGATTCTCGGAACCGACGGGCAGGGCAGTTTGGATATACTCCTCCACGATGAGTTTGAGAATCTGGATTTGTCGAGCAGTGAGACCAATCATAATTAGCAATTATATTATATGACTGCTAACTTGTCAAATGGTGAGGAGCAGCTTCTGGGCGATGCGCAGCTCGGGGATGTCGCCTAGAAACACCTTCACCTTAAAACTTAAGCGGTTTTGGTTGGTGGCATTGGCGGCTTCTTTAGGGGTATATTGGGCGGAGAGATCAATGTAATTGATGGTTCCTTGGTGGGTGGTGGCTTCTTCTTTAGTGGTATTGATCACTTTATTGGTGACGCGGACTGTTTGGCCGTAGTCGATCCGATCTAAATATTCTTCGGGAACCCAAAAAACGGCGGTTTTCTCCTGTTCCTTGGAGACTTCGATGAGGATTTGTCCGGGGACGACTAAGCTGCCTAGGTCAGCATTGTTGATGACTACTACCCCCGAGGCAGTGGCCTTGATGGCGGTTTTGGCCAGATCGGCACGGGCTTGCTCGAGCTGTTGGTTGAGAAACTCTAAATCAGCGCGGGCGCTGGCAATTTGTTCTCGATTATTGCTGGCCGAGAGGCGCAGGGGGCCTTGTTCGGCGGAAGAAAACTGTAGTTGGGCAATTTCGAAGAAGCGTTTTTTATTGTCGCGGTCGAGACGCAGTTTCTCGCGGGTGATATGGTCAACTTTTTCGTCATTCTCGGCGTCGGAAACTACGTCGATGGAGAGCAGATAGTCGGCGTGGGCGTTGAACATGAGCTGGCGGGCGGCCTCTACCTCGTTGGTGGCGACTTTTTTGTCGGCGGCGGGGGCGCCTCTCTCTAGCTCGTCGATTAAAAGCTGCATTTTAAGGGCGGAAGTGGAGAGCTCGGCGAGGCGGTTTTGGGCGGAAGGGCTCTCGAGAACTACTAAGGTGTCCCCCACTGCCACTCGCTGACCCAAATTGACGGGGACTTCGATAACTTTGCCGGCTATTTCGGTGTAATACGGGAGAGTGTTGATTTCGATGGTGCCTTCGACGGTGATGGTGGAGCTTTTGGGGACATCGAGCGGAGAGAGGGAGAGGGCGAGCAGCAGGACAATGGGTAAAGCGAGGAGCCAGACGGCTTTAGGGACGCGGCGCAGGAGTTGTTTGAGGTCTTTTAGCATGTTGTCTTGTTCATTCTATCATCTTATGCGCTAAATGGGGAGTTTTTTACGCTTAAAAACCCAACTTCCTAGGGAAATAAATAAAATGGTGAGGGCGATAAAGGCGAGATTGAGGGCGAGAGGATTGCCATTATCGACCACGGCTCTCGGGTCAATGACGGCAAAAATGGATAAGTCGAGGAAGATTTTGAGATTTTCGGAAATGCCACCGAGCATCTGCATGAGGAGAAAAACAACGGGAATGCTAGCGCCGAAAGCGAGGGAGAGTCTGGTTTCATTAAAATAGCAAGAATAAAAAAAACAAATCGAAGCCATGAGGGCAGAGAGGAAATAGGTGCTGAAATGTAGCCGAGCGAGAGCGACGACGTCGAGTTGCCCGGGGAACATGCTATTACTCATCCCTAGCGCCACCAAAAAGACCAACACGAACATCAAAAAGAGGGAGAGAAGGAGAAAAATGGCTTGAGTGATGACTATTTTTAGTCGAGAGAGAGGGGTTTGGAGCAGATAAACCAGAGAGCCATTGTCAACCATTTTGGCGATGAGGCGGTTGGCGACATTAATATAGTAGATCATGGGGACAACATAAACGAGCATGCCGTAGAAAAATCCGGCGAGGAGTTGGGCCAGATTGCCGCCTAAGTCGGACATGCCAAAAGCGGACATGAACTCTTGGGGATACATTTCGAGAATACTCTCGAGGGCTTGCATGGCGCTGGGGTCGAAAATAAAGACAATTTCGCAGATATAGAAGCTCATGACGAGGGTGAGGATGCCCCAAAAGAAGATGTTGGTGCGGATGTTGAACTTAAAGAGAGTGAGGGAGAATGGTATTTTATTGAGCAGTGTTTTGACCATAATAATTTAAGAAAATCTCCTCGAGAGACTGGACTTTGGATTGGAGGTTGTCGAGCTTGAGGAGGCGAATATCTTTAAGGAAAGCATTAATCTTGCCGCCTAAGACGGCGACTTCGTAGTGGGTACTATCGAGACGAGTGGCGGAGTATTTTTTAGGGAGCTTGGTGATTTCCTCGGGGCGGGAAAGGTTGAGCAGATAAACCTTTTTTTGGAGGCTTTTGAGCTTGGTGATGGAATTGTCGGCGACGATGTGGCCGTCTTTGATGACCAAGACGCGGTCGGAGGTTTTTTCCACTTCGTCGAATTGATGACTGCTCATAATAATGGTTTTGGAGCGGGCTTTTTCTTCCTGCACCATCTCGATGAAGCGGTTTTGCATCAGGGGATCGAGACCGCTGGTGGGTTCGTCGAGAAGGAGGACTGCAGGATCATGCATAAAAGCGGCGATGATGCCGAGTTTTTGTTTCATGCCTTTGGAAAAACGGCGGATGGGGCCGGTGGGGTTGAGTTCGAAGCGTTCGATGAGTTGTTTTTCTCTGTGGCGGTCTTTGGTTCCTCGCAGTTCATGCATGAGGCTGAGGAAACCCAAGCCGGTCATTTTGTCGAAAAAGTTGATTTCGCCGGGGATGTAGCCGAGGTTTTGTTGGATTTGGGGGGCACAGAGGAAACAGTCGAGGTTGTTGATCTGGCAAGTGCCTTTATCGGGAGGGGTGAAGCCGAGGAGACAGCGCATGGTGGTGGTTTTACCAGCGCCATTGGGACCTAAATAGCCGACTACTTCTCCGGGGGAGACGGTGAAGTTGAGGTTGAAGATGCCGCGGTTGTTGGGGTAGCTGAAGGAGAGATTCGAAACGTTAATCACTTCTGTATGATATCATAAAAAAATTGTTTCAATATTTTCTCTCTCAAGTGTCCACTTTTCAAGAATAATTTAATATTTTAATCCGTTGCTTACTTCGCTCGCAGCGGATAAAACACTAAATTATCCTTTAAGCAGTGTCCAAGTTTTCGAGATAAAATATCAAAACAATTTTTTTGGAATTACCGCCTCACACAAGAGAACTCGAGGCTGTTGCTCCAGCTACCATCGTCGAAGCGATAGCGAGCGAAGTAGTTGGTGTTGTTTTTGGCAGTCACCCGAATGGCCTGTTCGCTAGCGGCGACAAAGCTGCCTTCATAGAGGTCGTTGCTCTCATAGCTGGAACCAACTTGGACCGTCATGGAGGTTTTGCCGTCCATTTTGGGGAACTTGATGGTGGCGGAGAAGGAGTCGGTGTCCTTATTATACTCGCCACAGCCGGCCAAATAGGGGTTGCTGCTAGGTCTGGAAGCAGGAGTAGTCACAGTTTCCTCCTTAACTTCGGTGACAACAGTCTTGGTGGGGACGGGAGTGGGGGTAGGAAGGGGGGTGGGAGTGGGAGTGGGGACTACGACATGACCCTTGTCGGCTGGAGTAGTTTCAATGGAGGCAATTTGAGCGGTGGGGGTGGCGGTTACTACCGTCAGCTCATCGGGATCAATATCGGTTTGGGTTTCGATTTGAGCGCTTAAGGTGGCGTCGGTGGTGAGAGTGGGGTTGGCGGCGGGGGTGGGGATGACGCTGGAGGTGATCACATTAGAGGTGCCACCATCGAGGCGAGCCTGCATGGCAGGGCGGCGAGTGATCTGGCGGATAAAGAGAATAACTAGGACAATGAAGATGCCGATTAAGGCAACTAATACTATGTTTAGTGGGTTTCTTTTCATAATGGCTCATAGTATATCACACTATGATAGAAATGTCAATAAACTAGGTTCACTCTTTCCTTTGAGCAAAACTTTCCTCTATAGTGATTTCGCGTCTGACTCGATTTGTCCTCACGCGGGGAACACCCGCTTGAGGCCAGTTCGGGCACAGCTTTCGTCAGACTAAAATCAATAGAGAAAAGTTTTGCTTGCAGCAGTATTCATGTTTCGAGATAAAATATCAAAACAATTTTTTCACAAATAAAATCTGATTTTGCTCGATTTATGAAGGTTTTTGGTTTATACTACTCCTAGTATACCCTTAAGAGCATACGCGGTGTCTTCCCATTTCTCAACGGTAATGGTGTCGAAGCCCATCTCGACAACAGGATAATCGTTGCCGCCGGGTTGGGTCATATCGCCAAAATAGAGTACTTCGGGAATAGCAACTTTCAACTCCTCAAGCAAATGGGCCATGCCGAACTTTTTATTGGTGCCGGGGAGAGCGGCATTAATAGAAGTTGTGCCGCCGATTTCAAACATGAACTCTGGAGCTAGTTCTTGGGCGCGGGCGACAATCTGCTGGCGTTTTTTGGTGTCTGGGTCCCAAGCATATTTAGCCTCAGTACCGGCAGTTTGTCCGAGAGCGGAGAAAGTAACTTGAGAAACACGATTTTCGATGATTTCATCTCCTGGACTCAGCTTATCTTCTTCCCAGAAGCCCAGTTCTTTGGCGGACTGCTCGATGACTTGGGTCATTTTTTGGATTTGCTCATCGGTTAAGTCGTATTTATAAACTAGTTCCCAATCTTTTTTGTCGGTGTTGTATCTATGGTAGCGGGTGCCTTGAGTGACAAAGAGATGGAGATGGGCGAGTTGTTCGGGAGTGGCGCCATAGGCAACCATAGGGTCGACCACTTGGATAATGAATTGTTCGAACTTTTGCCCAGAAATGGGGGCGAGTTCGTAATGATCGAGGAGGCGAGTGAGGAGCTCGGCCATTTCGGAAGTGATGGGAGTTTTGGCGACATTGAGGGTTTGGTCAACGTCGAAGGAGAGAACTTTTTTCATAAATAAACCTTTCTTCTTAAATCTTCGCCGATTATATGTGAAGTCTGCGATTTGTCAAATCTTTGCCTGCCCTTATGTTATAATAGGTCGAATATGAACGAAAAACCGATCGAAATGACTAAAAAATCTTTAGCTGTGCTCGAGGCAGAGCTGCAGGATTTGGAGAAAGTACAGCTGCCGGCGGTGGTGGATAGAGTGGCGAAGGCCAGAGAGCAGGGGGATTTGGCGGAGAACTCCGAATATCATGACGCCAGAGATCAGCAGGAATTGATTGAAGTGCGAATTGGGGAAGTGCAGGCTATTTTGGCGAATGTGACCATCGTTAAGGAAACGGTTTCGACGACAAAGATAGGCATTGGCTCGAGAGTAAAATTAAAAGATGAAAAAGGCAAGAGCGGGGACTATGAAATTGTGGGCGAATATGCTGATGATGCGGATAAGACCAATACCATCACTTCGGAGTCGGCAATTGGCTCGGCTCTCTTGGGGAAAACTAAGGGTGAGAAGGTGGAGGTGAAGACACCCTCGGGAGTGACTAAAACTTATCAAATTATGGGCATTGCTACTTAATTATGTCGCGACTAGACGAAGCGAGATCTGCCAAAATTGCTAAATTGAGAGCTTTGGAGGAAAAAGGGATTAATCCTTTCCCCTACTCTTTTGCGAAGACCCAGATGGTGAAGGAGTGTTTGGCGCTGGAGGGAGAGGAAGTGCAGACAGCGGGAAGATTGTTTTCTTGGAGAGCGCAGGGCAAGGTGGTGTTTGCGGATTTGGGGGACTTAAGCGGGAAAATACAGATTTTATTACATGCGAGTAAGTTTAGCGAGGAGACGTGGGAGCAGCTAAAATTGGTTGATGTGGGGGACTTTTTGGGGGTAAAAGGAGAGGTGGGAAAAACAAAAACCGGACAAATTACGATTATGGCGGAGGAGTTTACTTTTTTGGGGAAGGCGTTGCGGCCCTTGCCCTCGGAGTGGAACGCTGCGGAAGATAAAGAGGCGCGTTTTAGGGCGAGACATCTGGATTTACTGGTTAATGAGCGCTCGCAAAAGATTCTTGCGGCGCGCTGGACGATTTTGCGGGAGATGAGAAGTTTTTTGCATGATCAGGGGTTTACGGAGGTGGAGACGCCGATACTGCAGCCGCTTTATGGGGGAACTAATGCCAGACCTTTTATCACTCATATGAAGGCGCTAGATAGCGATTTTTATCTGCGAATTGCGCCGGAGCTATATCTAAAGAGGTTGATGGTGGGTGGTGAGGAGAAGATTTTTGAAATTGCGCGGAACTTTCGCAATGAGGGCATCGACCAGACCCATCAGCCGGAGTTTACGATGATTGAATGGTATGAGGCTTATGCGGATTATCATCGAGTGACGGCGTTGATTGAGGAGATGCTCAAGTTCTTAAATAAAAAAGTGAATGGAGGAGAAAAGTTGATGGTGGGAGACAGAGAGGTTGATTTGGGGAGAAGTTTTGCGCGAATGACGCTCAAGGAAAGTTTGAGCAAGTATGCAGGACTTGAAGCGGACGCGTTAGAGGATGAGGAACTGGGAGAGTTGCTAAAGAAGAATAGTCTCAAGCTTATTGGTGACTTTAGCCGAGGGAAGGCAATTTTTGCTTTGTTTGAGAAGTTGGTATGTCATCAGTTGATAGAGCCGACTTGGATCATTGATTATCCGCGGGAAGTGAGCCCGCTGGCGAAGCCACATCGCAGCGACGAGGGGCTGGTGGAGAGATTTGAGTTGTATATTGGTGGGAAGGAGCTTTCGGATGGCTGGAGTGAGCTGACTAATCCGCTGGAGCAGCGAGAGAGGTTTGAGGAGGAGCAAGCGAGGATGAGGGCGGGAGATGCGGAGGCGCAGCCGCTGGATGAGGATTTTTTGGCGGCGATGGAGTATGGATTGCCCCCGATGGGCGGGATGGGGATGGGGATTGATAGGCTGGTGATGCTGCTGACCAATATGCCTTCGATTAAGGAGGTGATTGCTTTTCCGACGCTTAGGAGAGCGAATTAAAGGGCTGGCGCTGGCGGTGAGTAGTTGAGGAATATTATCTTATAAGGTGTTATAATATACTGGTTTTGATCAAAAAACGTGCCGGTTGATCCAAAAGCGGACAAACAGGCGCGCTAGCGAGACAGGACAACTCTTTGGAAAATTGTTAATTGAATAAATCAAGATTATTGAGGAGGAAAGAGCATGGGCGTGTACGACAGATATGGAGGACTGCTGGTGGTGGAGCTGGAAAATGGACGCTATACCTATACGGACACTGAGGGCAGGAGAGTCTTCGAGGAAGAATGGAAAGACGCCTCTCATTTTCGAGAAGGTTTGGCGGTGGTGGTTTGGAATGAGCAGCACCTGAGGGTGACCTCTGGAAGGGAGGTTCTGGTTAATGAGGAGCGGTGGGGATATATTAATCCCCAAGGCGAACGGGCTTTTGAGCGGACATTCGCTTGGGCAGGAGATTTCGGCGTACTAGACGAAAACCTCGCAAAAGTGCAATACGACAATGACCGCTGGGGGCTTATCCGCCGCAATGGGACAGATTTGCTAAAGACGAGCTTTGTCTCCATTAATAGAATGCAGAAAGGATTCGCTGAGGTGGAGCTAGACGGCGGGAGAATTGCCAACTTTTGGTATAGTGAGCACGACTCGCAGGAGCGCTGTCTGATGAAGCTGATTGCAGAAGACTACTCTTATTGGCCGGAAATTGCCGAGAGCGAATAATTAACAGTTTAAGAGCATTGCCCGCTGCTGTGATAGGTGGCGGGTTTTTGCTAAGTTTGGGAGTAATAGGCCATTTCGCGAAGGTTTTGCAACTATTTTGTAACTTTTGTGGGGATAATAGGTGGCTATGGGCGGGAAAAGGAAAAAATCCAGAACTAAAATACAAAATAGTCTTGTCAAGTCACTAAATGAAAAGATGGATAAACCGGTTGATTTTGGTGTTTTGGGTAGTGAGAAATTGGAGAAGTTGAATAAGATTAGAGACGAGACGGGAGTCGCTCTGATTGAAAACGGCAGTCTTTTGGTGCATCCCAGAGTGCAGGAACATTTGAGAGTTAAGAGGATGGGTCTGGATGGAATGCGGGCAAAAAAAGTGGCAGATTTGTTGTTTAGTGCTGTCCATAATAGATCGTCTTGTGTTTTGAGAACTAGACATCCTCATATTCAGGTTTTAGTTAAGTTTAATAGGGACGGCAAGACAGCTAATGTTGCTTACATTGGAGAGCATCAAAGCAAAGGCTCGGTCAAAACTACATATATTAAAAGCCTGAGAGATATTAACAAAGACGCTCTGGAGGGTGGCGACCTCCCCTCATCGGTACGCCCACTTAAGGGCTTGACCCGCAGCTCCGCCGAGATTTCTGACTTTCAGAACGATGTTAATAAGGGAATTATATCAAAAAAGGCTTAGACGTCAAGGCGTTTGTTGTAATGTGATAGGACATAAAAAGGGACAAAAATGGACAAGTGCTGGACGTATTGGGTAATGTGTTGTAGTATAGGGGTGCTTAATATGCCACAGGAACTGTATAGACGCCGTCGGTGTTTTAAGGATTGACTAAAGACACGCAAGATACTGAGTTGAGTTGAGCGTGTTTTTCTCGCGACTTTAGGAATAGACCGATAAGATTTCTTTTTGGTCTTTATTTTTAGGGTTTGATATGTTATAATATATTTCTCTTTGCTCTTTTTAGTTTAACAAAAAAATTGATTTGAAAGGTGGAAAAAGTAATGAAAAAGGTAGTGACGGTTTCACAGCAGACAGGAGTAGGAAGAAGGATGCTTGTAGCAGTGTTGGCGGTGCTGATGCTGCTGGCGATGGCGCCGATGGGCGCGGGGGCGAGCGCGAATACGGGTTTGTTGAATGAGGCGACAGGGTATGAGACGGTGCGGCCGGATGTGGTGACAATTGATGCGAGGTATGAGGTTCCTATGACTAGAGACTATTTTCTCACTGGGGTATGGTACACTAGAGTGCCTGAGCTGCAAACTTTCGTTGGCGCAGACGGCAGTATTAGTGTTTTGGACACGGGTGAGGTGGCGGTAGCCGGAGCTACTGGCGCTGGGATCTACACCACTCCCAGAAATAATGTGGTGATTTATGAGTTTTCATCATCTGGGCAGTTAACTACAACGTTGGAGATTGAGAAGCCTTTGCAGAGATGCGGTGGATTCACTAAGGATGGTGACGGCAACTATTACCTTTTTTTTGCTCAGGAGGTGGCAGAAGGAGCGTTTGATGAGCAAAACATGGTCTTGGTTAAATACTCATCAACGGGAATCAGGCTGCAGGAGTTTTGGCTGGAAGCGCGATATGGCAGCTCGAGCAGTGTAAAAAGACCATTTCGGTCGGGCACTTGTCGGCTGGAGATCTCCTCTGGAGATATGATCGCGGTTTATCTTGCGAGAGAGGAGCTTCAGGATTCCGGCGGTATCAATCATCAGAGTGCACTGGGGTTCGTCCTAGACATTAATACTTTTGAGCTGTTGTCGAGATTAGGACAAGAGGGCGCATGGAGTATGAACTTAATGGCTCATCCTCGAGGAGGACACTCATTTGATCAGTTTATTCTGCCTATTGAAAACGGGTTTGTTTTTACTACTTTAGGTGATTCTCGTCCGCGAGGGTTCGGCTTTGATGAAGCTATCAAAGGGCGAGCCGATAATGTGCGAGGGGAGTCATTTGGGTTCGAAGGCAGAAATGGAGAGAACTGGACAGATGCCTCGATGGGAGGCATCGCACAGACGCCTAGTGGCTATTTATTCGTCGGCGCCTATAATCAAAACAAGCCGGCTCAGGGAGCGCGTAATTTGTTCTTGCTGAGCATGGATGAGCGCTTCGGGGGGAGTACTGACCCCATTTGGATTACTAATTACACTAATCCGCAGGCGCGGGCGGTAGCAGTTAAGCTGGTACAAATTGATGTCGGAAGGTACGCCGTAATGTGGGAAGTGCAAAATTACGCCCTTGATGATAGGTCTGATTCGGATGCCAGAAAAGCCTATTTGGCAGTGGTTGACGCTGCAGGCGAAGTCCTCTCTGTAAAAGAGATTATAGGAGCAGAGCTCAACGGTTATGACGTCTTGCGTTATAATCCGGTTACTGGGCGAGTGTATTGGGCAGTGAGCTATGGCGATGGCAAGGTGAACTTGTATTCACTCGATCCGCTGGAAGGGACCACTACCCCAACCCCGCCAGTGCAGCCACCAACTACAACGCTGACGGTCAATCCCACGCCTTCGACGGTATATGTTAATGGCGAGGCGACACAGTTTGAGGCTTATCTGATCAATGGCAATAACTATTTTAAGCTGCGGGATCTGGCCTTTGTCTTAAACGGCACCAATAAGCAATTTTCAGTGGGATATGATAATGCCACTAGAGCGATAACGCTAACTAGCGGAGAGGCTTATGCATCAGACGGCGGAGAAATGAGATTGGGCGATGGGGCGGCAAAACAGGCCACCCTTAACGCCGAAATTAATATCTCCTTGGACGGCGCTCCGGTTGGAATAACGGCCTATCTCATTGGCGGCAACAATTTTATGCGACTTAGAGACGTGATGCGGTTGTTGGATATTGGAGTGGGGTATGATAATGCCACGCGCAATATCACTATCGACACTTCTGAGCTGTATATAGAAGAATAACTAAAAAAGAGCAAAAAACATTTTGCCCGCTTTCATGCAATCATGAAAGCGGGTTTTTTATGCTTAAGAAAAGCTGAATGAGCACTTGTTTTTTGATTGGCGGTTATGCTATGATTAAATTATGAAGCGCATGCGGAGATTGGTGGTGGTTTTGGGGTTGTTGGTTTTGCTGGGAATAGGTTTTTTGGTGGTAGGGCGCTATATGGGAGAAAGGGAAGTGGCGGAGGATTGGACCACTGAGGAGGTAAACGGGCAAGATAAGTTGGAGGCAGCTAAGTCGGTGTTGGAGCATCTGCGACTGCAAAGGGATCATCGAGGGATGTATACTGATATTGGGGTGTGTTATAGCGACGCTAGTGGTGAGAGACGATGGTGCGAGCTATCAGATATGAGTAATCGGGCGGGAATGTCGGTAATTTGGGCGAGGTGGAAGTATTTTGAACTAACTCGAGACGTGACGGAGCGAGTGGAGCTACAAAGAGATTTGGTGGCTTATGAGAAATTGTTGGATGGGGATGAGTATATGGTACAAAACGATTATTATAATTGTATTTTTATGGATGAAGTGGCGAATAATGATATTTTGGAGGAGAGATTCAAAAATATTGCTAGGAGAGTGTGCTTAGAGAGCACTAATGAATCATTTTCGGAATGGGATTATTCTTTGGAAGAATTGCGGGCTATGAATAGCCGGAAGCTGGATGGCATTTTGAACATCCGCAGGTATGATTGGGACAATGATGAGATTTGGCAGGAGTTTTTGGGATGGTCGGAGAGGACGGGTTGGGGGGTGGGGTTGTTGGGGCGTTATGCTTATTTTGCCGCTGATGAGTGGGTGCGCAAAGAGTTTTCTGGCGAGACGGAGCGGAAATATCAAGAGTTGTTGACGCAGGCTTTAACTTTTTATTTGGTGGCGCTGCGGGATAATGAGCGAACACAGGAGGAGGATTGCGCTTTAGCCACAGCAATCATGATGGACGATAATTGGGTGACAGACAAAACTAAAAGGGAGGTGGTGGATAAATTGCTAAAATCGACTGAGAAGGAGAACATTTTGGGAGATACTTGTTATTTGGCGCATTATAAGGCGGGGAGCGAGATGGGTAGATGGCAAATGAATGAGGTAAATGGCCTGCGGCAACAAAATCGAGAGCTGGGAGCTGCTGAGGTGGGGTTTTTTGTGCGGACGGTAGCAGCTGATAATGAGCTGGGAATGACACAAGTTACTAGCGATAATATTAGTAATGCGATTAGAGCGGGAGTGTTAGTATATGCAAAATAAGATGGCAACAGTACTAGCTTTGTGGACGGTATTGTTTTTGATACCAACGAAGAATATGGTGCGGGCAGCGTTTTATGAACCCAATCCTCGGCCGGCCTGTCAGAGACATAGTGTGGAGATTTCGACTTGGCCGTCGATTATGAGTGATGTTCCGGTGGGGGAGCGAATGGACTATGTGTATGGGTTGATGGGTGATATGTTAACTTGTTTTTATATTCCTTGGAATAATAATGTGAGCAGTTCCTGTACTTCGGGGACGAGCCGAGCCAAAGGGGCGAGTGGTGAGTTTGAGAATTATCGACCTTCGGGATATGGGTATGAAGAAAGGAGTTATGGCGGCTGGAAGACTGCGGGGACAGCGACTTGCTGGGGGTGGAGTACGTCTTGGGAGGGAGGCACTGGGTTCTGTAGGGATACGAATGATGTACTAGAAGTGCGCTATAAGTGTGGCACTGGTGATGAGTCGTGGATTCTTTGGGACGGTGTGTGGCAAAAATGCACCAATTGGGGGAGCATTGCGGTGAAGGTGGTTGAGGATGATGACCGTAATCCCTGTCCTAAACCTGAGGAAAATGAATCTTGGACAGCTGATGACGGGAAGACTTATCAGGTGATAGATCCCGATGATGCATGCGAGCTGGGCTGGAGTCCGGCGGGAAATGTATCGGGAAATCCCTACACCATTGCTGAGGGCTATCAGAAGAATTGTCAGTTGTGTGCGCCGGATGGAGTGCCGATGTGGTCATGTCATCCTGCGGATGGGCCGAGAGAGACTGACAGTAAGTATCAGGATACTCCTGAGGGAAGGGAGGAATGTCGGAATAAGGTGAATGAGTACTGGTGGAAATGGAAAATGCCTGATGAGGTTATTTGTACTCCTGATGAATTGTTTGATGCTGATTGCCCGCCTCCGATACCGAGACGCAATTATTTTTTCTGCGATCCTAATACTTTTACGCCGAGGGAGAGTAATGGAGGCTGCGCGGATGACGGCACTGGATATGCGGCGACTGACTGCGCCGGTTGTAAAGCTGGTGATCCGATAGATAGATGTGGTTATGAGGATGATGATGAAGGGTTGGTAAATTGTGGCAGTAATGTAAGGCAATATTATGGGGAGAATCTGCCGGCTGACTTTGGAATTATTAATGATGACTGGTTGAGTTGCTATCGGACGGAGGCAGAAGTGGAGGAGTTTTGCAAGGCCGATGTTTGTCCTCCGGATGATGAGCTGCTTGACGGCTATATACCTACGGGCTATCGGCTGAGATATAGTGGAGTGGGGTCGTCGCTACAGACGCTAATTGAGGCAGCATTGGCAAATGTGCAGAGCGTGGGGAGGGCACCGACGGGCGCGGAGGGGTCGGATGTAACCGGATTGTATTTTTATAAAGAGTTGGTGGGAGGGGGTGAATGGGATTATGAGAAAAATCCTTATGCTTATGGAGCTGATGATGCGGCTGTGGTGGATCCAATTAGCGCGGCGGATCCGTATCTTTGTGGGATAAAAGTTGATTATGACGCTTGCCCGGCGGATAGCGAGATCCCTGATGGCTATATGCCTACCGGCGAGAATGAGTCGTTTTCGGAATATGGAAATGACGTGAATGCTTGGATTGCTGGGGCTTTGGCTAAGGCTGGGGAAACGGGTGTTTTGACTGGGGCGTATATTTATAGGAACGGTGTGGATAATGAGCTAGATTTTACGGACGAGGATGATGGGCTATCCGATGATAATTATATTATTGATGCTGATGGCTTGGCGATTTTGACGGCGATGGATCCGTATATGTGTGGGATTAAGATTAAGGAGGAGCGCGGTCCCCTATGGTATTGCGATCCGGCTGATGGGGCGAGTAAGAGCTATGGTAATTGTGAGGATGATGGATCGGGGAACGTTAAGGAGGACTGTACTTATCCGCTCTCGAGCGGAGGAACTCCGGCCGAATCGGGGAAGGAGGGAGATGATTTGGAGGAGAGTGGCTATCCGAAGACTTCGGCGGGAGAGGAGGAGTGTGGTTATAATATTTGGTATGAGTTCTATCGAGGAATTGCTGGTTATGAAGGCGGATGGGATAGCAGCAAACCAGAATTGAAGTGCTACGGAAGTAAGGATGAGGTGACAGATGAAGTTCCGGAATGTGTAACTGAATATTTGTGGTTTTGCGATCCAGACATAGGGCCAAGAGAGACTAATGGGGGGTGTGGAGATGAGGACGGAGATGGCTTGGTTGATTTTGAATGTGCTGGATGTAAGGCAGGGGACCCGATAGATGGATGTGGCTATCAAAATACTGACGCAGGGCTGGAAGCTTGCGCGGAAAACTTAAAAAAATGGCATTATGATTTGCATGATCCTCCCAGAGATTGGAGCAAGGCGACTCCGACGATGCAGCTTTGTTATAAAACTAGGCAGGAGGTGATAGATAGGGTTCCGGACTGCATTCCAGTGAAAAAGTATTTTTGTAATCCTGATCCGGAGTTTGCTCCGGATGAGGTGAAGATTGATTGCGTGACAGACGGTAGCGGGGTGGTGACAGTGGATTGTATGTGGGAAAAGGCGGACGGGACAGAGGCGCTTTTTTGTCCGGCAGGAGTGAGATTGGCGAATTGTGGATTTAAGGAAAATGATAATTTGGACGCGGACTGTCAGGCATACGTGGAGAAAAATTATTATGAAGCGAAAGGTAAGACGCCGCCGGGCGCGGGTGATAATGATCAGTTTTATCGTTGCTATGATAGCATACAGGAGGTGAGGCAGTTTTGTGAGAAGAAAACTTGTTCCTCTGAGGGGTATGGACATTTGAGTGTTTATGAGGCAGCTTCGGAGGGGGAGGCGCAGACCTATGTGGATGGTTATTGCGATGATGAACCAGCAGGGCGCTATGGAGTACAGGAGAGTGTTTGGGTGGAGGATAATCTGGAGGATGATGGCAGGGGAGAGATGTGTTATCGCTGTAGTAATTGCCCCGGAAGCGGGATGTATATTGATGAGCGCAGTTGCATTAGTGGGGCGGACAAGGAATGGGAGACGGAGATGTGTGGGGAAGATGTGAACGGTGGGGATGGGTGTACAATTTATGAGCCGCAGGAAGTGACGATGGTGAGCGAGGCTTCTGGGAAGAACAATTGGGAAGTAAGCAAAACGAGTGTCAGGACGCGAGGATACTTGGCTTATAGAGAGGAGTGCTTGGCAAATCCGACTGCCTGTGATAATGCAGACAATACAGAATGCATATCTATAAATCAACCTATTTATCAGAGTTGTGTTAATGGTTGCTGGTCCACGGCACAACAACTGAGAAATCAGGCCTTGCAGGCTAGAAATAATTGTATAAATGGTTGTTGGGCTCCTTATAATAGTTGTACGAGCACTTGTACTTCGACGTATAATACTTGCGCTCAGAACTGTCAGGGTAATAATAATTCTTGCCCTCCTGGTTGGTCTGCTTGGGAATGTCAGTATTATGAATGGTCTTATGGTTGGAGTTGGAATTGGTGGAACCAACAATCATGTATAAATCAATGCAATAATACTCACAATAGTTGTAATTCGACATGTAATGCGGTGCATAAGCCGGTGCAGTGTGAGTCTAATTGTAATTGGCAACATCCGGTTTACTCTACTGAGTACTATCGTCAGCGGTGTAATAATGAATGCTATAGCACTTATCAAAATAATTTGGTTCAATGTAGAAACAATTTCTTGCAGATGAGGCTACCGAGTTGGCCGTATCTATCTCAGGAGGATGGTTTCCGCTATTACTACCAGAAAGGATGGCGGATGGCGGCGAGCGAGGGAGAGGAGGATTGTGGGGTGCAGGATTGCGCGGGAGGGACGGGGACGAACCCTTATTATTACTGGCATTTGGATTCTGATGATCAGGGAGAAGCAACTTCGGGAGAAGATCATGGTTATTGTGTGGATGCGCCGAGTTGTCCGGCAGGATGGGTGGATATGGGGACGGCGACGAATGTGGGGACGCTGGAAGGGGCGAATAATGTTTCGGCAACGAGGAATGCGAGGAAGCAGGAGATTGAGAGACCTGATGTGGTGACACGTGGAGGTGTGGGCTGGACTCAGGCGCAGCAGAGTTGTCAGGGGGTCGGCTGCGGGTGTTATTCTACTCGTTCTGGCACAGTTGGCTCAACTACACCGCACAATAATAGCCCGAGTAAGGCGGATATTGAGAGGTGCCAAGATCCTAAGATTGATAGCGCGGCGGATACTTGTGAATGGTATGATCAGTGTCATACTAAAGGAGGTGGTTCTCAAACTGGGAGCTATCGTTATCATACTCAGTGGGCAGATTGTACGACGGTAAGAACGTGTTCTTGTTGCGGAGGGGAAGGTATTCCTCCTACTGTTTGGACTGTGCCGGGACAAGGGCCTTCATATGGAAAAGTGACAGAATGTGCCCAAAACAAATGGGACTCGGATGAAACAGCGACTGGCTGCGGGGAGACGCGGCTATGTGGGAGAAGCTTGTCGGTAAGCCCAACATTTGATGATGATTATTCGATTACCGATCGAGAGTTTGGGTTTAATTTTGGGAGTGGATGCGGAGAGAATAGGGCGTTTAAGGTTTATTTAAGTAGTGAAAATAGTAC
The DNA here is from genome assembly GCA_009776965.1 of Microgenomates group bacterium. GTDB lineage: Bacteria > Patescibacteriota > Microgenomatia > UBA1400 > PJMF01 > WRMU01. The sequence goes on along the minus strand of WRMU01000003.1, from coordinate 1,527 downwards.
TACTAGCGGTAGTGGGGGGAGAATTGGGGAGGCGGAGTGTGCGAGCGAGAGCGTTGAGCTAGACGGCGTTGCGGGTATGATGACGCACAACTTTAATCCCTGTGAGTGTAAAGCAGAGAGGTTTGTGGTGGAGGTGAGCGCGGATGATGGGACGGGGACACAGAAGAAGTTTGAGAAGAGCCCCAGTGGAGTGCCTATCCCAGAAGATAAATGCGCAGTACTCTGGACGCAGTTGGCGGCGAGAGACGGGGTTAATGGACGAGCTAATGTCTGGGGGGATGCAGGTAAAAACGGCCACTGGGTTTTGGACGGGATAGCGGACGGAGGTTCTCAAGTGAGCGCGAAAGATGGCTGGGTGTTCTGTAATAGTCCGGAATATAGGAGCTTGCCGGCTTGTCAGGCAAATCCTTGTTCTTTTGTTTGTGAAGGCGACGGGAGCGGGCGAGGAGTGAGTTGCTATGGCAAGACCTTGGAGCCGCTGATCTATTTTGTGCCAGATTTTAGGGTGGTGGCGCATCAGGATGCTAATCGGGTAGCAACTTATCGAGGTGATGGTGCGGGTGGAAATAGTGCCTGTAGTGTGGGTAATAGCGAGGTGGGGGTGAGCGGTAATCCTTTCCCGTTGGCTACCTATTCTCCTCCGGGGAGCGGGGTTTATGGCAATGATTTTTTCAGCGGGATCAACGCGAATGATTATAAGGAAATGTATTTTGGGGAGAACCTGACTAGCCCGCTGAGCATGTCGGCCACTTTTGAAAATACAATTACTGGCGATACCACGCAGACCACCTCCGACTGTACTTGTCCTAACCTAACGCTAAAAGACGCTTCGGGAGGAACGGCAAGTGAGTTTGGTAATTGTTCATATGATTGGACGGTCAATAATGCAGATGACGTTTGTACCACTAAGAGGATATATGCGCTGGTGAATAAAGACTATACCAGCGCTTGGTGGCAGGTTTCGGGGGGGAATGTTTATGGCTTCGGTGACATTCGCGACAGAGTGCCTAATAATATGACTAGTCTGGAGGGAACGCAGTGTTTGGATGTGGTTAATGGCGCTGGGGGGACGAGCTGGACTAATGATTTCGCGGGATTGAGTGGTTATACAGAGACTGGGGTTGCGGGAAATCGCAGTTGTACCCCTAGGATTTTGCGGGGGCGTACTCCTTGTAAGAGCGATGGACCAAGCAATAGCGCGGGGGTAATTCTGACTCAAGTGGGAAGCATTAGCGCGGTTAATGATCGAGACGAGAACGTGACATACGACCATACCAAACCTTTGAATGAACAGAGCGTTTTGGTGCAAGTTTTGGCGCAGAGGCTGACCGAGAGAGGGGATGTGCATGCATTGTATAAGGGCGCTTATGTAAATAGTAATGGCGTAGTGAAACCAGACAATACGAGTAATAAGTATGGACTGCAAGCGAGGATTGCTCATAGCAATGTGTCGCCTATCGGTAGTATTTCTTTTGACTCTATGAGTGGGGCGATGATGGGCAGCACTAGCGATTTGGGGTATGTGCC
>WRMU01000002.1 GCA_009776965.1 Microgenomates group bacterium | reverse complement strand
AGATTAGGACATCCCCCCCCCAGCTCTCTGCTTAAAGGCTCAGCCAGCCACAATCCCCATTTTTTTGGGACTTTATCCGCCAGATAAGCCGTGTGCTCCATCAAGGCCAAGCAGTCATTGAGCAGTGCTAATCGCATTTTGGGCGAGAGAACGCTTTCATAAACCCCATGATAGCATTAATTGGGGTCATTTATCAATCCGCTTTTCCTACCAGATCAACATCGCGTCCCCAAAAGAGAAAAACCGATACTTATTGGCGATTGCCTGCCTGTAAGCCCTGCCTATGGGCGATTTAGGGAAAGTTTCAAAATCACTCGCCACATTCGGCCTCGAGGTTAAGGCCGCAATCAACATCAATAAAGTCGATTCCGAAAGATGAAAATTGGTCAGCAAATGATCCACCGCCCGAAACTTATATGGCGGATAAATAAAAATGTCGGTCTCTCCCTCTCCCGCCGTCAAACACTTATTTTTCTCATCCCAGCAACTCTCCAGCACTCGCGTTGTTGTTGTCCCAATGGCCAATATTTCTCCCCCGCGCGCTTTATGCTCATTTATTTCCCTCGCCGTCTCCTCGCTTAAACTATAAGCTTCCGCATGCATCTGATGTTTGGCGATGTCCGTTTCTTTCACTCCCAAAAACGTCCCCAGCCCCACATGTAACGTCAAATCCACTATTGGATATTTCTCCCCCAGCCGCGCTAATAACTCATCAGTAAAGTGCAGTCCCGCCGTTGGCGCCGCCACGCTCCCTGCCGCTTTTTTGTCCGCATAAACCGTTTGGTAAAGCTCTCGCAGCTCATCCTCTTTTTTATCACTTTTAATATAAGGGGGTAGGGGAGTGCAGCCCATTTTATTCACCCACCGATAAAAATCATCCAGCGAGTCTTTTCGGTTATTTTTATCCTTCCTTTCAAAAGAGATTAATCTGGTATAACCGACATTCTTCTTGCATTCAGCCACAAAACTATCAGATGCATTTTCGGGTCCAAAAACCACCCTCTCGCCCTCTTTTAACCTCGGCCGAGTTAAGCATTCCCATACTATCTTTGAGGAGCAGTCCTGCTGTCTCGCCAGCAATATTTCCGTCTCTTTTCCTGCTCTCCCCGCGCCATCTATTTTGTGTCCCTTTAGCCTCGCTGGAATCACCGCCGATTTATTGCGCACTATCATTAGTGGGGTAGGGGAGAGCTGCTCCAAAACCTCCCCTAGCTCAAAAAACCGCCTATGACCCGCCACCTCGCCCTTGTTTTTATCAAAGACCAGCAGACGCGACTCATCCCGCCGCGCCGCGGGACTATGAGCGATCAGCTCCTCTGGCAGGGTGTAAGTGAAGTTTTTTAGACTTAACATGAGTTGTTATTATACTGCAGTTTTTCTGATATTTTTTCGAAACTTGGACACTGCTTAAAGGATAATTTAGTGTTTTATCCGCTGCGAGCGAAGTAAGCAACGGACTAAAATACTAAATTATTCTTGAAAAGTGGACACTTGAGAAAAAAATATTAGAGAAACTGCAGTATAAAAATAAATTAAGTTCTCTCTTTTTATAGTATAATAACCATACCACGCGGCACGATACCAGAGTGGTCTAATGGCCGGGTCTGCAAAACCTTGGTTCGCGGGTTCGAATCCCGCTCGTGCCTCACTTAACCGTGCCTCATGCCATATATTACCCCACAAGTACGCAATTTTGTAAAAAGTTTACAAAACCATTGACTTACGGGATAATTATGTTATAATAACCCTTCTATGACAAATAAAGTCCAGCTTTTGAGTCTAAAGATTACCAACTTTAGATCGTTTTATAATACCCAATTAATTAATTTTAGCGATGACGACAACGATGCTCGTCAGGTTACAGCTATTTTTGGTCCCAATGCCGGCGGTAAATCGAATACTGCAAAAGCCTTATGGACGATTAAAGAGTTTATTGAAAAATCAGCCTTGGCAAATAGCCGCACTCTATATGATCCGTTTCAGTTGCGAGTAGGCTCTAATCAAGAGGACTCTGCATTTGAGTTGAAGTTTAACTCCAATAATCGTATTTTTATTTACTCTTTTGCAGTTAATAAAGAAATGGTCACCAGTGAGATTCTAAGAGAAAAAAACAGCGATACTGATAAATATAAAGTGATTTTTTCTCGCGATAAAGACAAGAACCTAAGCTCCAAGGCTGGTGAGTATGGATTTAATAAGAAGCTCGCCGATAAAACTAGAGCCGAAACCCTCCTTATCACTAAAGCCAGAGAAGATAATAACGAGTATTCCAACATCCTCTTTTCTTTAATGGATTCTCTCTATATTATCCATGGCGGAGACGGCAATATTGCCGGTCTAGCCATCTTTCTCATAAATCAAAATCAGGAGTTAAGACAGCAGGCTTTGGAAATGCTCAAACTTAGTGATTTTACTATTCGCGACTTTTTGATTCAGCCGGCTCCGCTCCCCGAGGAAATGATTTCCCAGCTACCATTTACTGAGGAAATAAAGAACAATATGAGGGCTAGTGGTGGCCTACTTACCCACACTGTTCATGTCGTCAGAGATGAAGGAAGAAGGGTTACTGGACAGATTGGCTTCGACTTTGGCAGTCAAGAATCAATGGGGACACAAAAGTTTTTTGAAATTATTGTACCGATAATTGACGCTGTTAATAGAGGTAAAACCGTGTATATCGACGAGTTTGGAGCTTATTTGCATCCCAAATTGGCCAATTCAATAATCGCCTTATATAAGCGAAATAAAGGCAACGCCAAGCTTATACTCAATACCCACAACACCTATTTGATGTCTCGAGATGAAGGTACTTTAAGTCGTGAAGATATTATTTTCGTTGAAAAAAACCTAGATGAGGAGTCGATCATTACCCCCCTTACTAGTAAATCAGTAAGGGAGGGAGAGTCATTTGAAAAACGGTACAGACAAGGCATTTACGGAGCAGTTCCCAAAATTAGATTGGACGTCTAAATGACAAAGACCCCTCGCGCCATTCTGATCTGCTGCGAGGGTAAAACCGAACAAACTTACTTTGATATTTTGATTCGATTGTTGCGCATTAGTGCAGTCACCAACATTAAGGTACAGAAAGTAGTCCAACAACACAAAAAGCTAGTTGATCGTTGTGTCAAAGAAAGAGTGAAACTTGCGGAGTATTATGGCGACGGGTTCGAAACAACTGATATCGAAACTTGGGCTGTGTGTGACAATGACGAAATGACCCTGAGCTATCCAGAATTAACCGAATACGCAAAAACACACCATGTGCTCCTAGGATTCTCTCAACCTCAATTTGAGTCATACTTACTACAACACTTTGAGCCGGCCAAAGATACCAAAGTCGATGTGATCATCGCCAAGCTCGCCAAACATGGCAGCCGATATGGCTTAGCAGGTGTATATAACAAAACTGATCTAAAATGGCTGGAGGAAGCAATTTTTAACGATCCGGAGGGACTAATTAAGAATGCCGTCGTCAATTCTAATCAACGCGATAATCATACTAAGTCACCGTTTTTAACAGTGCAAAAATTAACTAAGCGGTTGAAGGATTTGGAGTTGAAATAATGCGAGTGTTAATTAAAATGTTATAATCTCCCCATATGAAAAAAATCCCCAAACCATTAAAAGTTTTAGCCCTCATCATCGCCATCCCCACCGTCCTCGTCTATGGCGGCGTCTTCCTCGCCCATAAAGTTTTCTTCCCCGAAGCCACCTCCTCCGTCCCCACTATCGCTGCCGCCACCGACGGTGTCCTCACCCTCGGCCCTCAGGAAAATCAACCCACCACCATCGAAGCATTTCTCCCCCTGCTCGCCTCCCAGCTAAAACGCTATAATGACCTCGCCCCCACGCTCTGGCCCGAAAACACAGTACTCGATCAATCAATAATTATCGAAAGTATTGGACAAAATAAGTTTTGGCTGATCGAACCCGACGGCGCCATCACCTCCCTCCCGAAATCTCAGGCTCTAAGCTATGGTTTCTCCCGCCAAGCTTATGTGGACGGCTTTAGTTTTTTCGATGGCGGCATGTACTATGCTCTTTCCAGACAAGATCTGACCAACTATCTTAAATGGCAAAAATATCTCCATCTCGGAACCCACGACACCATCCTCTTTCTCACCCACGAAAGCTTCCATTTTCTCGAGCAGGGCGGCTCAAAATGGCAAGTCATGGACGAAGTCCCCAATCGCTCTCGCAGCGAGTTTCTCGAGGAAACGGCCGCTCGGGCCGCTCGCGCTCAGCTCCAACGCCAGCTCATGAAAGCTGTTAGCAACCCCAACGACACCTCATCAATTCTCGACGCCCTCGCCACCTATGAGGACTGGAAGTCCCAATTCCCCGAGGATTATCAAAACTCCCTCTATCTCGACCGCATAGAAGGTGTCGCCAATTATTACGAAGTTGTCACCGGCCTCTATATCGGCTACCCAGACCAAATTAAGGATCAAGCCGACCTCGACCGCGCTTTCTCTCTCTTGGCCACTCGCGAGGATGTTTACCTCAAACACGGCCTAGTCAAAGAAGGCTATAATATCGGCATCTTCGCTTGTGCTCTCCTCGAGAGACTAGAGCCCAACTGGCCCAGCCTCATCATGGCCGACCCCCATGCCACCCCGCTCTCTCTCCTCTCCGATCATTTCCAAGACGAGACCCTCCCTCCCCCTCAGCCCATCACTCCCGATCAACTTGATGCGGTAGCAGCCGCAGTCGCCCAAAGGCCCGACCCCAAACCCCTCCTCTTTAGATCCTTATACGATATGCTATTCTGATGTCCCAAAAACTCTTTGCCGGCATCGACGCTGGCGGCACCACCACTCGCTGTTTCGTCATTGACGCTTCTGGTCATTTTCTCGCCTTTAGCAAGGGTGGTTCTGGCAGCATTATCGCCCAAGGTGCTGCTGCCATCGTCAACCTCCAATCCACTCTCATCGCTGCCGCTGCCAAGATAAATCAGGAGCCAAACTACGAAGCTATTTTTATTGGTGCATCGGGAATTAACTCTCCTAAAGAGCAAAAAATAGCCGAGCAGCTTATTACTCATAATTTTGACGCGGTGAAGTTTCAAAAGCTAGAAATCCAAAGCGATACTAGTGCCCTCCATGCAGCCGCCTTTTTTGGCGGATCCGGCGTCGTCTTCGTTTGTGGCACCGGTTCCAAATGTTATGGCCGCACTGCCGATAATAAAGAAGCCGTCGCCGGCGGCTTAGATTGGGTTTTGACCGATGAGGGCAGCGGCTATCATTTAGGCCTTCTCGCTCTTAAGCGTATTATCCGCGGGATCGACGGCCGCGATAGCGACGCCGCCGCTTTGCGCGAACTCATTTTCACCCACCTCAAAATTAAGGAGTATGGCGATCTCTCCGCTTGGCTCCACTCCGATCGCCAAGAAAAAACCAAGATTGCGGCTTTAGCGCCGTTGGTAGCTCAAGCTGCTCTAGGCGGTGATGTTATTGCCCAACAGATTTTTTACCAAGCCCTGAGAGCAGGAGTTGAGCTCATCGTCGCTGTCGTCAACAAACTCCAGCTGCCCACCGCCGACATCAAGCTCGGCATCACCGGCAGTGTCATCACTCGAGAGCCAGCCGCCCATATCTTCCCAGAATGCCTCCGCGAACGTCTCCCCAGCGCCACCACTTTTATCCCCACTATTCCTCCCGCCGCCGGCGCCGCCCTGTGTGCTCTGCAGTTAGCGGGCATTACCCTCACCCCAGACATCATCGCCAATATTCAAAACTCCGCACTCGACCAACTCGACTGCTAAAATGATTTCTCGAGGAAAAGCTTGATATATCAAGCTTTCAAAATCTTCAGCTTTCCAGACGGGCCTCTGGCACTCTCATCCCTCCGTCTGCCTAATCTGGAGTTATGCAAAAAAAGACTGGTATATCAAGGTTTGATACTAAAAAATTGAAATCATATTAATGTATAGAGAACTAGTTTATTTTTATTATGACTAGAGAGCAAACGACAGTATTTTTCGCTGGTGGCTAGAAGAAAGTCAGGGCTAACGCCCTGCAAGTCATCTTCTAGCAACCCGAAAAATATGTTTCGTCTTGCGAACTCGGAATAAGAAAAATGAATTAGTTCTCTATTCACAACTTGAAAAGTGGACACTTGAGAGAGAAAATATTAAAATAATTTTAAGAGACCCAAACGTTAAAGCGAAGCATAAATCGAGGATTTTCGAAGTTGAAAGGAAAAAGAGATTCGATACGTACTTTACGTACGTTGAGAATCGCTTTTTACCTCTCGAGCTGTGCTCGAGACTTTCAACGATGAAAATACCGATTTAGGCGAGCTCTTGCTTGATGGTAACTGTCGCCGTCACAACACTGTCGCCTTTTTCTGGTCTAATCAAAATCACTCCTTGTGTGGCACGACTCAACACCGGCACACTCTTATCCTCCAGCGACAACTTAATCGTCTGCCCCAGCTGCGTCGAGATAATCAGCTCCTCACTCTGTTTATTCGTCTTGCCCGCCATCGCCACTCGACCCGTCTTAGCCGTCACTTCCGAAACCTTCACCCCCATCCCCGAGCGCTTCTGTAGCGGATACTCGCTCAGCTTCGTCCTCTTGCCCAGCCCATTTTCCGTCACCACTAGCAAGTGCTGCGCATTATCATTATTTTTCTCCTCTTGATTAATACTCTCCACCCCCACCACATAATCCTCCCTCTCCAGCGCAATCCCCTTCACCCCCTTCGTATCCCGCGCCGAGCTCTTAACTTCTTTTTCGCTAAACCTAATCGACTTGCCCTTTCGCGTAATCAGCATAATATCATCCTCGCCAGTAGTAATCTTTCCCCAGACTAAATTATCATCTTTATTCAAATCAATCGCAATAATTCCGTTCTGGCGAATATTATCAAACAGCTTCACCGCCGTCTTTTTCACCAACCCCATCCGCGTCACCAACGCCACATACTTGTCCGCATCTTTGCTCGGATCCACAATCAAAATATTATCCACTTTCTCGTCTGCCTTCAAACTAATCAGATTCACCACCGCCGTCCCCTTAGCTTGGCGCGACGCCTCCGGTATCTCAAAAGCCCGCAACTTAAACACCCTCCCCAAAGTCGTGAACAGCATAATATAATCATGCGTTTTCACCGTCAGCAGATTCTTCACCACGTCCTCCTCCTTCATCTTCACTCCCGTCGCCCCCTTCCCGCCCCTGCTCTGAGCACGGAAACTATCCGGACTCAGCCTCTTGATATATCCAGTCTGGGTCAAGGTCACAATCGCTGTCTCATTACTAATCAAATCCTCCTCACTAAACTCACCCACCTTCGCCTTCATCACTTTCGTCCGCCGCTCATCGCCATAAGCATCAATCAGCTCCTGCGTCTCCTCACTCAGCTTCGCCAAAATCTTCTTGGGGTCATTTAGCAAAGTTAATAATTGAATAATCGTTTGTTGGATCTGTTTATATTCCTCCTCGAGTTTATCTCGCTCTAGTCCCTGCAGCCTCTTAAGCTGCATTTCCAAAATTGCTAGCGCCTGCACCTCCGAGAGCTTAAACTTCTCCATCAATTTTTCCTTCGCATCATCATAACTCTCCCTAATTGTCTTAATCACCGCGTCAATATTATCCAGAGCAATCAATAATCCCTCGAGAATATGCGCTCTATTGCGCGCCTTCACTAGCTCAAACTGACTCCTCTTAATAATCACCAGCTCTCGATGAGTAACATATTCACGCAACACTTGCTTCAAGTTCATCAGCTGCGGCACCCCCTGCGAGTTCAAGGCCACCATGTTTAGCGAAAAAGAGGTCTGGAACTCGGAGAGTTGAAACAACTTATTCAAAATCACTTTTGGTTTCGCGTCTTTCTTGAGGTCGATAGTGACATTCAGTCCCTTCCTGTCCGAGTAATCATTGATGTCTCTAATTCCCACAATCCGCTTATCCTTCACCAACTGGGCAATTTTCTCGATTAACTTTGTCTTATTCACTTGATAGGGAATCTCCGTCGCCACAATCTGAAAGCCTCCCTTCTTACTCTCCACAATCTCAGCCTTGGCTCTGGTAATAATTCTCCCTCGCCCCGTGGCATAAGCCTCAGAAATAGCCTTGGCGTCATAAATAATCCCGCCAGTGGGGAAGTCCGGCCCCTTAATATAGGTCATAATTTCATCATGGGAGATAGTCGAGGAAAACACTCCCGCAATATCCTCCGGTGAGGCCTCCACCACCTTATCAATCAAATCCGACTCCGTCGAGATCTTACTCGAGTCGCTCGGCAGCTCAAAAGTAAACATTTCTTTGTCCGCCCCCGCCCCCACACTCCCCACCTCAATCATCGCCCTCACCGCCTGACACACCTCAACCAAATTATGCGTCGGAATCTTGGTCGCCATCCCAACCGCAATCCCTTCCGACCCCATTAATAGCAAATTGGGCAATCTCCCCGGCAACACCGAGGGCTCTTTGAGCTCACCATTATAATTATCCACCATCAATACCGTCTCCTTATCCAGATCATCCGTCATCGCCGCCGCAATCTTCGCCAGCCGCGCCTCGGTGTAGCGCATCGCCGCTGGCGCATCGCCATCAATCGAGCCAAAGTTTCCCTGCCCGTCAATCAGCGGATAGCGCATCGAGAAGTCTTGTGCCAGCCGCACTAGCGCCATATAAATCGAGGAGTCGCCATGCGGATGATAGCGTCCCATCACGTCCCCCACAATCCGCGCGCATTTCTTATGCGGACTCGAGTAGTGCATCCCCGCTTTGCTCATCATATAGAGAATGCGCCGATGCACCGGCTTTAATCCATCCCTCACGTCTGGCAGTGCCCGCGCCACAATCACGCTCATCGCATAGTTAAGATAAGACGTCTCCATCTCCTTAACAATACCTCGAGTTTTAAGTTTGCCAAAAGGAGAATCCACCACCTCATCCTGCACATAAGCCAGCTCCTCCATATCCACCACTTCTTCGTCAACGTTCTCGATGGTGATGGTGTTCTTCTCCTCTGACATACTTTTTTCTATTTACACTCGGCGCACTTCCCCTTGCAACCACAATCGCAGTCTTCCATCTCCTCCTCATATCTTTTCACTCCCGCCTTATAAATCTCCTCCGCTCGCTTGGCATCATGCCAGCCATTCAATTTCACCCACTTCCCCTTCTCCAAATCTTTATAATGCTCGAAGAAATGTTTGATTTGCGCTTTTCTGGCCTCAGGAATATCTTTGATCGACTCCCACTCTCCGCAGATCGGGTCAATCTTGGCCTTTGCCGGCACCACCACAATCTTATGATCAATCCCTTCCTCGTCTTCCATCTCCAACACTCCAATCATCTTGCATTTCAAAAACACCCCCGATATCACCGGCTCGGAAATAAACACCAGCGCGTCCAGAGCATCACCATCCTCTCCTGCCGTCCCCTCAATCAAACCATAATCCATCGGATAACCCATCATCGTCGGCATCACTCGATCCACTTCCATCTCCAGCGTCTCCTCATTGAGCTCATATTTCACTCGCGATCCTCGAGGGATTTCGATTAAAACTTTTAATGTGTCGGACATATTCACCTTTCTTTCTAAATATCTAGATTAGCTAATTGTGCATGAGTTTGGATAAACTTCTTTCTGGGCGGAACATCATCTCCCATCAAAACCGAAAACACCTTATCCACTTTCTCCGCCTCGTCCAAAGCAATTCTCTTGAGCATTCTATGCTGGGGATTTAGCGTGGTTTCCCAGAGCTGCTCGGGATTCATTTCCCCCAAACCTTTGTATCTCTGGATATTAATCGTCGCCTTGGGGTTCTTAGTCTTTATTTTTTCCATCACCCCATCTCGCTCCGCCTCAGTATAAACATATTCCTCAACTCCCCCTCCCGACACTCGAAACAGAGGAGGCATCGCCAGATACAAATAGCCGTCTTTGATAATCTCCGGCAAATGGCGATAGAAAAATGTCATACACAAAGCGGCGATATGTTCCCCGTCCACGTCCGCATCAGTCATAATAATTACTCGATGATAGCGCAGTTTCTCCGGATTAAAAGTCTCACCAATTCCTGCTCCCAAGGCAATAATCAGATTTTTTAACTCCTCCGTCTCAATAATTTTGTTTAATCTCGCCCTCTCAGTATTGAGGATTTTTCCTCTCAGAGGAAAAATCGCTTGAAACTTCCTGTCCCTGCCTTGTTTTGCGCTCCCACCCGCGCTATCTCCCTCAACCAAATAAATCTCACATTCCGCCGCATCTTTGCTCTGGCAGTCCGCCAATTTCCCCGGCAGACCACTTCCCTCCAGCGCCCCCTTGCGAATCACCGCATCTTTCGCCGCCCGCGCCGCCAGCCGCGCCCTCGCCGCCAGCATAATCTTATCCACAATCGTCTTGCCCGCCTTGGGGTTTTCCTCCAAAAAGTTGGTCAGCGCATCCTTGACGATTTGATACACCGCCGACTGCACTTCCGCGTTATTTAGTCTGGTCTTGGTCTGTGATTCAAATTGCAAATCATTGGCCGGCATTTTCACAAACACCACTGCCGTCAATCCCTCGCGCAAATCCTCCGAAGTAAAAGTCTCCTTCTCCTTGAGGAGTTTATACTTGTCGGCGTAGTCCTTCAATACTTTATTCAAGGCAATCCTAAACCCATTAACATGCGTTCCTCCGTCTGGAGTATTAATCACGTTCACATAGCTCTCCAGCTTCTCATAAAAAGCATCGTTGTATTGCAGCGCCACCTCCGCTCCAATTTTTTTGCCCGTTTTCTCGTCTGTCCAAGAATTAGTGGTATAAAAAACATCGTGCAGGGGCTTTTTGTCGCGATTAAGGTGTTGCACCAGCGAGCGAATGCCCGACTCAAAATAGTATTCTTGAACTAAACTTTTAATCGTATCATGAAAAACAAAATGAATATTAGCCATCAAGTAGGCTCGGTCCTTAATCGAGTTTACTAGGGTGGCATGCGAGAAGGAAGTGGTCGAAAAAATCCCCGCATCCGGCACAAAAGCCACCAAAGTTCCCGACTCATTCTCCTCGATCAAAGTCTTACTCTCCAGAGGAAAAAGGCTCTTAAACTCCGCCTCACTAACTATTCTCGCATGCTCCACCACCTCTCCCTTTGAAAGCAATACATAATGATATTTCCCGTCTCTTTTCACCACCGCCCGCATAATCGCGCTCAGCGCATTCACTGCCGAGGAGCCCACTCCGTGCAGCCCACCCGACGCCTGATAGGCGGTCTCCTCAAACTTACCCCCCGCATGCAACTTCGTCAGTACCACCTCCAACGCCGACACTCCCGACTCATGCTTGTCCACTGGAATGCCCCGCCCATTATCCACCACCACAATCTCCTGCTCGCCCATCTCGTCTGATTTGCATTTTACCAACTTGGCGTATTCTTCTTTTTTCGCCGCATTGCGATAAATCTCAATATGCGCCCCATACCCCGCAATGGCCTCATCCACCGAATTGTCCAAAATCTCCTGCGCCAGATGGTGCAACCCTCTGGCATCTGTCGAGCCAATATACATCCCAGGGCGCTTACGCACCGGCTCCAAGCCCTCAAGAACCTTAATATCTTTACCAGAGTAATTAGATGTCACTGCCATAAATAAATAGAGGTTAGTTTTACCATAAAATACACTCTTTTACAAGAGGCGAGTGGCGAGAGGAGAGGTAAAAACTTTCCTCAATCGAGGATTTTCGAAGTTGAAAGGAAAAAGAGATTCGATACGTACTTTACGTACGTTGAGAATCGCTTTTTACCTCTCGAGCTGTGCTCGAGACTTTCAACGATGAAAATACCGATTTAGGGAAGTTTTATGAAAAAGTTGTCTTCACGGCCTCCAAGAACTGATCCGGATTATAATCACTCTTGACGAGATACCCCCTCGCCCCCGCCAAAATCGCCTGCGAAATCACCTGATCTTGATTCAAATTAGTCAACATCATGATGGTCGAGGGAGATTGGTGTTCATAGGTGGGATCTTCCTTAATAGTCTTGAGCACTTCCAACCCATCTTTGCCCGGCAGCATGATATCCAGCAATATCAAGTCAAAAGTGTTGTCTTTTAGCACCTCTAATGCCTTATCTCCATCCTCAGCCGTCATCACCTCATAGCCATTGCCCCTGAGAGTAACTGTATATAACTCCAACAAGACCGCTTCGTCCTCAACGACTAAAATCTTCTTTTTTGTTTCTGCCATATTTTTCTTTCTATTATTTTTAAGCCAAGGCAGCCGCTGCGCATTGCTCGTCTTGAGTTGGATCTTGTGAACCCCCCACTCCAATACCGCCAACAACCTGCTCGCCCTCAGTAATAGGCAGCCCGCCAGCAATGGTCGTAAACTTCTTGCTCAAATCTCGCAGTCCCGCATAAGGCTTCCCATCACCAGTAAAGCCCGCCAGAGCACTAGTCGGCATACATAAAGTCGCTGCTGTATAGGCCTTTGCCTTAGCAAATGTGGGCGAAACCACTAAAGCGCCTTCATTTCTTTCCAAAAGCACCACCACCCCAGAGGCATCAGTAACCGCCACCGTCACCTTCACCCCCAACTCGGCAGCCTTGGCATGCGCCTTGGCGGCTAATTCTTGAGCTTTAACTAGAGTAATCATAAACATTAATCCTTTCTAAAAAGACTCTACCTTCTTTCCCCTACAATGTCAATATCTAATTAATCTAGTCGTCAAGCCCAACTACAACCACCTTGCTTTATTTTGATTATGTTCCTGTGCATTCCTCCCATAGTGGATCTGCCCCTCGCCATCATGCAGATAAAAGAAATATTCTGTTTCCTCTGGGCGCAGCGCCGCCTCCATCGCCGCCCTCCCCGCTGCCGCTATCGGCGCTGGCGGCAACCCCGCGCTCACATAAGTATTATAAGGCGATGCCACCTCCAAATCCAAAAGCGTTGGCTCCAGCCACCAACTCCTCGACTTAGCGTCATAACCGCTCGCATACTGCGCCGTCGCACAAAACTGCAGCCGCATCCCCACCTCCAGCCTATTCTCGATAATCCCCGCAATCACCTTCATTTCCTCACCCTTCTTACTCTCGCGCTGCAAAATCGACGCTATGGTTAAAACTTCCTTCCATGTCCGGCTTCCTCCCCGAGCTTCCTCCTGCAAATCTGCCGTTCTCTCCTCAAAAGTTCGTGTCAGCATCTCCACTATATCCTCGGCTGTGGCCGTCTTAAAAATATAGTAAGTATCGGCCCATAGCTGCCCCTCCAGACCCGCCGTCTCGGCCAAAAACTCCGCCTTATCAAAATTAGCCAAGCTCAAATCGTCCAAATACTCGGCGAACTCCTCCCGCCTCCAGCCGGGCAAAAACGTCACCGTCGTCTGCTGCGGGGGGCTAGTCAAAACTTCCACAATTTCTCTGGGCGTCATCGTGTTCATAACTTGAAAGACTCCTTCATAAAGTTGCGCCTGACTGGGATAAAACTTATAAATCAGCCTAAAAACTGGCTCATTTTTAATCATACCCTCCTCCACCAACCTCTTGGCCACACTCGCAATACCTTCTCCATTCTTCACCACAAACGCAATTTCTCTAGGAGCACACCCGCTCATATTCGTCTTATCACAAACCGCTCTTGTATTGTCTTGCCAATACCAATAACCAACTCCCCCTAAAACGCCCAAGCCTATAACTATTGCCCCCAAGACCAGTAGTAGCCATTTAAGTATTTTCATGCTTTTTCTATCGCCAATTTAATCTGGTGCGCGGTAGTCACCGTCTTTTGTTCTCCAGAAACCATATTTTTTAACGTCCATTTCTTACTCGAGAGCTCATCATCACCCAAAATCAACGCCCAAGGACAATTACTGCTATTGGCATACTGCAACTGTTTTTTTAAGTTTCTACTTCCCCCATAAGTCTCCACTTTTAATCCCACCTCTCGACATTTCTGGGCGATCACCAATGCCTCCTCCAGTTTCTCGCCCAAGGGCAAAACCAACAACTGACTCGGCGTTTTCTGCGCCCCATCCTTGACTATTCCCAACTCCAATAGCTGCGAAAATAACCGCGTCAGCCCAATACTCGCTCCCACCCCAGGCATTTTTTGCTTGCTAAAAGTCCCCGTCAAATTATCATATCTCCCTCCAGAGCACACCGACCCCAAACCTGAGTGCTCATCCAAGCTCGTCTCAAACACCATTCCCGTATAATAATCTAGTCCACGCGCAATCGCCAGATCAAAACAGAAATTATTCTGTTTTATCCCCATCGCCAGCAGCAATCCATTTATCTCCTCCAACTCGGCCAGAGGTTTTTCCAAAGCCTTCAATAGACCTGCGTCAACTTTCTTTAGCTGCCCCCTCACGTCCTCGAGTGTTCCCCTGATTTTGCTAAAAGCCAACACTTTATTGATCTCCAACCCATTTAGCCTCAAAAGCTTCAACTCTTTCTTCACGCTCGCCTCGCCAATCTTATCCGCCTTATCTAGTATGCGCAACACTTCCGCGCTGTCCATAATTTCCAAAAAGCTAAAAAACTGCTTTAACAACTTCCTATTATTAATCCTCAGCGTAAATGACCCCAGATCAAACTTGGTGAATACCGCCGCGATAATCGCCAACACCTCGGCGTCATAGAATAGCTCCAAATCGCCTCGACCGATCACGTCCACATCACACTGATAAAACTCCCTAAAACGCCCTTTTTGCGCCCTCTCACCTCGGTAAACCTTGCCAATATGCGCTCTGCGGAAGGGAAACGCCAGCTCATTTTGATGCTCCACCACATACCGCGCCAAAGGCACCGTCAAATCAAACCTCATTGCCAGATCCGCGTCCCCGCGCTTAAACCGATAAATCTGTTTTTCTGTCTCGCCCCCAGCTTTTGCCAATAACACCTCCGCTCTTTCCAAAACTGGCGTATCAATACTCGAGTAGCCGAAGCTTTCATAGGTCTGATGGATAATATTTTTCAGGCGGTCAAACTCAATCTGCGCCGCCGGAGACAATTCCATCATGCCGGAAAGTGGGGAAGTATTGATCATATCTCTTGATTATAACACGCCAGTAATCCAATCTCCTCCCTATTATTTTTATGCCAGCTATGATAGAATATCTCCCTTAACATCTTGAGGGCCGTTAGCTCAATTGGCTAGAGCGCCTGCATGGCATGCAGGAGGTTAGGGGTTCGAGTCCCCTACGGTCCACAACATCTAATGAGGACAAAATAATTGAAGCCTGTTCGGTATAATACCAAACAGGCTTCGTTTGCATAATGACTAATCTTAGCTATAAGTAGGATTTATAAGGCGAATAATAGGCAGTAGGTTCTTCAGCCCACACATCTTGAAAAACCAACTTTCTTGGATAGTGTGTGCCGGGGCGGCGCATCCTATGTCCCATTCCAAATTCGAATATGTCATCCTCCTTTGCCCTCCGCCGCTCCTCCTCAATTACGTAATCAACAAACGCCTGAGGTGGTTCTGTCTCAGCTAATTCCGCGAAAGCAGAAGCAAGTCTCTGCTTTACAATACTGCGACGTGTCTTAAGCGTTTTCGGCCTCTCTCCAAGCAGGGCATCGGCCAACCGATCGTAGAACCAGTTGTCTGTTTTTTTCTCACCTTTCTTATCAAAATGAAACTTAGTAAGAAGAAACAGTACTTCTCTGGACTCCCGACTCAAAAGCTTAAGCACAGCTTCATACGGAGCGTGACAATTTAATAATCTTAAGCCTACAAAGCATTCTTCACCGTCGCTGTTAAAACCTTTCTTTTCCCAATCCCACAGGTAGAGATTGTAGAAATAGTTATTAACGCCTTCCATTTGAATCCCATAGGTTCTCATTTATTTTCCTCCGATTTCTTTTTTAAGCAATTATCGTTACCGATAGTGCTTAATCGACGAACAAATCTTATTCGCCAGTCAAGCACTATCGTAGTCATTATGTGAAAGAGCGTTGTTAATACGGTCAGTGGCCAGCGAGTGGCCACCACCAATATCAAAAACTATTACAGTATATCATATCCCATAACATTTGTCAAGAGGTAATATAGGTCAAGGCAATGGTAGGGTTTAACCTACTTACGCTGTAGTTAGTTACGGTATAGTTGCTGCTCTGAGATTAATCTCGATCTCATGATGTAACTGCTCGCAATTCTTCGTCGTCATAACTAGCTTTCTAACATACACTGAGCAACAAAAAAAGTCTCCGTAAACAACACCGTAAACAATCCCCATCTCCCTTCACTAGTATGATATACTAACCAAACATTTTGATCTATTTTACGACATTTTTTCACCCCCAAAATCGGTAGAGTAGGGGAGACCTCAACTTTTTCACATTAGCCAAAAATTGCTTCATATCAATTTTTTACTCCCAAAAATCAACTTAGCAGACACAACACATGAGTGCTAAATTATACTAATTTATAATTTGATATAGCAATGATATAATTTGTTATAAAAAGATTAAAAAACAATAGCGAATTGGAAGAAAATTGTTTTAATATTTTATCTCGAAAACTTGGACATTGCTTAAAGAATAATCTAGTGTTTTATCCGCGCTGACGCGGCAGTGAGCAACGGACTAAAATATTAAATTATTTTTGAAAAGTGGACACTGAGAGAGAAAATATTGAAACAAATTATTAAAAACAAAAATACCGATTTGGGAAAGTTTTGTTTAGAAGAAAGAGCTGCGACAGAACCCGCCACTACAAAATCAAGTCACACATAAATCACTATAAAAAAAGTTTTGTTAAAAATATAGGACTAATTCTTTTTTTGATGATACTTTTTGTGTACTTCTCGCAGCCTTGGTTGCGTCACATGGGTATAAATCTGCGTCGTAACAATATTTTTATGCCCCAACATTTCCTGCACATCCCTCAAGTTCGCCCCATTAGTCAACAAATCAGTCGCAAAACTATGCCGTAGGCCATGCGGGCTAATTTTAAGCGGCAAATGCGCCTTTTTGGCATATTTTTCCACCAAATGCTGCACCGCCCTCGCCGTCAGGCGCAACTCCCCCCCATCTGGAGACACCCCTTCCGGCCTATTCCGACTCAAATTAATAAAAATCGGACTATATCTGTCTTTTCTAGCCTCCCGCCATTCATAAAGCGCCTCCTGAGCAGTAGGGGAGAGGAATACCACTCGCTGCTTACGCCCTTTCCCTATTACCCCGAACTCTCCCCTATCAATATCCACCTTCTCCCAGTTCAAACTCACCAGCTCGCTCACCCTAAGTCCCGTCGAGAACAACACCTCCAAAATCGCCCTATCTCGCTTGCCCGCCGTCGTTTTTATGTCTGGCATCGCCAGTAGTCTCTCGACAACGCTCTCGTCTGCAAACTGCAGCTGATGTGTCTCCATCTTGGGTAGCTCAATTCGTGTCGGATCTAGCACTTCCAGATCATTCTTGACTAACCACTTGAGCAAACTCCGCAGCGCAGTCAAGTAATAACTCTGAGTTTTTTTACTAATTGTTTTTCCGCTCTCATCCGTCTTTCTCGCCAAGAACAACCGATAATTACGCAGTAAATTGCCGCCAAACTTCTCCAGATCCCCGCCTACGTTCTGTTTGCTAAACCACTGATTAAAAATACTCAAGTAGTGCCCATAATTTCTGATCGTCAGCGCCGACATATTCCGCTCCACCTCCAAATGCTCTAAAAACATCAAAATCGCCGCCTGAGCTTGTGTGGGAATGTCCAACCCCTTATTTTGCATAGTTTTATTCTAACATGCCCGCCGCGCCGGCTCAATTTGTATCTAAATTATCGTTTCCCACGCACAAAGTATCGTTTTCACTATAAAAAGCCGATTTTAGGCCATCTGAGCGCCTCACGTCTGGTATTTACGTAGTGGTATAATACCTTTGGTCTGGTCAACCGAAATCTTTAACAAAAAGGAGCATTAACATGCTTAATATCATTCTTGTCGTATTGATAATCATCGCTTATATTGGCAGTATTGTTCTGCCATTTCTCTTAAAACCCTTCGTCAATCCCTACATTCCCCTAGCGGGCTGTCTGGGTGTATTTATCCTCCTAGTCAGTCTCCTTCTCTGGCGCAATCCCCACCTCAATGAGCCAAGCGAGCAGCAAGACGGTAAAGGCACTCTTGCCCTTTTATCCGATGTCTTATCTGGTATTTTCGGAAAAAAGGACAAAGATGCTCCTTCCTCGGGGGTCTGACCAACCCCCGCTTTTTTTTGCCTCCTTTTTCCAGAGAAGCTCCTCGAGTGTAATCTGGCATAGGGTAGGGTAGTCCACCTCTTTTTCTCGAGTAGCCAGACAGGACCCTCCTTTTTCCACTCTCTCCCTCGAGAGAGCAGAGTCCTTTCTCCCCGTTAGGCGCCTCTAAAAACGTCATTTTTCAACACCAAAAATATTTATTTTGTAACTAATTTCCAGAGTAAAAACTACCCTAATTTCGTAAAAGAAACATTGTGCGAAGTTAAAGTATAGCTCATTTTGACCTCCCTCCACCCCTCTCCTCTCCTCTCTTTTTTCTTTATCTATTAAGTGTTTTTACCATGTCAATTAAAACACTAATTATCGCCCCTTTCTCCTCTCTCCGTACACATCCCAAACCATCCAAACTGCCTAAAAGTCGTTCGGGTTTTTTCTGGCAAGCTAAGTCCATTTTGCCCCTCTCCATACCTGTTGCCATCCCACAGTATTTTCCTCCTATCTATTTCCGCATAATACCTGCAGCCTCCCCCTCACCTACCCTATCAAACTATATCATCTTATCTGGTAAAGTTATTCACATTAGCTATGTTTCTGGCGGGTGGCGATTTGTCTTGCACGAAACCAAGCCCAGACGGTGTAGTCTGGTCCACACCCAACATCCTATATCTTTTTCCACACATGTCCTATATATTTAACACCAGAGAACCTATATCTTACAAAACATCCTATAACTTCAATTCCCTAACTATATCATAGTATATCATCGCCTCACCCACCTAACTATATCAAAAAACATCAGCCTCCCCTACTCCACCAGACTATAGAACCATAAAAAAAAGTCAGATCCATACTTTTACGTACGGCGAGATCTAAATCGAGGATTTTGCGCGGTTTTAATTAAAAAAATAAGCGCAGATGAGCTAAAATGTATAGCGAAGCATAAATGGATTATTTTCGAAGTTGAAAGTAAAGAGAGATTCAATGCATACTTTTACGGATAGCGAAGCATAAATCGAGCAAAATCAGATTTTCTTTGTGAAAAAATTGAAGGAGTTTAGTAAGCTAAATGACTGAAGTTTTTGAGCAAAAAAATCTGATTTTGCCGATTTAGGCGAGCTTAGCTTATCTTAGTGGGAACAGGAGGATAAGCACCGCCCCCCACGCCACCGCCAGCAACCCATACTCTCTAAACATCTGTTTAATAAACTTACCTTCCAACAACCCGTTAAACACATTCACCAGCCAATAAAACCCCGCCATCACCAACAGACCACTCGCCCACTCTACTATCGGCAAAAACGCCAATATTATCGCCAATTCCCCGAGTAATACCACCCCCACCACCGCATACAATATACTCCGCCCCCAAATCCGCCCCTCCAAACTCACCGACCAATTCAAAATATAAAACAAGGGCAGATGAATAAACATGGTCATCGCCCCAATCATCCACCACTCCCAGTGCATCGAGTAAATCGTATTCATCAGCAACAGCGAACTCACCATCGCCACAAACAAGGCCATCGCACTCGCCGCATTATGCAGCTGAATTGTTCTCCCCTTCGACACCGAAAAAATATTACACGCCAACAAAATCGCATACATCCCCAGTCCAAATACCACCAAAATAACCAATTGACTCAACAAGCTCTCGGGTAATAAAAAATAAAATGACCCCGCCGCCGCTGTATAAATCGCCGGCAAAGGCAAAATCGTCACCCACTCATAAAGCTGTAGGTCGTCAAATAAGGCCACTGCCGCCAAGATATAACTAACCAGCACCAACACCAACAACGCCCAAAACCTCCACTCCACCGGTACTAGCTGAAGCACATACAGCCCTCCCGAAAGCAACACCGCCGTCAGGATAACTTTTTCTCTCCTCCTCAATTTCATAGTCCAATTCTACCACAATAAGCGAAGCATAAATGGATTATTTTCGAAGTTAAGATGAAAATAACCATTTAGGCGAGCTTGATTCCCAGATAAACTCCCTCAACTCCATCCACCTCCGACAAACTATCCACCAACTCCTCGAGTTTCGCCCACACTCCCTCGTCAACTTCCATCCCCATCTTCGCCTTAAACTCCTGTTTTTCTCGGTCAAACTCAAACATATAGCTAGCACTCCCCGGCCCCCCGAGACTCCCCCCTACCCTAGTCAAGATAGATCTTATCTCTCCGCTAGTGCGATTAGTATTATCCGTCGCCGCCATAATAATCAGGGGCACCCCACTCGGCCCAAACCCCTCATAATTTATCTCCGTCACCGCCCCCGCGCTCCCCTTCCCCAAGCCACTATCAATCGCCTTCTGGATTTTAGCCATCGGCATATTAATCTCTTTCGCCTTCTCCACCCAAGTCCGCAGACTCGCATTCGCCGCCATATCCCCACTCCCTCCTTGTTTCACTGCCAACCTAATATTCTTGCTATATTGCGTAAAAACCCTCCCTCGCTTAGCATCCTCCGCCCCCTTGCGCTGCTTGATATTGTTCCATTTACTGTGTCCAGCCATAATCCTATTATATCACCCCCAAACTTCTTTTGCCGATTTGGAGAAGTTTATGTTACAATGCACCAAATTAAATCTATGAACACACTCCAAAGCCTCCAAAACCAAGCTATTCTCGCTGCCAAAACCCAGAACTGGTCAGAGGCCATCGACATCAATCTCCAGATCCTTAATCTCGAAAATAATAATGTGCCCGCCCTCAATCGTCTCGGAGTAGCCTATCTGCAAAACGCCGACTCCTCCAACGCCAAAAAAACCTTCCAGCAAGTTCTAAAACTCGACGAAAGTAATATCATCGCCCGCAAACAACTCACCAATATCGAAAAGAGCCAAGTTGCTGCTCCCAATTTCACTTCCCAACACTTCATTGAAGAACCCAGCAAGTCCAAAATTGTTCCCCTTCATCATCTCGCCCCCAAAACCACCCTCACTAAACTGGTGATCGGCCAGCCTCTCGTTCTAAAAACAAAATCCCGCTTCATCAGCGCTGAGACCGAGCAAAAAGTCACTATTGGCTCTCTCCCCGACGATATTTCCCGTCGTCTCTCAAAGCTGATTTCTACCGGTAATAAATACCAATGCCTCGTTCATTCATCTTCTCATAATTCTTGTCTGGTCTATATTCGTGAGATCTTTGTAGCCTCCGGCAACGAAGGCCGTCTCCCCTTCCCGCCCGTCAAGTCCCTCAGCAGCGCTGATCTGGGAGATGAATGGTTCATCGAAAACAACCTCCCCATCGACACTGGCGAAGAAAGCGACGACCCTTCGGAAAAAAAGCTAAGCTTCTCCGCCGCCGACATCAGCGACGAAGACGATAAGTAAAGGTAGATCGCTCGAGACTTTCAACGATGAAAATACCGATTTAGGGAAGTTTCTACTCTGTCAAGTCCTTACCTGCGACAACAACTATAGAAGCTTTATTCCTATTCGCCACTCCCCCTCCATCATCCACAATCTCCGGCATCAGCGGCAATACCCGCATCGCCCGCTGCACAATCGGCAAACACTCACTATTCTCCGCATCATAATATATGGTAGTTTTCTCCAGTTGCTCGCCAAAATTAGCCATTTTCATCATTTTATGCCCATCTTTATGCAGCAAGTTCCAAATCTTCTGCGCCAGCCCAGACGTCTCCGTCGCATTTAACACCGCAATACTGCACTGCCTATTCCTCCATCTCTTAGAAAAACTTTCCCGTGCGAATCTACGCCAACTCGCATCTGTCAGCGTATCAAAGCTCCAACTCACCCCCCTATTCAAAAAGAAAAACATTCTCTTACTCGACTGATTCTCCATTTTAGTCCACAAAATCTTCTGCAACTCTCGCTTCTCCAATTTCTCATCCCAAGCCCCACTTTCCTTCTCTATGAGCAGCACCTCATCCAGACTCTCCTCGAGAGCAAAACTATACTGAGCCGTGAGAAATTGCTCGTCTCTCCCCTGCCCCACCATCTCCGCGAGCAACTCACCAACCATTTTTTCCTCCCCCGCAAAATCCTTAATTTTTAGCTCCGGATCAATTGCCACTTCTTTAATCACTCTAAACTCAGTATTAAAATGCACCAACACTATCTGCGGACCGCTTTTATTAACTATCAGTAGATTATAATTATCCTCCAGACTAAAAATACTCGGCAACAAAAAGTTTACTATCAGATTTAGTCCCAATAACAACACTCCGACCAAAAGTCCTATCGTCGCCAGCACATTTCCCCACTTCTGCTTTTTTCTCTCCAAACTTTTTTTGTTCATTAAAGAACTTTTTGTCCTTCTCACCGCCACTCTCTTTTTTGGGACTTTTTCTTTTTTCCTTTTCCCCACCACCTTCTCATGAGCCCCAACTCTTACCGGTCTTATTGGCTGTCGTCTCCGAACAGCTTTAGCTTTCATTTCTTCATTATAAGGGATTTTGTCAGATAATCCAACAACGGAAGATCGAAGCATAAATCGAGCAAAAAATCTGATTTTTCCGATTTAAGCGAGCCTTCTAGACTGTTTGCACAAAGGGGAGGAGAGCTAAATGCCTAGCGCGCTTCACCTCCACCGCCAGTTTTTTCTGCGCTTTTCTGCTCAATCCTGTCTGTATTCTTCCCGCCAACATCCCCTGTTCATTAATACAAGTCCTCAGCACCTCCGGCTCCTTATAACTAAACACGATTCTCTTATCAATGTTTAACTTGATAATTTTTTCCTTTTTTGGTTTGCGTTTTTGTTTCATATTTTTTTTCCTTAGGGCGGGCGCTAGTCAGCGCCCGCCCCAACTTTTATTCTAAAACGGAATATCATCCTCATTCGCTTTCTCCTCCGCCGCTTCCTCCGCTACCTCCGCCGCTACTTCCTCCGCTACTTCTTCCACCTCCGGCATTTGATCAACTAAAACGTCCTCCTGACTTGCTCCCGTCGCCTCAATCTCGCTCATATAAGAAGCTTCGCTCTCGCTTCTGCCCTGAACAGAGCGCAACAAAATCATATTCTCGAGCACAATTTCGGTTGTCCGGCGCTGACTGCCATCATCGGCCTTCCAATCCCGAGTTTGCATCCTGCCGTCCACATAGACTTTATCGCCTTTGTGTAAAATCTGGCCACAGATTTCGGCTAATTTTGACCAAGCCACCAAGTTATGAAACTCAGTTCTCTCCTGTCTCGCTCCGCCTTCGTCCATCCAATCGCGGTTTGTTGCCAAGCCAAAAGAACACACTGGAGTGTTATTATTAGGTGTATAACGCATATTCGGATCTCGAGTGAGATTTCCAATAAGCATTACTTTATTAAGTGATCGTGCAGACATTTTTTTCCTTTCTTTTCAAGTCTATAGATCAGTGTCATTATATCTATCATAAGTTACAAAATAGTTGCAAAACGCGAGCAATTTTATTTTTCATCCCCCACTCCTACCACCAAGCTGCGCACCACCTCCTTTTTTAGTTCAATTTCCTTAGTCAGTTCACCTACTTTATTGGCCGCTAAAGCCACCACCAAATGCGTATAAACCGCCTCTGTTAGTGTTCTGCCGCCATGTTTAATTGGATAAGCCAATGTCTTTTTTCCCCAATCTTGAGTATCTACCACCTTCCCTTTATACTTCCCTACCAAACTCACCATCTCATCTCGGACTGTATTCAACTCCGAAGTAGTCATTCCACTACTCACCAGATAAGTAATTTCATACTTTCTCTCTGGCACTATTTTTGTTATTAAGCTTTTCGCCATTTCTTCCCTTTCTTGCCCTTGAGTTCGGACCAGCTCTGCTGGGGGCAAACAATTTTCCGCATTATATAACAGAAGTCCTCCCCCGTCAATAAAACTCAATATTCTGCACCTGAGTAGAAGGCTCCTCCAACACCGTAAACACTAAAGTAGTAATCCCAAAAGGAATAGAGACGGGAGAGGCCAGAGAACCAGAGACACTAATCTCATCAGAGGAGTTGGTAGATACAGTAATACCTTGGTTAGTACCAAAGGTAACATTAATCGCTCCTACCTTACCGATAGTGATGGAGAAAGGAATGTCTT
>WRMU01000001.1 GCA_009776965.1 Microgenomates group bacterium | reverse complement strand
GCTTACTATTATCAGTGTGAACGTCCTTCTTCTTCTCCATCTCCTTCTCCATCTCCCGCTCCTGTTTGCGGGCAGGCGTCTGGGACGGTGGGATATTCTTGTAATAATAAGGCGATGGCGGAGGGAAGCGGTCATACGATTTACAATGGCAGAACTAATTGTGGTTCTGGACCAACTGACTCCACGGTATGTTCGCGAGCGGCTGCTAGTAGTGTCCCTTCTCCCGTTTCTTCTCCTTCTCCTTCTCCATCTTCTCCTCCCACTGGTTCTTCGCCCACTCCCTCTCCTTCTCCATCTTCTCCTCCCACTGGTTCTTCGCCCACTCCCTCTCCTTCTCCTTCTCCGCAACCAACAATTCCCGACGATGAGGAGGAGGATGACGATGATAGAGGAGAGGAACAATGCGAAGCATTTTATGTCTGCATTGGAAGCGACGGAGATAATGGCTGGGCGCCTACGGTATATAAGGCTGGCTACGCATCCCGAGACGATTGTCGAAATGGAGCCCTAGCTAGAGGAGCAAAGGCTTGGGGAGGGAGTACAAATAAAGAAGATAGCGATCGGGTGTTTGGTGAGTGTTATGAAACGGAGGCAGAGGCAGAGGCGGTATGTCGGCAATGGCTGTATTATTGTAATCCAAGTGATGATTTGAACCCCACCAAGCAACAAACTTGGCATGGTAGGTTGACTAGAGCAGAAGTAACTAATAATCCTTATGTGAATGATGAGAAAGGAATTGAAAAGTGTAGTGAAAACCTGTCTTCATGGGAGAAGAAGTATCGTAGTTGGTTTACGGAAGAAAGCTCTAGTTATCGTGATGGCAGTCATGACAAATGTTATCGTACTCTTGAGGAGGTATTAGCATTTTGTGATGATAGAAGCTGTGATGATTGTCTGGAGAGTGAGCAGTGTCCAGAACTTCCTGCGAGGTGTCGAGGAGGTGATGATCTTGAGGATCCTTGCCCCGAAGTGACTGATGATGGGCTTAGTACTGGTGGCGGCGGTGAGGATGGAGGGAGTGGTGGCGAAGGTACTATGGGAGACGATACTGCCACACTTCGATTTACCATCCGTAAGACTGATAGGGATGATGAGAACTGTGAGGAGAATATTACTTGGAAAGTGCGGGTTGATTTGTATGATGCACATATTGTGAGTCCGGCGGTGCCTCCGACATATGCTGATCCTAGTGATCCGGACTCGGAGGTTGTTCACCCCGGCAGAGAGGCGATTGACGAGTATATAGATTGTGGTAGGGAGCCGGGGCCGATTATATTGCCAGATGTGGTGGTGGATGTGACGGCGGAGGACACAGCACCGATAGTAACGCTAGAAGTTCCTCGGGCGAAGAATATCTATTCCAGCTATGGGCAAAAGGATTTGGCTAATGTGGGGCCACTGGCGGGAAGGATTACTTCGGGAGATGAGCAAAATGGTTTTGAGTCGCGAGAAGGAGAGTGTATTGCTGACTGGACGAGACTGACTGATCCAGCAGGAATAAAAGGGATGTTGGGGAATAAATATGGATTTGGAGGGAGTAATGGGAGATGGATTATGAATGAAGGTAATGCGGCAGATGCAGGCTGGCGATTTAATCGGGCGATGTGTCGATTCGAATGTATTGACACACAGGACGATGATGATTTGAGCAAGGAGTGTTATGCAGAGAATAATGGTGGGCTGGCCTTGACTCCAGAGTTTACTTTCATTCCAGACTTGCGGCTAGTGGTTTATGGAGATGCGGAGTTTAGCGCCACGGCGGATGAGGATGGACAATGTGTGCCCAGACAGACAGCGGTGATGACCTCGACTAGGGAAGAAATACCTAATGAGCCAAGCACAGAAACGGCGCCAGACACAACATTTGACTTTCAAATCAGTGGAGCGGATTATGCGCTAATTGAGCTGGATAAAGAAGAAGCTATTGAGCATCATATCGTGCAAGGAGAGGATTTGATAAGTAATTATAGCTTTAACCGCTATACCATGAGTTATGGATTGACTAACTCTGGGGATCTGACCAGCTATTTTGCCTGCATGTGTCCAAGTAGAGCCAGCGGAGGAGCGGATTGCGCTTATCAAGATGTGCTGCCGCTAAATAATGCGGACATTTGTACCAGTAAGAGAATCTATGTAGGCAAGAGAGATTGTTTTGCTAGTGCTTGGTGGCAGGTGGCGGGAGGAAATGTTTATGCCTATTCTGGGATGTTAAGCCGAGTGCCGACTAATGCCTTGACCGACGCTTGTACTTATAGTCAGGCGCAGTGTTTGAATATTGGCGAGGAAAATCCATATTTGGCGACGATGAGATATGAGGGCGGGGCTGGCTATCAAGATATTTTAGCTAGCAGGGACAGTGCTCAGAATTGTACGGCAAGAATGATTAGAGGTTTTGGTGCTTGTAGTGGGAACTCTAATAGCGCGGGGGTGGCTTTGGTGAGTGGCATTGATGGGGTCGAGGGAGGGAGTGAGGATCCACTACGAAACAGAATTGAAGCCGTTAATAATCGAGATGGCAATATTGGAGCGATTCCGGCGGGAGCTACTTATGTTGGTTTAGCTAAGAGGTTGACCAGTAGGACCAGCAGTCAGGGTATTACGCCAACTCCAGAAACGTCTGGCAGTGTGGGGGCGGCAGGATCGAGAGTGGCTTCTGATGGACAGACAGCGGGTTATACTCCAGCTATGGAAGATTTTGACCGTATGTTATGGTTATTGAGTAGTTATGTAACTTATGACGACGAGCCATTGACCAAGGCAAGATTAGAAAGAGAGGGGATTGGGGAAAGTAGGCCTTTCTTTACTAACGACTTCATCGAGGGCAGCTGTTGGGCGATTAAATATCAGGTGGAGGTGGAGGGCGTGACAGACTGGGTGTGTTATGTGAAGGGAGATCTGTATTTAGCGGCCAATCAAAATCCTCTATATATTCGAAAACAAGATAATGAATATCAAAAAGTAACGGTGCTTGTGGCGGGTGATGTGTACTTATCTTCGGATAAAGATGCGGGGGAGGAGAGTTATGGGAGTAATAATGCAGTGACGATGGTGGATCAAGGGAACTTCTTGGGGATTGTTGCGAAGGGCAATATCACTATTGAGGCTAACTTAGGTTTGGCCATGCCTAATCCGGCACAGGGCGGTGATATTGACATGGAGCTGGTAAATCAGTGCTGGGAAGGGCAGACTGCCAGTGTTAATAACGCAGCTTATGGAGGAGATGTGGGGATACCAGTATCGTTGAATGTAGGGTCTTCGGAGGGTTTCTTTATGGCTGACGGAAGCGTGACCGTGAAGAGCTATCAAGATCTATCTGATTGCGGAGAAGGGAGGGTATGGACAGATAAGCAATATATCCATCAGGGAATGATGGTTGCTTTGCAACAATTGAATCTTTGGAGGGACTTTAATAATCGCCAGAGAGGGTGTCAGAATGATGTCTATGGCATATATAACAACCGAGTGCCGACAGAGACCTTCGTTTATCGCCCAGACTTGGCGGTGAATGCACCTAGCTGGATGCGCTCGGCGACGGTGATGACGGGTTTTGAAAACTAAATTGCAGGTATGAAAATATCCGATATATGAAGGAAATTGAGGGTGTTTTGGCGGCTTTGAATGATCAGCAGCGAAAGGCAGTAGTACATGACGGAGGTACAGCGTTGGTGCTGGCAGGAGCGGGGAGCGGCAAGACTAAGGTACTAACGACAAGGGCAGCTTGGCTGATGGCAACTCATAAGGCTTTTGAGGATGAGATTTTGCTGGTGACTTTTACTAATAAGGCGGCAGCGGAGATGAAACGGAGGGTGGAAATGATGGTAGGTTCAAAATTGTCTTGGGCAGGGACATTCCATAGTTTATGCGCTAGAATATTGAGGACTCAGGCGACAAAGATAAATTATGATTTGAATTGGATAATTTTTGATGCTGATGATCAGTTGTCACTACTAAAAAATATTTATAAAGATAATGGTTGGGACGTGAAGCGATATAAACCGCGGGCAGTTCTGGACGCTATTTCGCGGGCCAAATCCAATATGGAAACGCCTGATGATTTGGAGGAGCGAGGAGGAAGTGACTATATGCGTTTTGTGGCGAGGGCATATAGAAGCTATCAGCGGCAATTGCGCGAACAGATGGCGATGGACTTTGATGATTTATTAAACAATACCATCACTTTATTGACCAATTTTGATCAAGTGCGCGAGACCTATCGGCGGCAATACAAATACTTGATGGTTGACGAATATCAGGATACTAATAAAGCACAGTATAAGCTGATGAGGTTACTGGCCAATGAGCAACAAAATCTGTTGGCGGTGGGGGACTTTAGCCAGAGCATTTATGCTTGGCGAGGGGCGGACTATGCCAATTTGGAGTATTTACGCCGAGACTTTAGTCCAGTGGTCGAGTATTGCTTGGAGCAAAATTATCGCAGCACACAAAATATCCTCTCGGCAGCGACGGCAGTGATTAGCAAAAACACCGACTATCCGACCCTGAAACTATGGACGCAAAAATCGGGAAATACAAAAATTGAAATTATGCAGGAGGGGACGGGGATGAAGGAAGCTAGCACTGTGGCCGCACTAATTAGGAAGTGGCGGGAAGAAGGCTTAGATTATAGTGAAGTGGCGATTTTATACCGCACCAATGCCCAGAGCAGGCCTTTTGAAGAAAGTTTGATGCATTTGGGCATTCCTTATCGGTTGGTGGGAGGGTACAAGTTTTATGAGCGCAAAGAAGTAAAAGACATGCTGGCCTATTTGCGGATCTTAATTAATCCGCAGGATATGATCAGTTTGGCTAGAGTGACAAAAATAGGCAAGCGAAGGCTGGAGAAATATTGGGAATGGAGGGAAACAGCCAAGGCCGATCTCCCCCCAGCGGAGTTGCTGCGGCAGATTGTGGAGGTGGTGGCGTATAAGGAGTTTTTTGATTTGGAGGATGCGGAGGAGGTAGCGAGATGGGAGAATGTATTAGAGCTAATTAATTCGGCAGAAGTTTTTACGGAGACAACTAACTTCTTGGAGAATGTGGCTTTAATTCAAGATGGTTATATGGCGGAGGGCAGGGAGGAGGAGCAGGAGAGTAAAGTGACTTTAATGAGTTTGCATAGCGCCAAGGGATTGGAGTTTGGGGGAGTGATCATGGTGGGGATGGAGGAAGGATTGCTACCGCATGCTAGATCATTACTTGATCCGGTGGGCTTGGCGGAGGAGCGACGACTTTGTTATGTGGGGATGACTAGGGCCAAGGAGAGGCTGTGCTTGACTTTGGCGCGCAAAAGATGGCAGTATGGCAGCATTACCGAAGCGACAGAAAGCAGGTTTCTGGCCGATTTGCCAGAGAGGATAATCTGCTGGAGTAAAAAAAGTGAATATGAAACGGAGGATGGAGGTTGGAAATACAAATATCCGTCTAGGAGAAACAATCCCACCTACTCCGGAAGGCAACAAGTTGAGAAAAAACTGGACGAAGGGCGGAAGCTGATCATAGACGACAATATGTTGGACGATTTACTGCGCGATGATATGAGTATTGAGGAGTTTTTACGACGTTAAGGATTTTTGGTAAACAGCAATGGTGTCTTGGGCGGTTTTTTGCCAAGAAAACTTCTCGTTTTGCAGGCGCATTTTTTGAGCACGCAGGGTTTGTTTTTTAGTATTTTCTTCGAGAAGATTGATCATCCCTTGGCGAATACTCTCTTTATCCTGAGGATTAACAAAAACAGCAGCGTCGCCGCCCACTTCGCGCATAACGGGAATGTCGCTGGTTAAGACGCGAGTGCCATAATAGAAAGCTTCTAAAACGGGAAGACCGAAGCCTTCGTCGAGAGAGCAAAAGGCGAGAAATTGGGCCTCATTATAGAGGACGGCAAGCTGAGCATCGCTGACCCTCCCTAGAAAACGGAGTTGGCGGGAAGGAGAAGGAATAAAATCAATATCTCTATCCCAACCCTCGGCTCCAGCAATAATAAAATCAAGGTCGACGTCCAGACTCTGCCAAGCTGCGATCATGCGAGAGAGGTTTTTGCGAGGCTCGCGGGTACCGACAAAAAATATATAAGGGCGATAGTTGGGTCCTACTAAAAGCTCGTTTTGGATGATCTGGTATTGATCGCTAGTTAAGTTATGGGCGAGATCAATGGTTTCTTGGGGGACGGCAAGAGGAATAGTAGTTACTTGGTAGGGAGCAAAGCCCAAATAATTAATGATGTCTTCCCTACTCTGCTGGCTATCGGTGATGATCTGAGCGCCTCGGTCTTGAAGGAGTCGCCAAGAATACTGATGGGCGGCGAGAATAGCCGAATGAGCAGTGTCGGGGTATTTGAGCATGGAGACGTCGTGGATAGTGGAGACGAGGGGAATGTTTTTGTCTGGCGGTTGGAGATAGTCCCAGCTATGCAAAACTTCGAGGTTGGGGAAATGGCGAGAAATGGGGCTTAAACCCAAACGCCATTTGAGTTGTTGCAGGCGCAAAGGGGTGGTTTCTAGATGGAGGGCAAACCTTTCGCCGCCTTCGGGGCGGAGGCTATTGATGGCTTTGGAGAGCTCTTTGCGGTGGTGTTTATTGGCGACGGCATAGACACTTAAATCAATGTCGGCGCTTTGGAGGGTGAGGGCACGGATGAGGTTGGCGGTGTAGCGGGAGACGCCGCGACCGTAAACAAGACTAGTGGCATCGAGGCCGACTTTTATTCCAGACATCGTGTCAACCCTTCTCTAAAGGCAACTTCTGGCTCCCAGCCTAGCAGCTTTTTCGCTTTACTAATATCTGGTTTTCTCTTGACCGGATCGTCACTAGGCAGGGGTCTAAACTCAATCATATCTTTGTCCCTACCTGCCAATTCGTTGAAGATTCGGGCTGTCTCCAATACTGTATATTCCTCGGGGTTGCCCAGATTTATAGTTTCTCCCTTAAGTTCATCTTTGGCCATAAATAACAGCAGCCCCCGCACCAAATCATCCACATAACAATAACTCCTAGTTTGGCTGCCATCGCCATAAACAGTTAGAGGTATATTCTCCTGAGCTTGCTGGATGAATTGAGGGATAATTCGTCCGTCATTAGGGTTCATGCTCGGGCCATAGGTATTAAAAATCCTTACTAGTCTGGTGTCTAAACCAAAATCTCGATAGAATACTCCGCATACCGTCTCCCCCATCCTCTTGCTTTCATCATAACAACTGCGCACTCCGTTGGGATTAACATTTCCCCAATAACTTTCTTTCTGGGGGTGTTCGAGAGGGTTACCATAAACCTCCGAAGTACTGGCAAAGAGCAATCTTCCCTGAGGATTGTGTTTTTTAAGCCAAAACGCCAAGTGATGAGTGCCTAAACTGTTCACCAGATAAGTTTCTACGGGATATTTTTGGTAGATTGGAGGACTGGCCGGCGAAGCAAAATGGAAAATTGCATCAATTTTAACTCCTTGAGGTAAATAGAGGTGGGGATCTGAGGCTGCATCGCCGAACTCAAAATTAAAGTTTTGATGGTCTAAAACGTCTTGGAGATTTTTGTTGCTAGTTTCGCTGGAGATAAAATTGTCTACGCCGATTACTTTGGCGCCTGCTTGCAGGAGAGAGTGGACTAAATGGCTGCCAATAAAACCTGCTGCTCCGGTGACTAAAATTGTTTTGTTTTGGTAGTAGTGCATATTTTTCTATTATAACATTTCTCTTAAAAAACTTTCTCTATAAAATTAATAGAGAAAGTTTTTTTTAAGTATGGTATAATGTGGTCGATTAGTAAAAAATAAATAGAAAGCAAAAAGATCAGCACTGTTTAGTGAGAGTTCTCAAGAGTTAATAAGCTTAGGACAGGATATTTGTTAATTCTTGTATAGCACTCACCAACAGTTTTCTTGGCGCTTTGAAGAAAGATTTTATGTCATATCCAGTTTTTGGTCATGAATATGTGACTACTATTAAAGTGGGTGAAAAAGAGGTTAAGATGACTATTGGCAAGTTCTCGGAACAAGCCAGTGCAGCAGTCTTGGCGCAATGTGGGGATACGGTGGTGCATACCACGGCAGCGATGGGGAGTGTGTCTAATTTGGGCTATTTTCCTTTAAGCGTGGATTTTGCGGAAAAGTTATATGCGGGAGGAATTATTAAGGGTTCTAGGTGGGTGAAAAGAGACGGAAGGCCAACCGACGAGGCAATTTTGAAATCGCGAGTGATTGACAGGACCATTAGACCTTTGTTTCCTGAAGGTTTTATGCGTGAAGTGCAGGTGGTAAATACGGTTTTTTCTTATGATAAACAGAATGATGACGGGGTGGTAGGGATGCTGGCCACTGGTTTGGCGATGACCTTGAGTGATATTCCCTTTGACGGGCCAATGGCGGGCTTGCGAGTGGGCTATTATAAAAACACTGATGAGTTTATTCTCAACCCTACTGAGGAGGAGAGAGAAACATCTGATTTAGATTTGATTGTGGGAGGAACGGCTAAGGCAATTGCGATGGTGGAAGCAGGAGGGAACGAGGTGAGCGAAGAAGTGATGGTCAAGGCTCTCGATTTGGCGCAAAAAACTATTAGCGACATTTGTCAGCAATTTACTAAAATTGCTGCAGAGATTGGTAGAGAAAAGATTGTCTGGGAGGACAATACGGAAAGTTTTGCGGCTAAAAGAGCAATCATTGAGCCTTTCTTGAGGGAAGTAATGGATGTGAGAGAGGTGGTGGAGAAAGAAGCTAGATTCGAGGCGGTGGACTTGAGCAAAGAAAAAGAGCAGGTTTTGGAGAAAATCCAAGAGAAGCTAGCGCAAACTATACCTACTGAGGAAGAAGTACAAGAAATTAATAATGCGGATATTAATAATGTGTTGTCGGAACTAATTCATGAGGCGGTGCGAGAGATGATTCTGGAAGATGGACAACGTCCTGATGGGAGAAAGGTCGATGAAATCAGGCCTATTATTTGTGAGGTGGATATTTTCCCGAGAACTCATGGAAGCGCGATGTTTAAGCGCGGAGCAACTCAAGCAGTGACAATTACCA
Organism: Microgenomates group bacterium; assembly: GCA_009776965.1. Classification (GTDB taxonomy): domain Bacteria; phylum Patescibacteriota; class Microgenomatia; order UBA1400; family PJMF01; genus WRMU01. Next base: position 22,074 of record WRMU01000001.1, on the reverse strand, counting down.
CTTTGGCACCACCGGCTTTGGGGCAATATGTGGAAGATATGGGCGGTGAAGAAGTGCATCATTATATGCATCACTACAATATGCCCCCTTTTGCTTCCGGCGATGCAGGAAGATTAGGATCGCCGAAAAGACGCGAAATTGGGCATGGAGCGCTAGCTCAGAGGGCTTTATTGCCGATGTTGCCTGCTCATGAGGAGTTTCCTTATACCATTCACGTGGTGAGCGAGATTCTGAGCTCTAATGGTTCAACATCGCAGGCAGCGGTGTGTGGATCAACTTTGTCGCTGATGGCGGCGGGAGTACCCATCAGGCGACCGGTGGCAGGAATTGCGATGGGTTTGGTGGCTGCTGAGGCAATCGCCGACGGTTCAACTAAATATCAGATTTTGTCGGATATTAAAGATGTGGAAGACCATTGCGGAGATATGGATTTCAAAGTGGCAGGCAGCGCGCAGGGCATTACCGCTTTGCAGATGGATATTAAGGTGAAGGGTATTTCTACTAAAATCTTGACAGAAGCATTGGCCAAGGCTAAAACAGCGAGATTGTTTATTTTAGATAAAATGCTGGAGATAATTAGTGAGCCAAGAAAAGAGTTGTCCGTATATGCGCCTAAGATTCAACAGTTAGTAATTCCAGCGGGGAAGATTGGAGAATTGATTGGCCCAGGGGGTAAAAACATTAAGAGACTGATTGAACAGTTTGAAGTGCAAATTGATGTGGATGAGGATGAAGAAAAACAGGTGGGCAATGTTAATGTTTCGGGCACGGATCTGGAAGCGATCGAGAGATGTGTGAAGTATATTGCGGGAATGATGCACGAGGCGGCAGTGGGAGAGGAATATGAAGCAGTGGTGACACGAGTGGAGAGTTATGGCGCTTTTGCGGAGTATCTCCCCAGTCAGGAAGGTTTGATCCATGTGTCGGCGATGAGTACTGATTATGTGCGTGATGCTAGCGACATAGTTAAGCTGGGCGATAAAGTACATATCAGAGTGTCGGGGATTCAGGATGATGGGAAGATTAAGCTGTCGATGCTGACTTTAGAGCAAGAAGAAGAAGTTGCGGCTAGTAGAAACGCCCGACCTCCAAGACAACAAAGCGGATTTAGAGGTAGTAGGCCTAATGGCAATGGCCGACCCAATGGTAGCGGCCGTCCTTTTAGGCCGAGACGCTAAATCTGTCAATCAATGATTGACAGAGGAGGGGAGGTACTATATAATCCGCGTTGGGTTTTTATGAAAACACAGGCAGAGGCTATAGACGCCATGAACCAAGTCCGCAAAGAAGCTCGTCTTTTTAGTATGAAGGTTACTTTGTTACCTCTATTGGTTTTGGGAGGATTGGGTTTTTGGTTACACTCTGTTTTTAATAATGCTTTGTTTTTGGCAGCTGGGATAGTGGCTGCTTTTTTAACCACTACGTTGATTATTTCGGTATTTGCAAAAAGAAAGGTGGATGAAACCGCTAAGAAATGATTAATATATCGCTGTCGCCAGAAGTTTTGTTTACCATTTTTGGCTTCGGGGTAACCAATTCTTTTTTTTGGCAGATGGTGGTGACTTTGCTGTTGTTGGGAATGATATTAGGAGTGATGAAAAAATGGCAGTTGATACCTAACAAATTACAGGTGGCAGTGGAAATGGTGGTGGAATGGATGTTGAATAGTGTAAGTATGATGACCGGAAGTCGCGACAAAACCAAAAAACTTTTCCCTTTAGTAATTACGCTGTTCTTTTATATTTTGTTTTGTAATTTATTCAGCTTAATGCCAGCTTTAAGTGCTTTCTCGCTGCGCAGAGAGCAAGGAGAAGTCCCTATTTTCCGCACAGCATTGGCTGATTACGGACAAGTGTTAGTGTTAACTTTGCTGGTGGTAGGGCTAGTGCAGGTTTTGTTTATCACATATCAGGGAATTAAGCCTTATATGAAACAATGGTTTGATTTTTCTAGCCCGATTAATTTTGTGTTAGGGCTGATGAATATTGTTGGTGAGCTGGCTAAGGCCCTGTCTTTGTCTTTTCGCTTATTCGGCAATTTATTTGCGGGCGAGGTATTGACAGCAGTGATGATGTTTTTAGCTCCTTTTATTCTGCCCATCCCATTTACGTTTTTGAGCATGCTCACTTGTGTGGTTCAAGCCTTAGTATTCGCATCGTTAGCCACGGTTTATTTGGGACAAGCGATGGGAGAAGAAAAAGAGGTGGCAGTAGTAAAAAATAAAAAGTAATTATTAATTAAAAAAAGTAATATAAACAGAAAGGTATTTATGGAATCAGAAGTTTTAAGATATGTGGCGGCAGGGGTTTCGATGGGCTTAGGTGCTTTGGGGCCAGCTTTGGCTGAGGGTTATGTGGGAGGTAAGGCATACGAAGCAATTGGACGTAATCCAGAAGCAGCTGATAAAATTACTAGCACTTTGTTTGTGGTGATGGCGATTTGTGAATCCACTGGTATTTATGCATTAGTAGTTGCGTTACTCTGCATATTCGCTTAAGGGAAAGAAAGGAGTAATATGGGACTTATTGGTGCCTTGGGTTTGGACGTAAAAAACTTGATTGCGCAACTAGTTAATTTTGCGATTATTTACTGGATTTTGAAAAAGTTTGCTTGGGACAAAATAGTGGCTTTATTGGAAAAACGACAAAAGGAAATTACCGACGGAATAGATAATGCTCGTAGAGCAGAGGAAACTTTGGTTGTTTCTGACCAAAAAAAAGAGAAGATTTTGCTAGCGGCAAAAAAAGAGGCTAAAGAATTGCTGACGCAAGCACAAGCTCAGGCAGAGCAGATTAAAAGTGAAGCCTTGAATGAGGCTCGAGAACAAGCGGCGCGAGTATTGGCTCAAAGTGAATTGCAGTTGGCAAGGGAAAAGGAAACGATGCTGACTCAAGTTCAGGAGCAGATGGCAGACTTGGTGGTTATGGGAGTAGAGAGAGTGACGGGGCAGCAGGTGGAGGCAAAAAAGATAGATCAGGTTTACTTGCAGGAAGGACTTAAATAAACAATGCCTTATTTTTCGTCAACTACCATCGCTAAAAACTTATTGCCTTTGACTCAAAAGGGTAGTAGACAGGAAATTGAAGCGGTGATAGAAGTTTTGATGAAGGAATTGAGACGACATAAAAAAATGGACCAACTGGAGCGAATAGTCTCTTTGTTGCAAACATATGCGGACGAAAAAGAAGGTACTGTGCGCGCAAGAGTGAGTTCAGATGCTGCTTTGAGCAACACTCAAACTAAACAAATTACTGATTTTCTTAAAGGAAAAGTAAGAGCAAAAAAAATTATTTTGGAAACAATGATTGATGCTGAGCAGCGAGGATTAACAATTCAGGTGAATGATGACCTTTATGATTTAACTCTAAAGTCCCAGCTGGAAAAACTAACTAAACAGCTTAATACATGAAGAAAGGTAAACATGGATAATTATTTACTACAGTCTCTAAAAGAAAAAACGGCTGAGTTTAAGCGTGACTTTGCAGTGCAAAAAACAGGCAGAGTGGTGCAAGTTATGGATGGAGTGGTTAAAGTGCAAGGGCTATCGGAAGTAATGAATAGCGAGATGGTGGAGTTTGAGAACGGAGAAGTGGGGATGGTACTTAATCTTGAGGAGGACGAAGTGGGGGTGATTTTGTTTGGCGAGGCGCAAGATATTAAGGAAGGACAAAAAGTGGTCCAAACAGGGCGAGTTTTGTCTTTACCGGTAGGTGATGATTTGTTGGGAAGAATTATTGATCCTTTAGGCAGGCCTTTAGATGAGGGGAAGGCGATTAAGACCAAAGTTTATTATCCGATTGAGAAAAATGCGCCTGGGGTAATGGCTAGAGAAGGAGTACATCAGTCGCTGCAGACGGGTATCAAGGCTATTGATGCGATGGTGCCAATTGGGAGAGGACAAAGGGAGCTGATCATTGGAGATAGACAAACGGGTAAGACAGCGATAGCTATAGATACGATTATTAATCAGAAGGATCAGGACGTAATTTGTATTTATGTGAGTATTGGGCAGAAAGAATCCAAAGTGGCTAGACTAGTGGAAAATCTGCGAGAGTGTGGAGCTATGGATTATACGATTGTGGTGGTGGCCGGAGCGTCTCAAGGAGCAGCTTATTCTTATATTGCGCCGTATGCTGGCTGTGCGATTGGAGAGTATTTTATGGATCAGGGCAAGGACGTATTGATTATATATGATGACCTGAGTAAGCATGCGGTGGCTTATCGGCAAATGTCGTTGATTTTGCGCCGTCCCCCCGGCAGAGAGGCTTATCCAGGGGATGTGTTTTACCTACACTCAAGATTGTTGGAGAGAGCAGCTAAGTTAAATAAAGCTCACGGCGGAGGATCAATTACCGCTTTACCGATTATCGAAACGCAAGCGGGAGATAGCAGCGCCTACATTCCTACTAATGTGATTTCGATCACTGACGGGCAGATTTATTTGGAGAGCGATCTTTTCTATCGAGGACATCGACCGGCGATTAATGCGGGTTTGAGTGTATCGCGAGTGGGAGGGAGCGCACAAACTAAGGCAGTGAAGAAAGTGTCGGGAAGATTGCGGATTGATTTGGCGCAATTTAGAGAGCTGGAAGCTTTTACTCAATTTGGGAGTGATCTGGACAATAAAACGCGCGAGCAAATTGAACGAGGACAAAGGGCGACTTTGTTGCTGCGACAAAAACAGTATTCGCCGCTATCCATGGAGCAAGAAGCACTGGTTTTGTATGCTTTGAGCAATGGATTTTTAGATGATGTGGAAAAAGAGAAAATAGGAGAGTTTGAACAAGGTTTATTGCGTTTTGCCCAAAGTAAAAAAGGAGAAAAGGCGATGAGTTTATTGTCAAGCGAGAAAGACTGGACGAAAGAAGTGGTAAAGGCTGTTGAAAAATTAATTAATGATTATAAAAAGAGCGTGATTTAATGTCGATCAATTCGGGTAAAATCATAAAACAGCGGATTAAGTCAGTTTTAGTGACGAGTAAGATGACTAAAGCGATGCAGATGATTGCGGCGGTGAATATGAGGAAGGCGGTGGATCGAAAGGTGGCTGCTCGTCCCTTCACCTATGCGGCTTGGAAGATATTAGCTCATCTGGTTCGAGACGATGATGAGGCGGTAAAAAAAAGTGTTTATTTACGCGAGAGAGAAGGTAATAAAACTTTAATTGTGTTGCTGGCTTCTAACCGAGGGCTATGTGGTGGTTTTCATAGTAATTTGGAGAGGCGGGTGAGACAATATATGAATAAGTACGAAGGGAGAGAGTTTTCGGCAATTGTGATCGGGAGGAAGGGGGAAAAGATAGCGAAAAAACTATCCATACCCATGGTGGCTTCTTTTACTAATTTAGAAAGCACGATTACGCGGGCAAATCGGACGGCAATTTTTCAAGTGATGCAGGAGGAGTTTTTGAATAAAAAGGTGGATAGAGTGGTGATTATCTATACCGACCATATGAATACCATGACCCAAGTGCCTAGAGTGCGTCAGGTGATGCCTTTGAACATTACTGACTTGCAAGATATTTTGGAAATTATTGCGCGCAAAGAAGGCAGGGAAGCGGATAAAAATCAGAGCAAAATAGATTATTTGATGGAGCCAAATAAAGCTCAAGTGGTGGATGAGGTGGTGCCGTTACTAATTAGAGCCCACCTTTATCATGCGCTGTTGGAAAATAAAGCGGCTAGTGAGAGTGCGCGAATGATGGCGATGCAAAAAGCTACTGACGCAGCGGAGGAAATGGTGGAAACTTTAACTTTAGCTTATAACCAAGTCCGCCAAGCTAAAATTACTAATGAAATTGCAGAAATTGCTGCCTCGAAGGCGGCTCTAGAATAAAAGAAAGGATATTATGACAGGAAAAATTACTCAGATTATTGGTCCGGTGGTGGAAGTGGAGTTTGAGGATGGCAAGTTGCCCAAGATTTATGACGCTTTGGAAGTAAAAGTTAGTAAGGAAAAAACTTTGGTTTTGGAAACAGCTAGCCAGATAGGAAATAGAGTGGTGAAGGCGGTGGCTATGGGATCGACTGACGGGCTCAAGAGAGCGATGGAGGTGGTGAATACTAACCATCCCATTAGAGTTCCGGTGGGCAAAGAAGTGTTGGGGAGAATGTTTAATGTGTTGGGAGAGCCAATTGACGAGCAAAAGCCACCACCTACTAAAGAAAAGCGACCAATTCATCGTGATGCTCCTAATTTCGCGGCGCAAGCGAATAGTGTGGAAATATTTGAGACCGGCATTAAGGTGATTGATTTGATTTGTCCCTTTATTAAGGGAGGAAAAGTGGGGCTATTTGGCGGGGCGGGAGTGGGTAAGACAGTGTTAATTCAAGAATTGATTCGGAATATCGCTCAGGAACATGGTGGGTATAGTGTGTTTGCGGGAGTGGGCGAGCGGACTAGGGAGGGAAATGATTTGTATAATGAAATGAAAGAATCGGGAGTGATTGATAAGACAGTATTAGTATTTGGACAAATGAATGAACCGCCTGGGGCGAGACAGAGAGTAGGCTTGAGCGGTTTGGCCATGGCGGAGTATTTCCGCGATGAACAAAAAAAAGATGTGTTGTTATTTATTGATAATATCTTTCGTTTCACTCAAGCTGGGAGCGAAGTGTCGGCTTTGCTGGGACGCATTCCTTCGGCAGTGGGTTATCAGCCCACATTGGCTGAGGAAATGGGCAAGTTTCAGGAGAGAATTACTTCCACTAAAAATGGCTCTATTACTAGTGTGCAGGCGGTGTATGTGCCGGCCGACGATCTGACTGATCCGGCGCCAGCAACTACTTTTGCACATTTAGATGCTACGGTGGTATTAAATAGGGCTTTGTCGGAATTGGGTATTTATCCGGCGGTGGATCCACTGGATTCTTCTTCAACTATGTTATCGCCAGAAGTGGTGGGAGAGGAGCACTATCGAGTGGCGAGAGAAGTGCAGCGGATACTACAGAGATATAAGGACCTACAAGATATTATTGCTATTTTGGGGATGGAGGAGTTGAGTGATATAGACAAGATAATAGTATCGCGAGCGAGAAAGGTGCAGAGATTTTTGTCGCAGCCCTTCTTTGTGGCCGAGCAGTTCACCGGAATTGAGGGAAAGTATGTTAAAATAGCAGATACTATCGCTGGTTTCGACATGATCCTTAAAGGCGAGTTAGATCATGTGGCAGAACAGGACTTCTTTATTAAGGGTAGTGTTGAAGAAGTCTTGGAGGCGAGTGGAAAATAATGATACAACTAAGCGTGAATACTCCAGAAAGAAATGTGTTTGCGGGTGAGGTTTATGAGGTGTTATTACCAACAACAGAGGGGGAAGTGGGTATTTTGCCTAACCATACGCCTTATTTAGCTGCCTTAAAGGCGGGAGAAGTGAGTATTAGACGTAAAAAGGAGGACAATAACTGGCAACATTTGGTAATTTCTTTGGGGATAGCGGAGTTCTCGGACAATGAATTGACAGTGCTGTCTAGATCGGCAGAAAAAGTGGAAGAAATAGATCTAGATCAGGCCAAACAAGCGAGAAAAGAGGCGGAGGAGCTGATGAAAAAGAAAGATCGACTCAATGTGGAAGAAGTGGCTTCTTTAACTGCCAGAATGGAGAGAGAGTTAACGAGAATTAGGGTGTCCGAGAAATATCGGCGAAGAAAAATCTGATTATGAAAAATGACATTATTGGCAGTTTGGGGGTTATGTTACTGGCGGCGGTATTGCTATTGGCGGTGGGTGGATCGAGTGAGCAATTTTTATGGAATGGCTTTGGACGACTTAATTTTCATGAACAAGAGGAGGAAGCGGAGGTAGTGATAGCACCAGAGAAGAATGAGACATTATTTCCTAAATTGACGGATAATGTGCAACAGAAATGGGGCAAAAAATGGACTATAGAACAAGATCGCGTTGAGGGAATCTATTGGCTGGATGGGACTTATATTCGGGCGCACGGGCTAATGATAGAACAACCATATCAAGTGGCGGCGACGGAATTGAATGAATACTTGAATTGGCAGGAGGAGCAGTTGAGCGAGTTTGGTTTTAAGGAACAAAAAATCAGAGATGGAGAGTGTTTAATTGTGGAAAAGGGAGTGTTTAGTGAATGCGCGGGAGCTTATGTTAGAAATGAGGAGAAATGTTTAGTTTTGGTGGCTTATCCAGTGACAGACAATGATCAATCTCCAAAAAATATAGAAATTAAATTGTTGTGTAACTTTGTCTGATGAAGTTTTTAAGTTGGAACGTTAATGGGTGGCGAGCGATTAGCAGGAAGGGAGGTATTGAGTTTCTGCTTAAGAGTGGAGCGGATATAATTGCCCTGCAGGAAATTAAAGTCGATAATCCAGAGATGCCACTAGTATTGCAAAATGAGTATGAGTGGCGATGGCGGGCGGCGGAAAAAAAGGGTTATTCGGGGACGATGCTATTAGTGAAAAAGGATTTTTGGGAGAAAACGCAATTTAAGTTTTGGGATGGATTGTCGGCAAAAAATGAGGAGGACAAGAGATTATTAAATGCGGAGGGAAGGATATGCGCAGGAGAGTTTATCTGTCGAGGAGAAAAGGTGTTATTTATTAATTGTTATTTTCCTAATGGCGGAATGAGCGAGGAGAGGCTGCAATATAAAATGAATTATTATGGCGCTTTTGAGAGGGCAGTGGCGGAGAAGAAAAAAGATTATGCTGATATTATTATTTGTGGGGATGTAAATACGGCACATGAGGAGATTGATTTGGCTAGACCGAAAGAGAATAGCAAAAATACGGGGTTTTTGTTAATGGAGCGAGCATGGATAAGTGAGTTTTTGAGCAGAGGATTTATTGATAGCTGGCGTTATCTGCATCCAGAAGAAAAGGGTGGGTACAGTTGGTGGGATTATAAAACTAGGGCGAGAGAGAGGAATGTGGGTTGGCGGATTGATTATTTTTGGTTGAGCGCTAGTTTGGCGCCTTATTTGAAAGAGGCGAATATTTTAAGCGAGGTGATGGGGAGTGATCACGCACCGATTGACATTCAACTACTTGCATAATTTTAGGCACTCATTTATAATGAAGTTTGAGCAAATTAAATAGAAAGACTTGCCCATGTCTGACGAGAACAATTCATACATTAAGCTTGATGATGATTTAATTGATGATTATCAACCAGCCGTACCTCCTGTCATTCAAGAAGGAGGGGATGGTGAGCAGCATCAGCAGAGTGTTAGCCACGAAAATATTGACACCGAAGAAACGATGGGGGCTGAGACTGGTTTAGATGATATTGGAGATCAGATGGCGCGTATTGCTATTGATAGCTTAAATCGCAAGAGAGAGCAGACACATAATGATATTGACGGACATTATGACGGTTTAATTGCTTCGGTACGAGAAAAAATTGACAATTTGAGCAGAGAAATTGCTGAGGGCGTGGCTAATAAATAGATGTTATAATATCTCTATATGAGCGAGTTGTTGTCTTTGGAGAATGTGTTTGAGGTGAATGAGTTTGTGTTTCCTTTTAAGTATCGTTTTAGCGGCCAGCAAAGCGAGGAGAAGATCTTGTATATCGCTAGAGAAGCAAAAATAATGCTTTATTTGCGCCAAATTGGGGCAATGTTGGTGGGGATAGTAGCTTTAGTGGTGATAGCGTTGCTAAATAGAATGTTGGATGATTTGGGAGTGAAGGCAAAGCTGATTTTGGGGGCCATAGGAGTATTGGTCATAATTATCACCTTGTTGATCTTGAGTTGGCTGCGTTTTACTTGGAAGCGAACTTTGGGCATAGTGACTAATTATCATTTGATAAAGTTGATCCAAATTAATCCAATTAATAATATCAGACAAACTTTACCGGTTAAGAATATAGTGGATACCCAGAGTCAAACGCGAACTCCTATGGACCGAATACTGGGAGTGGGCAGTTTTGAGGCGCGATCAGGAGCTAATAGTTCTGGGGTGTCGACAGAAGATGCCCAAAAAGGAATAGAGCGAGTGAATAAAAAGTCTTTTTATTTTATTCGAATTAAAAATGCCGAAGATTTAGAGAATTATGTGAAAAAGTTGATGAACATGGTGAGTAAGCATAGTGATGAAAAGATGCAGACTTTTAGGCCGTTTATTGCCGATGCGAAAACGGGGCAAAGGCAGTCTTTTATTGATCAATATCCGGAGTATTGGGGTTAATTTGCCCTAGAAACATACTGGCCGGAGTCGGTTTCGATGATGAGAGTATCTCCAGTTTTGACAAATAAGGGAGCTTGGACAGTGAGGCCAGTCTCCATGGTGACGGGTTTTTTGCCGGCATTAACGCGGTCACCAGCGATGGCCTCAGGAGCTTCTTGCACTTTCATTTTAACTTTAGGGGGGAAACTGACGCCGATGGGTTTTTCGTCGTAAAATAGGATATAAACCTTGAGGTCGGGGACGAGAAAACCAAGCTGATCACTAATGAGTTTTTTGTCGACTGCATATTGCTCAAAGGTGCGCTCATCCATAAACCATACTTCGTCGGCATCAACATACGAAAAAACTAGCTCGCGCGAGCCGATGTCGAGGATTTCGATCATTTCGGTAGTTTTGAAGGTGAACTCGATGGTATTATTAGTTTTAAGGTTGCGTAATTTAGCTCGAGTGAAGGCGCTACCCTTGCCGGGCGAGACGAACTGAGTCATGGTGACTTGATGAGGTTGACTACGAAAGTCAATATACATACCTTTTTTGAGATTTCCGCCGTTGACTGTGGCCATACTGGTATATTCTAGCATTTTTTGTTATAATTTACCAGTTCTTTTTCGAGAGGCCTTGGTGGTGGAATGGTAGACACAGCAGACTTAAAATCTGCCGCTAGCAATAGCATGCGAGTTCGAGTCTCGCCTGAGGCACTTTTTACGGAGAATAGCTCAGATGGCTAGAGCGCACGCTTTGGGAGCGTGAGGTCGCAGGTTCGAGTCCTGTTTCTCCGACTTTACTTTTTTTTGGTCATTTCACAATACTTGAGATAAGCGATAGGATGATGCCAGCTGGAACCCAAGGCAAAAATAAATCCAGCTAAACCATCGCGGAAACCGCGGTGGCGAACATACATAAGGAAAAAAGTTCCCCAAGGTTTGAAAAGAATATAGCTGAGGGCGACATGCCAGCTGCGTTTTAAGCGGGCTTCTTTTAGCTGGAGAGCTTTGAAGGTGGTGTAAGTGTTGAACTTGGTGATATAAGAATCAAAAACGGGATAGGAAAAATGGAGGAGGTGGCCGAAAGCCCAACCGACATTATCATTTTTAACCGCCATCTGCTCATGAACATCTTTTTGAGGCAGCCAAGCTTCGCCGCGCCAGAAAAGGCGAATGACGGGATCGGGATAAAGGCCACCGCGCTTCATCCAGCGGCCTAGAAAGAAGTTTTGGCGTTTTAGCCACCAAGCAGAGTAAGTATGGTCGGCAGTTTGGTGGATGGTGACAATGAACTTTTTGAGTTCGCTATCGACATGTTCGTCAGCATCAAGCTGGAGGATTAAGTCACCTTTGGCAGCATCAATGGCAAGTTGTTTATTGATATGAAAGTTGGGTTTATTGGTGGTTTTGACAGTTTTAGCGCCATATTTTTTGGCGATGGAGAGAGTTTGGTCTGAGGATTCACCATCGGCAATGATAATTTCGTCAGCAAAATCTTTAATGGAATCTAGGCATGAAGGAAGGTTCTTTTCCTCATTATGAGTGGCTAAAACAACTGAGATCATGAGCTTATTGTAGCACAATTAATCTGCTTTTTGGTGGTGGGTGGTGACGCCAGCTTTTTTGAGCGTCTTGAGTAATTTGGCAGGAACGCGCAGACGCATTTTTTTGCCATCCTCAACAACGGTGACGGTTTGGAGATTATATTTGAAAGCGCGGGAATGGCGATTTTTGGCGTGGGAGACAGTATTGCCAATGCTGGCAGTGCGGGGGAACTTGAGGGCGAGTTTTGACATAAGACTGGTTATTATGGCAGAAAGAGACTAGAAAGTCAAGGTTTTAGCTGGTTTTCCCTCAAGCTGGACTTGGGTTAAAAGCAGTTTGTTGGACGAAGAAATGGCGCTATTTAGCAATTTGACTCGTTTAGGGCCTTGGGAGGTGGGGATAAGGGTCCAGACAATAGGAAAAGGATAAAAGGCATGCACGGCGCGATCAATGGCTCGAGGGGAAGCGGAGATGAGAGAGGAGGGTGGATTGCTGGGAAGGGATTGTTGGCTATCAAAGCTGGGGAAAATCTGAGAGAAAGACTGAGAGGGGTCGAGAGCTGCGAAAAGGATGTCGAGAGGAATAAAACCATCGTTTTTGGTTAGTTCGCGAGCGAGGGGAGTAGGCGTAGCTGTTGGCTGGGGTTGGGAAGTAATTTTTTGGGCGGCAAAATCAAGAATGGCTTGATTAATGAGACTGAGGTTATTTTTATTAAAAGCGTGTTGATAATAATCAGCGGCTCTCCAGCACTCGTTGACAGAAAAAAAGTGCTGGTAAATAATGTCTCCTTGATCTAATTGACTATTTAGTTTCATTAAAGTAAGGGCACTCTCCCTTTCGTCATGGAGAATGACAAATTGTCCAGGGGAGGCGCCGCGGTATTTGGGAAGTGCTGAGGGATGAAGATTGAGAGGAGCGATTTTGGGCCAATTGAGCAACCAAGAAGGAATAAAATAGCCAAAGTCAACCACAAAAAGAAAGTCGGGAGGAGAGGTGGTGAGGATAGTTTCTTGAAGATCCTTCAATCTGTTGGTGATGAGCCACAAAGGAATGTTGTTTTCAAGAGCAAATTGATGAAGGGGGTTATTGATCAAAAGTTGTTTTTTACCTGCTGGTTTGGGGGCAGGGGTAAGAATCGAAACGACGGCGAAATGAGGATTATTTAACAAACTTTGGGTGGCAGCGAGAGAATTATGGCTGGAGCCAGCAATAATAACTGTATATTTAGTAGCCATAAATAAAACTTTTGTCTATTTCTTCGAGCTGACCAGTTTGTTGGTTGGTGCGATAAAGCAGGAGATCATTGCCCTTAAGATAATCAACAAATAAAATATTATCTAAGTGATCAAGCTCATGTTGGACATTGCGGGCAAAGTAGTCGCTGAAGCTTTCTCTTTTGGCGACTAGCTGTCCAGTAGTGAGATCTGGCTCGAAAAAAGATAATTCTAGATTTGGATAGCGAGGGATAGCAGCATAGAGATGGGGTAGTGATAAACAGCCCTCGAGAGTATAGTTGCCGTCATCCTCTTTGGCAGTGATTTTTCTTTCGGAATGGGAGGAGATGACGGGATTAATAAAAAAACGAAAAGGGTTCTTAGAGGGAGGAAAGCTGGGCAGGGCGCGACGCAAGTCAGTGACAAAAACGCGATAGTTATAACCAATTTGGGGAGCGGCAAGACCAACACCATCGCTTAAGATTAACTGCTCGCGAAGGGTTTTGAGGAGGCTTTTGGTTTTTTTATCCAAGATGGTGATAGGTTTATTGGGAGCGCGTAGCTGAGGATGGGGGGCAGTGAGGATGAGAGATTTGGTCATATCAATTTTGTTGGGCACTCATGGTGGCGATAATAACTATATTGGTTAAGGCTTGTTCATTAGTGGGATCGAGATGGTCTAGGATATACTGATAATTTTTTTGGGCCAAAGCAAAATCTTCATCCTCAATGGCTCGGGAAGCGAGAAAAAGGCGAGCTTCTAGATAGTTAGGCTTGAGGTAGGTGGTGATGGTTTCTAAAAGCTCTTTGCCTTCATCGCGACGGTTGGTATTATAGAAAAGGATGGCCAAATTGTAATTGAGCTTGGGGTCGTGGGGGGCTAACTTTAGCGCGTGGGAGTAAACATCTTGGGCTTTGGTAAGGTAGCTGAGGTCGATTTGAGCGAGAGTGGTATAAGCACGGGCGGCGTTTTTAAGGGAGGTGATATGATGGGAATTGAGGGTAAGAGAGCTGTCTAGAGAGGTTTCTGCGCGAGCGATAAAGGGAGCAATTTGCTCTGGCTGGGCTTCTTGTTTAGCATAGGAAACAGCTATTTGAGCATAAATATTAGCTAGCTCATTGTAGGCGGTATCAAGAAGGGGATTTAATTTGAGAGCTTGATGGATTTTGGTGAGACCGGCTTCGACCTGACGAAGATTAATGTAGGTCTCTCCGAGGCGGTAATTATAATCGGCCAGATAGAAGTTGCCTAGGCGATGAAGGCAGGAGAGAGAGCTGGCGGCGATAATGGCGAAAGCAGCATATTGCCAAAAGACTAACGTTTTTGCCTTCTTGGTTTTTTGGGGAATTGGGGTCTGGGTGATAATAATTAAGCCGGCTAAAAATAGAAAAACTAAAACATTGCTGACGACGGTGGAAAAACCGAAGAAGTTGGCCATGAACATGGCAGTGAGGCCAGCTCCAAGGGCGGTAATAACAGTCTTGTCGGCAGACTCGAGATGAGAATTGAGAAGGGCTTTAAGAAGTAAATAGCCAAACACACTCCAAATTGAAAGATAGGTTAGGAGACCAAAGAGTCCAGTGGTGGCCAGATAATTAAGCAGCTCATTATGGGCTTTGTTATAGAGAAAATCCCATTCGGAGGTATAGTTGTGCTCCACGGGACGATCTAAATAGTAGCTATAAGCGAAAGTTTCGACCCCAGACCCAAAAAGAGGGTATCTTTTCCAAACATCTAGGGCGCCTCGCCAAACAATAAGGCGAATGTCGGCAGAATCGGTGATTTCGTTACGAACAATTAGCTCTGATTGTTCCTGAGCTCCAACGGGAGAAGCTAAGTCGCTTAGATAGGTGGCTCGACAAAGGAAGGCTAAGACGATGGCGGTAAAAATAAAAATAATTACTGGAGGAGAAAAAGCTTTTTTGGGCGAGCGATGGATAAAGATTAAACCGATGAGGAAAAAAAATAGAGAAACTAATAAGCCCAAAACGCCGGAGCGTGAATAAGTAAAAAATAGAGCACAAGGCATAAGAACGGCGGTTACCCAAAGGAAAGCGAGGGAGCGATATTTTTTCTGCTTGGTGTCTTGGATGATAAAATGAAGATTGAGGGGGATGAGAGTGATGAGATAGACAGCGAGCCAGTTGGGTTGGCCAAAGGAAGCATAGACGCGAGCTTGTACGTCTTGTACCCAACAATCGACGTTAAAGACTTCGCCGATGGAAGCAGCTCCAGAGAGAACACGTTCTTGATTTACTAGCAGGCAAGAAAAAGAGTGGCCGAAATGTTCAAGTACCCCCCAGAGGCTAATTAGGGCGGCGGAGACGAGAGAGGCGCGCAGGAGGCGGAAGAAGTCGGCTTTTGTGAGATAGTTGACGGCGGTATAAAAAATAATGATATAAGAAATGATGGAAAGCAAACCGCCATTAAAACGCCCATAATAACCAAAAAGGCTGGTGGGAGGATGGAGGGAAAGGATGGTGGAAATGATTTGGGAGAGCAAAAACAGGAGAATGGGCAAGTCGAGAGGGGTGGGGCGGAAAATTATACGACGATTGACAACCATATCGAGTAGCCAAGTGGCGGCTAGAGCCACGGCGAGCAGATAAACGGCAGTCATTTTGGGTAGTTCAAAGAGCTCGGTGTTAAACCAAGTGAATAAAAAAGGAACGACGGTAAGCAGGACAGTGAATAGACCAAAAATAATCTTTTTGAACATGGGGTTGATTATACCAAAAAAATGCTATATCATGATAGTATGCAAGAAGAAACTGCCCAATCTCTGGAACAACAAAATGTCTTTACTCTGCTGGGAGCAGAGTCTCTGACTGATGAGGAAAAAGAAAACTTTTTAGAGCGGCTAAATAAGGCGGTTTGGGATGATTTTTTGGATAATGATGTGGAATTGCTATTGACCGAAGAAGAATTGGTGAAATTGACTGACGTAATTAAAAAAATGGAGATCAGCGATGAGGAAAAGCAGGCGGAAATGGAGGCTTTTTTGATGGAAGTGATCCCCGACTTAGAGCGGATACTAGTGGAAAAAGCACTGAAGTTGAAGAAAGATTTGGCTTGGGAGAGGATGTCAGGACTAGAAAAAATGCATGCACAAGATGCTGGGGTACTAGAGAAGATTACTCAAGCTAAGGAAAAGGCAGGAGCGGAGCAGTGGGGAGAAACGATAGCCTTGTTGGCGCAAGTGTGAGATTGCGCTGATTTTGTAACTATTTTGTAACTTTTGTGGGTATGATAGGGTTAATGGAAAAACTCTATGTTTGATATACAACCCACAATTATTAGATTCGAGCAGAAAAATTATCCCGCTCTACTCCGAGAGATTAAAGACCCTCCGGCGAAGATTTATGTCTATGGCAGAGAGGAGATTTTGCAGCGACCTTGGCCAGTAGCCATGGTGGGAGCGAGGATGATGACAGAATATGGGCAGAGAGCGGCGAGAAAAATTGCGGGCGAATTAGCGGGGCTAGGAGTGGTAGTGGTGTCGGGGCTGATGTATGGAATAGACACAGAAGCACAAGTGGCGGCGATGGAAGGCGGAGGAGAAAGTATCGGAGTATTGGGATTTGGGGTGAATAACTTTTTTCCTTCGACACATGAGCAATTGGCTAAAAAATGGATTAGGAGAGGAAACTTGGTGTTGGTGAGTGAATATCCACCGGAAGTTTTCCCTCAACCATGGACTTTTTTGCAGAGAAATAGAATTGTAGCGGGTTTGAGTAAGGCGGTGGTGGTGGTGGAAGCAGCGGCGCAGAGCGGAAGCTTGGTGACTGCCAGATTAGCTGGAGAATGTGGGAGGGAGGTGATGGCAGTTTCTGGGGGTATTTTTAATAAGTTTGCCGAAGGAACAAAAAACTTATTAAACCAAGGAGCGCTATTGGTCAGCTCTGGAGAAGATATTAAGCAAGAAATTACTGGCCGAACCTATCGAGGACGAGTGATCGGGATACCAAAGGTGTTAAAAATTGAGGATAAAAGAGAGGCCAAGAAGAAAGTGGTGGGATGGAAAAGAGAGGAGGTGAGCGAATTGGGCTGGCGGATTGGGGAGCTGCTTAAAAAGTATAAACAAGGATTGACCAGCGATGAACTACAAAAGATATTGGGAGCTCGAGTGGAAGAATTACAAATTGAGCTGATGGAGTTGGAGCTAGGATGCAAAGTAAAACTAGAGAGGAATAACTATGTGTTATTTTAACCCTGACTGACGTAAACGAGCGAAGGCTTCGGTGACTTTAGCGGCTTGCCCGCCAAAAGAGAAACGAATAAAACCTTCTCCCGCCTCGCCAAAACCAGTACCGGGGAAAACGGCCACACCTTCTTTTTGAATCAGCCTTCTGGTAAGCTGGTAGCTGGAGATAGGCAAATGATATTTGACCCACATATAGTAAGTTCCCTGAGGAATAATATAGGAAAAAAGCTCAGGACTTTGATCTAACTCCTTCATCATGAGGGAGCGGTTGGCGGTGAGAGTTTTGATGTGTTTGGCGAGAGAAGGAAGCTCGGGCTCACTGAGAGCAATCATGACTAACTCTTGAGCGATAGTGGGAGCGCAGATGACGGTGTCCATGTTAACGCCGTAGAGTTTGTCGATAAGAGCTTTATCGGCTTGGAGGTAGCCAAGCCGGTAGCCGGTAATACCGTAGATTTTAGAAAAGGAATAGCAGCGAATTAGATAGGGATCTAAGTCGCGCCAGAGGGAGGCAATATTAAATACTTCTTTGCCGGTGAAGCTAAGATAGTCATAGACCTCATCGGTGATAACATAGATTTTTTTGTCGGCCACTAAGGCAGCTAGTTCGCGCAGGTTTTGCTCACTAAAAATAGCACCGGTGGGGTTATGGGGGGAGTTGATGAGAATAGCGCGAGTATGTTTATTAATCGCTTTTTTGATACGCTCAAGAGGAAGTTCGTAAGCTCCCTGACTGTTAAGCTCTAGAGGTACTTCAACGGCTTTGGCACCGACTAATTCTACTTGTTGGCGGTAGGAATAAAAATAAGGAGCGGGGATGATGATTTCGTCATTTTGGTCGAGGACGGTGAGAAAAACATTAAAAAGACCGGCCATAGCACCGACAGTAACAGAGATTTCTTCTGGACTAACTTTTCGACCAGTTTTGTGGCTAGAAACCTCGGCTAATTTAGCGCGCAAGTCGGATCGACCGTTAAAAGGAGTGTAGAAGGAAATGTCGGGGCGAGTGAGATTAGCGGCCAATTTAGTGGCTATTTCTGGGAGTAGAGGATAAAAAGGAACACCCATGTTTAGGGAAATAATATCCCTACCAGCAGCTTTAGCCGCCTCAGTGAGGGCCATGACCTTATCTACTTGACTACTTTGGAAGATGGACATTTTAGAGCTTACTTGCATAGTAGTGTATAATATATCGGATGAGTACACAGAAAGTCAAGCAAGAACTATTCGCCAAGATTAGTGAGCTATACGACGAGACTTTACCACACAATTTTGATTGGGATAATGAGCGGGATAAGGATGGGTTAACGGAGGTAGAAAAAAAGATTTTAACCGAGCCGACACCAAAACAAGCGAGTGAAACGATATTGATGGACGAGGGGTTGCGAGACGCATTAGGCAGAGTGAAGATTGTTCCTGATGTAGATAAGGCTATGGATTATTTGCGAGCGATTTATGCTTTGGGGATCAGGCGGAGCTTGATTGGTTTATATGCGGGGCGAGGAACAATCACGGATCAACGGATACAGAGTATTCTCTCACAACTACATGAAGAAATGCCGGAGATGGTTCCGGTATTGGGCTCGCCAACGATGGTTGAGGCGGTGGAATGGGGAAAGGAGTGTAAAAAGATTAACCCGAATACGGGGATGGCAATTTTCCGCGGAACGGCTCCTTTGCGAATGTTCGCCGAAGGCTGGACGGTGGAGCAGATAAAGAATGATATCAGAAAAAGCTTTGCATTAGCGGCGAAGTATAAAATTGAGATTTATGGCACTATTGAACACGCCACCCAAACTCCGCCTTGGTTTATCAAAGAGATAATCGAAGTTATGGCGGAGGCAGGAGGGGCTTATTTAACAACCTTAATTATCACTGATACAGCGGGAGTGGCGGGAGAGCGAGGCACTGCCAGACTATTCAAGTTTGTGCAAAAAATACTGACTGATTTAGAGCGAGCTGAGGTGATAATCAAAATCCATAATCATAATGATCGAGGATTGGCAGTGAGTAATGCTTTGGTGGCGCTAGCTAATGGAGCCAAAATGGTGGGAATTGCTCCTTGGGGTGATGGGGAGCGAGCAGGGAACTGTTCGCTGGAGGCGATGGCAGCAAATCTGTATTATGTGCTTAGAGGAAGCAGAGAAACTGTCCCTTTTGAACCACAAAAACTTTGGGCGGTAAGCAAGGCTTATGGACAACTAATTGGAGAAGAAGTGCCAGAGATGGGAGTTTTGGCAGGAAATGCCTTTAGCTCTTGTTTTGGAACACATTTGGCGGCGGAATATAAAGTGGAGAGGCTGATCAAAGAACTGAGCGATGCTCAAAAAATGTTGACGACCATGAAAAATGCTATTCATTCTCCATGGGGAACAGCAGAATGGGGGCGAAAGCCGAAGATTGTAGTCTCGGCAGCGACAGGATTAAAGGGCATTAAGTTAAAGGCTCTATATGATTTGGGATTAGATTTGACTGATGAGCAGGCACAAAAGATTTATGACGTGGCCTGCACAAAGGCCGCACCGCTGACGAATGAGGAGTTCAAAAACCTGATAATCAAGACTTGAAAAGTGAGGGACTTAGTCTTCTTCTGGAGGAGGAGGGGTGGAGCTTAAGGGTAGTTGAAAATAAAAAGTTGAACCTTTGCCGGCGATGCTGTCGAACCAAATCTCGCCACCATGTTTTTTAATGGCTCGCTGAGCAAAGTAAAGCCCTAGGCCGGTGCCGGTATCGCTAGTTTTGACATAAGATTTTTCGAGGCGAGTAAACTTGGAGAAAATCTTGTCGGCGTTTTCTTTAGCAATGCCCACTCCAGTGTCGGAAACAGAGACTCTGACAAACTCCTTATTTTCTTTCTTAATGATACTTAAATTGAGAGCAACTTCACCTCCTCGATTGGTAAACTTTAGAGCATTGCTTAAAAAATTAGCGGTTACTTCGTGGAGGAGTTTGGCATCAGCGCCAATCATGAGTGGTTCACGTGCAATATTGAGAGTAAACTTTATTTTTTTTCTGATGGCAATAGAAACGACTGCATCATAGGCTTTATGCATGATACTAGCTAGGTCGATCCAACCCTTGGAAAGAGCAAAACCTTCCTCCTCGATCTTGCTAATAGAAAGCATGTCGTTAACTAAGGTGATGAGGCGATCGGCACTATCATAGCAAGTTTGAAGGTATTTGAGTTGGGTGGCTTTATCGGGCAAGTTGTCGGTTTGTTGGAGAAGATAGACATAGCCTTTGATGGCTGTCATGGGAGTGCGCAACTCATGGCTGGCGACAGAAATAAAATCATTTTTAGTTTTATCGAGGGCTTGGAGTTGTCTGTTGGCCTTAGCTAGTCTTTTTTTATCTTCTTTAATTTGGGCAAAGAGCTTTTGGTTTTGGACGGCGATGCCAATGATATCAGTCAGGCTTTCAATAAGTTGGCGTTCTTCATTAGCTAATTTATGGAGTTTGCGCATAGTGCTTAAAATCAAACAGCCGATAACTTGATCATCAATTTTAATGGGAAAGATAAAAAATGTCTTTAAGCCGCCAGCTTTTTGAATCTCCCTAGCTTGTTCTTGGGTTAGAGGGGGACACATCAAATCCACTAAATCATAAGAAAAACAGACTTTGTCTTGAACCACGCAGAGAACAGAAAGGTTTTTTTTATGGGTGAGGGGAGTGACTACTTCGGAGATTTTGATACCCACTTCATGCCTGAGGGATTTAACTAGTTTTTCGGCGACACGATTGGTTTGGGAGCTGGCCACTCGCCTCAGATTCCTTCTTTCCTTATCGACGAGAGCTACTAAAGCCATATCAAACTTTTCTCCCAGAGCATTAATCTCTAAGAGAATAGTGTCAACAGTGTTTTGGACTAAATCCTCATTTTTGGGATGGGAGAGGAGACTGTGAGAAACTTGGCTAAGGGCTTTGAAGTTATTGATTTTTTTAGAAAAGCCAGACATAAGAGCAAATTAAAAAAACTTAGGTAAAAAAATAATTAAGCCAACAGCAGCGGCACCCATGGAAACAATCAACACAGCGGCAGCAGCCATATCCCGAGGGATTTTGGTGGCCTGATAGTTGAGACGCATTTTATCGCGGACAATATCGCAGAGATATTCGATGGCAGTATTTAGTAACTCCACTCCCATGACGGCAACACAACACAAAATGATCAAAGACCACTCAACTGGACTAAGCTGGACCCACCAGCCGCAAGCAAGAATGATGACCGTAGCTAGAAGATGAAAGCGCATGTTTTGTTCGGTGCGTAGGGTTTGGCCTAAGCCAGCGGCAGCGGCGCGAAAACTTTTGAATAAACTAAATGGACCGACTTGACCTTTTTTTGTCATGATATTCATTTTATCATACTTTTTGACTATAACACATTATTGCAAAAACTGCTCTAAATATATCAACCCATAAAAATATTTTGGGATGAGACGAGGGAAAAATATAGGTGCATGAGCCGCTCTTTTTTGCGCCTTTTTTTTTGGGATAGTTTATTTTATATTAGGAGCATACCCGGTGAGGGGAAACAGCTGCGATATCCTGAAACAAGCTTACCGCGGCTGTTTTATTGAAGAAACTTACCAGTCCAAGAGTAGGGGTTGTTGGCGATTTGGGAGGGAGTGCCGGTGCCAACAACTTGTCCGCCTTTAAGTCCACCTTCGGGCCCCAAATCAATAATATGATCAGCATTTTTAATGACATCGAGATTGTGTTCAATAACAATGACGGTATTGTTTTGATTAACTAAGCTAAAGAGAATATTAATGAGATTTTGAACATCGGCAAAATGTAGACCAGTGGTGGGCTCATCCAATAGATAAACCATATGGTCTAGTCTATTACTGGATAGTTCTTTAGCTAGTTTTACCCGCTGAGCTTCGCCGCCGGAGAGAGTGGGGGCGCTTTGGCCAAGAGTGATATAACCTAAGCCTACTTGTTTCAAGACGTCTAGTTTTTCTCTGAG